>JBCBGM010000011.1:42351-66476 GCA_038526735.1 Pseudomonadota bacterium | reverse complement strand
CCGGTAAAGGCCGAGATCTGCTTGAAGGTCAGCGTGGTGTTATCAACGAGCCACACAGCTGTGGCCTTGGGCATCAACGGCAGCGCCATCGTCGGCTCCTTTCAGGTCGCAATCCAAATCTCTCCCGTGCCGAGAAACCGGGTGGCCTGGGCCAAGTGTCCGTTTCCGAGTGGGGAGGATTGCGGGTATATAGGCGGCGATGCGCCGGGATGGAAGAAAAAAGCTGCTCGCAGCCCTGTTGATCGGGGCGATTGTCGCGGTTGGGGCGCTGAATGCGCCGCGCTCGGTGCGAGCGCTTGACCCGTCGGTCGATCATTTCGTGCTGGCGCTGACCTGGAGCCCGACCTGGTGCACCCTGCGCAATGACCCCGATCACCCACAATGCGACCCGGAGAGAGACCTTGCTTGGGTGGTGCATGGGCTCTGGCCGCAGCATAGGGTTGGATGGCCGGATTGGTGTGAGACGACGGCCCGCCCGAGCGCGGAAGATATCGCGACGATGGCCACGGTGATGCCAACGGAGAGCTTGGCCGATTATCAGTGGCGCAAGCATGGCAGTTGCACAGGGTGGACGCCGGAGGAGTACGCGGCGGCGGTTGTGAAGGCGGCCGAGGGTCTCGCGCGGCCTGAGTTGGCGGTTGGCGCGGCTGACGCGCAGGACGTTTGGCGGGCCTTTAGCTCAGCAAACCCTGACCTGCCGCGCGATAGCTTCGCCGTCATTTGCCGGGAGGCGCATATCTATGAGGTGCGGATTTGCCTCGACACCGCGCTCAGCCCGATGGCCTGCGTGCAAGAGCCTCGGCGCAATTGTCAGGGGAAAAATCTCGTTCCGCCAGTGCTTTAGGGCACGAGGACGAGTTTGCCGATGTGGTCGCTACTTTCCATCCGGCGATGGGCGTCTGCCGCATCTTCAAGCGCGAAGGACTGATCCATCACCGGGCTGAGCTTGCCTGCGGCGATCAGGGGCCAGACTTCGCGCTCAAGCTCCGCCGCGACGCGGGCTTTGAAGCCGACAGAGCGCGGGCGCAGAGTGGAGCCGGTGATCGTGATGCGCTTGACCATGACAGCGGCGAAGTTGAGCTCTGCCTTTGGGCCGCCCAATGTCGCGATGATCGAGAGGCGTCCATCGACCGCCAGTGCCGCGACATCGCGCTTGAGGTAGTCTCCGGCGACCATATCGAGGATCAGGTTTACGCCTTTGCCACCCGTGGCCCCCTTCACCACCTCGACGAAATCCTCGTCGCGGTAGTTGATCGCGCGCTCTGCGCCCAGCGCCTCGCAGGCGGCGCATTTCTCGGGCGACCCGGCGGTGGTGAAGACGCGCGCGCCCCGCGCCTTGGCCATCAGTATCGCTGTGGTGCCGATGCCAGACGAGCCGCCGTGCACCAAAAAGCTCTCGCCCGCCGTGAGCCCGCCCCGCTCAAAGACGTTGACCCAAACGGTGAAGATCGTCTCGCAGAGTGCTGCGGCCTCCTCCCAGCTAAGGTTTTGCGGCTTTGGCAGCGCGTGCTCGGCGGGCGTGACGACGTATTCGGCGTATCCTCCGCCCGGCAGCAGGGCGGTGACCTCATCGCCAACACGCCAACGAGAGACGCCGGGGCCAACCGCCTCGACAATCCCAGCGGACTCGAGCCCCGGCAGGGGGGAGGCATCGGGCGGCGGTGCGTAAGAGCCGGCGCGTTGCAGGGCATCGGGGCGGTTCACTCCGATGGCCTTGTTTTTGATCAGGATTTCGCCGGCACCGGGGGTGGGGATGGGCACGGTTGTGGGGCGCAAAACCTCCGGCCCGCCCGCCTCACTAATCTCAATCGCGCGCATCATGCTGCGGACTTTCGGGCATAGTCCCAATAGAGCGTGCGGGCGCGCATCGCGACCGGGCCAGGCTGAAACACCCGCTCTTCGTATTGCACGACCGGCATCACCTTGGCCGCGTTGCCGGTCAGGAAAACCTCATCCGCTGCAAGCAGGTCTTCGGGCAACAGCTTTTCCTCGCGTACCTCAAAGCCGTCCTCCAAGAGCAGGCTCATGACCCGCTGGCGCGTGATCCCATTGAGGAAGGTGCCGTTGGGCACTGGCGTCTCCACCACACCGTCACGCACCAAAAACACGTTTGTGGAGGCTGTTTCGGCCACGAACCCATCCACATCGAGCGAGATTGCGTTGTCAAAACCCTTTGCGCGCGCCTCGGCGACCATGCGCCCGTTGTTGGGGTAAAGGCAGGCAGCCTTTGCCTCCGTCAGGGCCATATCAGGCCGAGGGCGGCGGAAGGATGACAGGCATAGCTTGATGCCGGTGGGCGGTGGGAGCGGCAAATCCTCGATACAAAGCGCAAAGGCGCACGAGCCGGGGTCGGGCGCGATCATCCCTGGCCCCCCCTCAAGCGACCACATCATCGGGCGGATGTAGAGCTCGGCGTCATTGGGATATTTCGCGATGCCCTCTTCGGCGATGGCCTGCACCTCTTCGGCGCTCAGATTGGGTGTGTACCCCATCGCAGCGGCAGACCGGATCAACCGGATGCAATGGAGATCAAGATCGGGGGCGGCGCCGTCAAACGCCCGCGCGCCGTCAAACACCAGCGTGCCCAGCCATGTCGCGTGATCCGCCGCTCCGAGGATCGGCAGGTTGCCCTCGTGCCAGTTTCCCTCAAACCATGTGAGTATCCGCTTGCCGAACGCCATGCGTCTGCCCTCCCACTGCGACGAGATCGGACCATAGGCACCCGCACTCAGCGTTGCAATCGCCCGTCGGCGGCTTTATCTCCGCACTACTGTGAGCGCACTCAAGGGGCATCGATGAGCTGGCTTTCCGACTTCACTCGGCCGATGATCAACACCCTGTTTTCGCGGCGCGAAACGCCCGAGAACCTGTGGACCAAATGCGACAACTGCGGAACGATGCTGTTTCACCGCGAGTTGAAAGACGCGCTGAACACCTGCCCCAACTGCAACCACCACATGCAGATCACCGCACGTGAGCGCTTCGCGACGCTGTTTGACGGTGGGGTTTATGTTGACACGAAGGTGCCGGAGCCGATCGCTGACCCGCTAAACTTCCGCGATCAAAAGAAATATCCTGACCGGATGAAAGACGCCCGCAAAAAGACCGCCGAGCAAGAGGCGATGCTTGTGGGCGAGGGGCCGATTGGCGGGCTGACCTGCGTTGTGGCCGTGCAAGACTTCTCGTTCATGGGCGGGTCGATGGGCATGTATGTTGGCAACGCGATCATCGCGGCGGCCGAGCGGGCCTTGGCTTTGCGCGCGCCGCTGATTTTGTTTGCGGCTGCCGGTGGTGCTCGGATGCAGGAGGGTATCCTCAGCCTCATGCAGATGCCCCGCGCGACGGTCGCTGTGCAGATGCTCAAGGAAGCGGGCCTGCCCTATATCGTGGTACTGACAAATCCGACGACGGGCGGTGTCACCGCCTCTTATGCGATGCTGGGGGACATTCACTTCGCAGAACCGAATGCGCTGATCTGCTTTGCCGGGCCGCGCGTGATTGAGCAGACAATCCGCGAAAAACTGCCCGAAGGGTTCCAGCGGTCCGAGTATCTGCGCGATCACGGGATGGTGGACCGGGTGGTGCACCGCAAAGACATGCGCGATGAGCTGGCGCAGATTGTGCGGCTCTTGATGAAAGAAAAGCCGCGCAGCCATGGCGATTTGCCGGCGCCTGGCCTCTCCCACGCTCTGCCCCAGGAATGAGCGCGCAGACATCCGACATCATCCTAGAGAGGTTGATGTCGCTTCACCCCAAGTTCGTGGACCTGTCGCTTGGCCGGATGGAGCGAATTCTGGCGGCGCTCGGTCATCCAGAGCAGCAAATCGCGCCGGTGGTGCATGTGGCGGGCACCAACGGCAAAGGCTCAACGCTCGCGATGATCCGTGCGGGGCTTGAGGGGGCGGGCCATCGCTGCACGGCCTATACCTCGCCCCATCTGGTGCGGTTTCATGAGCGCATCCGCTTGCCCGAGGGCCTGATCGCAGAGACGCATCTCTCTGCCCTGTTGGAGGAATGCGAAGCCGCGAACGGCGGCGATGCCATCACCTATTTTGAGATTACGACCGCCGCGGCCTTTCTGGCCTTTGCGCGGGCAGAGGCGGATTACACGTTGCTGGAGGTGGGGCTTGGCGGGCGTTTGGATGCCACCAATGTTGTCGATCAGCCGCGGCTGACGGTGATCACGCCCGTCTCCCTCGATCACCAGCAGTTTCTCGGAGAGACGGTCGATAAGATCGCCTTTGAAAAGGCGGGCATTCTGAAACCTGGCGTGCCCGGCGTGATTGCGCGGCAGGCCGATCCGGCGATGGAAGTGATCGAGGCGCGGGCTGAGGAGGTCGGCGCGCCGCTGATCGTCTCGGGCCGCGATTTCGATGCGTGGATGGAGCGCGGACGGCTGATTTATCAGGATTTAACCGGGCTGCTCGACCTACCTGCACCTCGCCTTTTGGGCGCGCATCAGGTGGAGAATGCGGGCGTGGCCTTGGCCGCGTTGCGCCATTTGGGCATTGAGGAGACCGGATGCGAGCATGCGATGACCCACGCGGAGTGGCCCGCGCGGTTCCAGCATCTGGTGCGCGGGCCTCTGGTGGAGGCGGCACCGCGTGCAGAGCTGGTGCTCGATGGAGGGCACAACCCCGCGGCGGGCGAGACGCTGGCCGAAACGCTCGCCAGTCAGGCAACGCGGCCGACCTTTATCATCTGCGGGATGCTCAAGACCAAAGATGCGCGCGGGTTTTTGGCGCCGCTCGCCCCGTTGGCGCAGCGTCTCTATGCGGTCAGCATTCCCGGAGAGACCGCGACTCTGCCCGCAACCGACACGGCCCAAGCCGCGCGCGACACAGGGCATAGTACCGAGACGGCCGACAGCGTTGCAGAGGCGCTCGCGCAGATCGTGGCACAGGAACCCGCCGCACGGGTGGTGATTTGCGGGTCGCTCTATCTGGCGGGGCAGGTGCTGGCCGAGAACGGTTAGCGCGGTGGTTTCACGCCCGGAAGCAAGGCCGTAGGCCGCCGGGCGAGTGCCGGACCGGTCCCGACGGTCTGGCGATTTTTGGCCCGACCCTGCGTTGATCTGACGTCGCGCGGCTTGGCCGAAATAAATGGCGCCACTCATCCCTCGCAGCGCCAGCCCCCCGGCCCGGCACTCGCCCTCTATATGCGCACAAAAAAACCCCGGCGCGCGTGCCGGGGTCTTTCAAAAAAGTCTAAACTGAAATCAGATGCTTTCTTCGATCCAGCCCTGCAGCGCTGCCTTCGGAGCCGCACCGATCTTGGACGACACGACCTCGCCGTTTTTCACCAGAAACAGCGCCGGGATGCCGCGCACGCCGAACTGTTGAGGGGTCGCCGGGTTCTCATCGACATTGACCTTGGCGATTTTCACCTTGCCGTCATAGGCGTCAGACAGCTCTTCGAGAGCCGGGCCGATCTGCTTGCAGGGGCCGCACCACTCTGCCCAGAAGTCTACGACAACGGGAATTTCGGACTGAAGAACGTCGGCCTCAAAGGTCGCGTCGGAGACTTTAACAGTTGCCATTGGACTACTCCTGCTGGGGTTGAGGTCGGAAGCTATGGAGTGCGACCGCACACGTCAAGATGCGGTGCGCGCAAGCGGATGTGATCGCAACATTTCGTCAGGGACCCACATGAGCCCGGGGGTACGCGTCCACAAAAAGCCAAGCTTTAGCTGATGGCTTGGAAAAATCTGAGCGAGGGCAAAGCGGTAGGCGGCGAGTTGGGTGATCAGACCTGCGGGAATTTGCCCGATTTCCTCAGGCACCACGGTGTTTGACTTGAAATCAATCGCCCGCACGAGGCCCGGCTCAACCTGCACCAAGTCGATCTGACCGCGGAGCGGTTGCCCTTGCAGTTGCGTGGCGAAGGGCACTTCGTGAAGGGTTTGGGGCGTGAAAAGCGCCGGGAAGTGGGCGCGCGCAGCGCTTGCCTCTGCGGTTAACGCGGCGCGATCCTGCTCTGTTCCTTCAGGCCAAAGCGCAGCGACATCAGCGCTCGGCTCTTCGAGGAGCCGGTGCAACGCCGTGCCACGTTTCATCGCGACATCCCGATCCAGCCCTTCCCCGCCCAGCGCGTGGGGCTGGCCCTCTGCGAGCTTTGTGGGAGTTGTGGGCTGGGGCTGCGATGTGGGGCGCAGGACGTCGGCCTTGGCCCAAGCTGGCAGAGTGATTTCTGCCGCCTCGGCCTCAACACCCCGGGTCGCGTTCGCGGGCCAGGGCGTGTTTTCGAGCACCAAGCACCCGTCTTCGGCCACCGAGGCACCCGCAAGCCCCATGCCCGCCTTGATCTTTTCGTACCACGACACGCCCTTGTCGTCAGGCTTGCCGCCGCCAAACACGATCAGCCGCGTCTCTGCCCGGGTCAGGGCGACGTAGAGCAAGCGCTCGGACTCCTGCATCACCCGTTCTTTCTGGGCGTCTGATTCAACCCGGAGCGCCTCGGGTTGCTCTGTCGCCTTCCCGCGCTTCCAGACCGGGATGTCATTAAGCATCACAACGGTACGGCTGTCTGTTTGGTCGTTCTTATAGGGAGCCGTTTCAGGCAAAATCACAATTGGCGCCTCAAGCCCTTTGGCCCCGTGCACCGACATCACGCGCACCTCCCGCGCCTCCGGGTCAGGCTCGCGTTTGAGCACCGTCTCCCCTTGCTCGACCCAGTGCAGAAAGCCGGTGAGCGTGGGCGCTTCGGTCGCCTCATAGGCCAGAGCTTGGGCGAGGAGCGCGTCGATTGCATCTTCCGCGGCAGCACCCAAACGGCCCACGAGCTTTGCCCGACCGCCGCGCGCGACGAGAATATGAGTCAGCAACTCATAGGGGCGCTCAAGGTCGGCTTTGCCGCGAATATACTCGTGCTGATCGATGAAATCGGCGCTGTCTCGGTCTTCGCGCAGCACGGAGATCAGCGGTTTGCGCTTCGGCCGGTTGGCGGCGAGGGCGTAGAGCCGCGCCTCTGACACGTCAAAGAGTGGAGAGCGGAGAACGGCGGCGATGCTCAGGTCATCTTTGGGCTGCACCGCGACGCGCAACACGGCGAGCAGGTCTTTGACGGCGAGGTTGTCGGTCAGGGTAATGCGATCGGCACCGGCCACGGGCAAGCCCAGCCGCTTCATCTCTGCAATCAGCGCATTGAACAGCACTGCGCGGCGGCGGACGAGCACCATGATGTCTTTTGGCTCCACCGCGCGCCATCCATCGCCCTGCGGTGTGGCACCGTGCGAGAGGAGATCGCGGATCGTCTCGGCCACCTGGCGCGCGATGATCAGGTCGGGGGCATCGGGTGGCGGGGCATCGACGGGGGCGAACCATGGGCTCTCTTCGGCAGCGTCTGGCTTTTCGACCCATGGGTGCAGCTCGACCCGGCCGGGCAGGTTCGGGTGAAAGGGCAGGTGCGCGCTGCGGTCCTCCGCCTCAAGCCCGGCGCGGCCTTCCACCTGCATCACCGTATCAACGACGCGCAGAATCGGTGCGGCGGAGCGGAAGGAATAGGCCAGCGGCTGCTCATGAAGGCGCGTGTTAGGCAGGGTTTCAAGCCGCCCACGAAACTCTTGGCGCATCGCCCCAAACGCGCGCGGGGCGGCCCCCTGGAACGAATAAATCGACTGTTTAGGGTCACCGACCGCGAAAATCGTGCGTTGAGAGGCGTCCGCATCGGCACCCGAGAGCGCCTCCTCCATCAGCGCGCGGATCACATCCCATTGCGGCGGCGAGGTGTCTTGCGCCTCATCCACGAGGATATGCGCGATGCCGCCGTCGAGCTTATAGAGCACCCAAGCGGCCTGATCGGCGCTGGTCAGCAGGTGCCTTGTGCGCAGGATCAGGTCGTCAAAATCAAGCGCGCCGACGGCGGATTTGGCTTTATCGAGCGCGCTAAGTACGGCTCTCGCGAACTGGTAGAGCAGCCGCGTTTGGTGGAGCGTTTGCAGGCCGAGGCGTGCGGGGCGTTGGGCCTCGATGCGCGCGCCGAGCGCGTTGAGCCAGTCTTGGGTGTCGGGGGAGAGGGTTTTGGCGAACTCACCTTTTGGGAACCGTTTTCGAGTGAAGGGCTCTTTTGAGTTGATACCGCTCAGAAACACTCCCTCTAATTGAGCGAGAGCAACCGGGCTTGGGCCGGCGGCATGGGCGGCCCGGATACGCCGCGCCTGCGCCGCATCCGTGCTTGTGCCCCCATCCAGCGTGTCTAGCAACAGCGTCAGCCGATCCAGATCATCCTGCGACAGGGTCTCCGCAACCAGCCCGTCCATTGTTGCCTCGGCACTCAGGCCGAAGCGGCGGCGTAGCGCGGCTTCGTCAAACGTTTCCGGCTCAAAGGCCGCGCGGTTGCTTTTGAGCGCTTCGATCAGGCTCTCCGGCTCGGCCCCCGCCGTCGCTTCAAAGAGCGGGCGGACGGCCTCTGGCGTGGAAAGCGCGGCCTGCTCAAGCGCCTCTTGCAGCATCAGCGCGCTGGTTCGGTCATCGAGTTCTGAAAAGCCGGGGCCGATCCCCGCCTCCAGCGGAAAACGGCGCAGGAGGGAGGCGCAAAACGCGTGGATCGTCTGGATTTTGAGGCCGCCAGGCGTCTCCAAAGCTTTGGCAAACAGCCGCCGCGCGCTGTTGAGCCGTTCGGTCGAAAAATCTCCCTCCTCGCCCAGCGTGCTCAACTCTTCTCTGAGCGCGTCATCCTCCAACATCGCCCAGCCGCCAAGGCGCTTGAAGAGGCGGGTCTGCATCTCAGCCGCCGCAGCCTTGGTGTAGGTGAGGCACAAGATCGCTTCGGGCGGGGTGCCGCGCAGCAAGAGCCGTGCCACGCGGTCTGTCAAAACGCGGGTTTTGCCCGACCCGGCATTGGCCGACACCCAGGTGGAGCGCATCGGATCCGCCGCGCGGATCTGGGCCTGAGAGGCGTCATCCATCGCCAACCCTCTCCACATACGGGGCCGCGCCATCATCCCATTCTCCGCGACGCGAAAGATGGTCGTAGTCGCTGGCGAAGGTGATCATCTGCGGCCGCAGGCGCGCGGGCCATGCGGCGGCATCTGCGTTGAAATAGGCGACGAGGGTGGCAAACTCGGTGGCGAGCGCGTCCCAGTCTTGCAGCTCCGGCGGGACAGGCTGGCTGTCAAAATCGGTGTTTAACCCTTGCAGGCCAATCGCACCGATTTCTTCCAGTTGTTCAGTGAACCCGCCCCGCATCGCAATCAGCCCGGTGAGGGGCATTTGCTTGGCAAAGCTGGTGATTTGCTTGGCGGACGGGGGTTTTCCGGTTTTGTAGTCGATGAGGTCAAGCCGACCATCGGCACGGCGGTCAATCCGGTCTGCATAGGCGCCAAGCTGCACCCCGGCGACCGCGATAATGCCCTTGAGTTCCGCCCCTTGCAGCCGCCCCCGATCGTAGCGTGCTTTGAGATGCGCGACCAGTTTTTGCGTGATCGACGAGAGCCGCGCCGTCCAAAGCGCAGTCTGGGTTGGCGTCGCACCCGATGCGGTGAAGGCCTCTTGCGCGAGGGTGTGCAGCAGGGCCTCAGGCTGTGGCGGCCAAACCTCCTGCGTTTGGCGCGCAAACGCTTCGAGCATTTGGTGGAAAGCCGTGCCGCGGTCGCGGGCGTCGCGCTCTTCACCCAGTTTTTTGAGCGCCTTCAGGCCGAGGACTTGGCGTGCATAAACGGCATAAGGGTCGCGGATCAGCGTCTCCACCTGCGTGACGAAGATCTGCTTGGGGAAGCTGCCCTGCGGCGTGGCGGGCGCGGGCCTTGGCGCGGGATCAGAGGGGATGGGCGCGTCGAGCAGGCTCGCCTGCGCGGTTAGCTCTTGGCCTTTGCGGCGCATCTCTTCCAGCGCTTGGCCTCCGGCGTCACCCAGCCCGCCGATGAGGTTTAAGAGCCGCGTCAGCCACCGGCTGGCGACACTCGGGGCGGAGCCGTCATGTACGGCGCGCGACAAGATCACCTCCCTCGCGGCAATCGCCGACTGAAAGTCATGCGCCGACAGGCCCACCTGACGCTCGGGCGAAGCAAGCCCCAGTTGCGCGCGCATTTTGAGATTGAGCCACGGGTCGGGCGCGGGGAGTTTGGGCCAAACACCGTCGTTGAGCCCGGCGAGGATCATCACATCCGCAGCCTCGCTGCGCGCCTCCAACGTGCCGAAAATGCGCACGCGCGGGTCTGCCTGAAAGCTCTCGGCCCGCAGCGTTTGGCTGGCGAGATGCGCGTCGAGCAGGCGCTGATACTCGGCATGCGTGATGTCACCCGAATACCCTGCCGCCTCGCTCAGTACGGTCATCGCCTTGCGGGTTTCGGCACCGTCAGTTTTCGCCCAAAGGCCCTCTGCCTCTCCCCCTGCTCCCGACAAACGCTCCGCGAAGCTGAGGTGCTCTGCGAGATGCTTCGCGAGCGGCCGGGGCTGATAGGTCGGGAACCCGGCGAGTTTGGGCCCAAAGAGCGATTGCAGCCAGGCAATCCAGTCCGCCCAATCCTCAGTGGGTGGATCGTCGATCGAGGCGAGCCCTTCGCGCAGCGCCAGAGCGGGCGTCTCCGCCAGCAGGATTTCGAGCTCTTCGACCTTGAGCAGGTGTGACGGGCGATCCTCGGATTGCACGAGGCAGAGCGGATGACGCAGCAGTGCGACCAGCCTTGCGATGGTGAATGCAGGCGAAAAGACGCCCGCCACCAGCCGCAAAAACACGCCCGGAGCGGTCAGGTGCAAAGGCTGGCCGGCACTGTCATCGGGCGTGATGCCCCAACGGGTGAGCGCCGTTCCAACCTGCCGGGCGAGGCTACGGTCGGGGGTCACGAGGGCGACGGTTTTCTCCTCCGCGACGGCCTTGCGCATGGCAAAGGCAACTGCGTCGGCCTCTTGCAGTGGGCTCGTGGTTTCGAGGAGCGTCAGCGCCTGTGTAGCCTCAGCGATATCGCGTGACAGCGCCGGAGCTGCAGCGCGCCATTGGTCGGTGACCGGCGCGGGCCTGAGCGCGTTTGACACCAGCGTTTGACGGGGGTGTGCTGCGAGGCCATCCACCCACGGCACGCACTCCGCTGCGGTCATACCCACCGCCTGTAAAAACCGTGAAATGCCGTGCTGAGGGTGCTCAGGCGCTTCGGCGCACTCATCCCGCTCCTGCTCTGAGAGCGACACATCCACACCCGGCAACACCACCGCACCGTTTGGCAAAGCGGCCACAGCGCGCAAGAGCATATGGGTGGGCGGGCGAGAGCCGGTGGAGCCTGCAACGATCACCGGGGCCTGCGGAGGGCTTTGCTGCCACTGCGCAATTGCAGCCTCAACCCGGCGGCACAACGCCTCCCCGGGATCAACGGCGCTCTCGAACTGTGCGGATTTGAGAGCGGGCCATTCCTCCGCCAAAACCGCGAAAAACAGCGCGCCTTTTTGCCAGTGTTCGGCAAACTCCGCCGGTTCGAGCGCCGCGATGTCAGAGGGCGCGCACCCCGCCTCCAACATTTCATCCAGCAGAGCGGCAAGGCTTTCGGCCAGATCAAACGCGGCGCTTTGTGGGGCCAACGTTGGCGCACCCTCCAAGAGCGCGCGCACAAGCCGTGCTAAGACCAGCCTCCGCGCCAATGCAGGGATTAAACGCTCCTCCGGACCCGCCTCATCAACGCGGCTGAACCTTGGCAAAAAGCCCGAATAGCGGTGATCTTCGAGCAAATGCGCCATAACGCGCCGCTGTGTGCGGGTGGTATTAAAAAACACCTGCATTTGCGCGCGCTCTGACTGGGGCTGCGCCCCCAGCCGTTGCGCGAGGCCCGTCGCGAACACTTCGGCAAAAGAGGCCCCCAGCGGCAGGTAGAACACATTCGCCATCACGCCTTCACCCCCGCTTATCCGCTACGCAGCTTTTCGGCCAACTCCAGCCCCGCCGGCGTACCCGTATCGACCCATAGCCCGTCAAAAATCACACCGCGCAGGCGCTCTTCTGCGATCATTTCGTCCCAAACGAGGTTGAAGGAAAACACATCCTTTTGCACCCCCAAGACCGCGGCCGGATCGATCAACTGGATGCCGGTGTAGACGTATGGCGCGCTGGCGGCGGCCCCGCGTCGGGTGAGTTTGCCCTCTGCGTCACAAAAGAAATCCCCCGGTCCGAAGTGGCCCAAGACCTGCTCTTTGCGGGTAAGCACCAGCACCGCGCCGCCCGGTGGAGGTGCAATTCCGGTGAGCACCTCAGAGGGGGTCGTATCGGCTGCGAAAACCGCATCCGCGTTGAAGGTGGTGACGGGGCCATCGTGCAACAATGGGAGCGCCGCCTTCAGCCCGCCGCCGGTGTCGAACAGCGTGTCTTCCAGCGTGACGGTGACGTCAGGCACGTTCGCCAAATGCGCAGCGATCTGCGTGCCCAAGTGGTGTGCATTCACCACGAAAGGGCCGCGGTTGTCGCGGCGCGCCATCGCAAGGGTGAGATCAAGCAAGGTTTGGCCAGCGACCTTGAGCAAGGGCTTTGGTGTGGTTTGCGTGAGCGTGCCCATGCGCGTGCCGCGCCCCGCCGCAAAGATCATCGTGCGGGGCTTATCCATCGGCGGGCTGGAAAGACGCGATATGTGCGGGGCTCGGTTTTGGCAGGCAGTCGAGCACGACGGCGCGCAGATCGGCGAGAGCCGGATGCGCCAGATCGCGCATCAAATGGCCCCAGACCCGCGGCAGATGCGCGAGGTATTTTGGCTTGCTGTCGCGCCGTGCGAGGCGCGCAAAAATACCCAGAATTTTGAGATTGCGCTGGGCGCCGAGCGTTGCGTAAGCGCGCAAAAATGGCTCTCGCTCAAACCCGGTAAGAGCGAGGTAGTGGGAGATCATCTTGTCCCGCAGCGCCTCGGACGTGTCGCGCCGGGCATCTTCCAAGAGCGAGACGAGGTCATAGGCCGGGTGCCCGATCAGCCCATCCTGAAAGTCTAGAAGCCCAACGTTTTGGGGTGCCGCGCGATTGGGCAGCCAGAGGAGGTTTTCTGCATGAACATCACGCAAAACCAATGCCTTAGGCCCGTTGGTTGGGAGCGCCTCGGCGAGAGCTTCTGAGAACGCCGCGTAGGCCGCATCACTGCAATGCGGCGCATACCACTCCAACGCGAGCGCGCTTTCAAACTGGTAGGTCGCCAAATCATAGGGCGGGGCCAGCCCCTTGGGCGGCGTCTGGCGGGCGAGGTCTGCCAGCATGGTGACGGCGGCCGCGTAGAGCGTTTCCTCAGCCTGCGGTTTGATCTCAACGGTATGTGTAAAGAGGTCATCACCGAGATCTTCGAGCAGGAGGAACCCCGCAGCGCGATCCTCCGCGTAGATTTGCGGAGCACTCAGGCCGATCTCTGTAAGGTAGCGCGCAATGGCCAGAAACGGCTCGGGCTCTGGTGTGATATAGGGCGGTGCGAGGGGTTTGGGCGGGCGCTCAAACGGTGCGTCCATGAAGATCGCGCGGCCTTTCATGGCGTCTTGCAGGCGAAAATACCGGCGGGTGGAGGCGTCTGCGGCAAGGGCAGAGCAAGCCGCCTGCCCCCATCCGGCAGACTGCAAAAAAGCAACGCGTGCGCGGGCGCGGTCAGACATTTGCGGAAGTGGTCTCGAGGAGGGTGGCGAGGTCCGCCCAGCGCGGGCTGATTGCCGAAAAGGTGAGCGTGCGGTTGCTCTCAGAGGTGAGCGAAAGTGACACCGAAAGGGCTGAGGCGGGCGCGCCGTCGCCCAGCCGCTCTGGCCATTCGATCAGGCAGATCGCGTCTTTTGCGGGCAAATCGAGGCCCAGCTCTGTCAGCTCAGAGGGGTCGCCCAGACGGTAGAGATCGGCGTGGAGCACCTCTGGCCCGGTGTTCGCACGGTAGGGTTGGACGAGCGTGAACGTTGGCGAGGGCACTTCCGTCTCTGCCCCGCACAAGGCTTGGACGATCGCCCGGGCGAAGTGAGATTTTCCGGCCCCCACCGGGCCGGAAAGCAGCAGAACATCCCCCGCGTGCAACTCCGCTGCCAGTGCGCGGGCCAGGTCTCCCGTCTGGTCAGGAGAGGTCGATTGCAGTGAAAACTGGGGCATCGGTCGCAGTCTTTTAGGGTCCGCGCGAGCATAGCGCTGTGGGCCGCGGCCAGCAACGGCGCGCGGTACAGACCTACTGCGCCGCGATGCTTGAAATGGCGCTGTGTTGATGAGCAACCGGGCTTGGTAACGACAGTTCCAGCGCATCGCCGTGCTCTGTTGGCGTGAGGCCGCACCCCGTCTCAAACAACAGCCGCGACAGCGCCGTGCCCTGCGCAACCTCCGCCACCTCCCGCACCGATTGCGCGGGAATGCCCGAGAGGCGGATACTGGGGCGGTCGCTCATGTGCAGCGACAGGCGCAGCGTTCCGGCAGGTTTCATCTGGGCCAGCACAGCCGTCAGGACCGTAGACATCAGCGTTCTGAAATGCTCAGGCAACGCGCTTGCGGGCAGGGTGTAGTCGAGGGGCGAAACCGTCAGCGCGACGCCTGCGTCAGAGCAGAGCCGCAGTGCATCTGACACAAGCGTTTGCGTGAGCAGCCCCTCTGGTGACATGGCCCGGCTCAGCCGTTTTGCCGCAGGTTTCGGTGGCAGGAATGAGATCAACGTGGCGCCCAGCGGCAGGGGCACCGCCTCAAGGATTTGCTCGTGTCCGTCTGCCATGATCAGCGTTTGGCGCAGCGGCACGCGGTCGGGCAGCGCTTTGAGCACATATCCGCGCAGGGCCGTCCAGGTTGCGCTCTCGCCATACGCCGTTTGCCAGTGCTCGATCACCGCGTTGAGCGACGGATCGCCCGGCAGGTCCGCCGCATCGCTGTGGAACATGATCCTGCCGCCGGCGTCGAAGGCAATATGCGCACCCGCAAGCCTAGAGAAGGCCGCCTCCCTCAGCGCGATATCGTCTTTGAAGCGGTGCTGGTGCGAGAGGCTTTGGGTGACGTCATCAAACAAAAACGCAATCGCGCCATGGGGATGCGCGCGGCCGCTCACGCGCAGCGTGCGCCCTTCGGGCAATGTCCAGCTGGCGTCATAGGAGTTGCCCTCAGCCTGCGCCTCGAAAGCGCCAAACTGATCGCGCCAATCGGCATAATCCTTTTGCTCCGGGATCATCCGCGCCTCGCGCAGCCGGTCAAAGAACGAAAACAGGCTGGGACGAGAGGCAAGCCACGCCGGATCAAGGTTGAGGTGGTCGCACAGCGCGGGGTTAAAGAGGCCCAGCGTCCGGTCGCGATCAAAGATGGCAAGGCCCGTGGGCAGATGGGCGAATGTCTCTGTCAGGGTTTCGACAAAGCGCGCAAGTGCTTGTTCTGCCTGCACAACACCGTCGATTGCATTGGCCTGATAGAGCTGCCCGCCAAGCCGGTCTGATTGCAAGCTCACGTCGAACCAATGCCGTTGCGCGGTCTCAGTACTGGCAACGGCAACCCGCGTGTTGCCCCCATCGGAGGGGAGAGATTTCGTCTCTCGCAGTTGCGACATGATCGAAGAGATCTGCCGGGTGCGGCGCAGATCGACGCCGGCATTCGTCCAATCCAGGGTGCCATCTTTGTGGTGCCGCCAAATCAGGATCGGAGAGGTATTCAGCGCCTCCGCCTGCACCGCGTGCTCATCGCGCAGGTGCGCAAGGTCTTTCGCGGCGATCTGTTCGGCTCCGCGCCAGGCGGTGATGTCGAGCGTGGCGAAAAGTGCGTAGCGCCCCGAGGTGAAGCCCCGCACCGACAAATGCGCTCCCTCGCGGGTTTCTGCGTTGAGGCGAAACGCCTTCCCTGACGCGCTGAGATTGGCCAGCGCGGTCAAAAGCGGCGGCGCGTCCTCTATCCCGAGCTTATGGATGAGCCCCTCCAGCTTGAGCGACGGATCACCGGTTTGGTCAAACAGCTCCTCTGCCGCTGCGTTCAGGGGCAGCACCCGCCCGCGATCGAGGCGAAAGAGCGCCTCTGCGGAGAGTTTGCTGAGTTTATCCTCCGGCGCGTCGCCTTTGTGAAACAGCGCTAAGCGCGCGAGTTTGGCAACCGCGAAGAGTAAAAAACCACACACAAGGGCGGCGGCCAGTGAACTGGCAAAGAGGGGGCTGAATTCAGGCATTCGACAGAGTCTCCGACAAAGCCGATGCCACCCCCTAAAGATTAACAGTCTCTTAACGGAACGAAATTAGTCACGCACTTGGAGGTTTTCTCCAAGGGGGCCGCGGGCCTGAATGCGGTCGGCCTCGATGCGGCGGCGGGGCCAGATGCATTCGACCACGGCGCCGACGGGCCGGTCTGGTGTGCGGCCGGTTTCAGCCACCTGCGGGCGCCAGGTGCTCTCGCGCCCGTTGGCGAAGGTCAGGGTCGCGCCGCTCCGCTCCAGCAGGGTTTTGGCGATGAAGAGGCCTAAGCCCATCCCCTCATAGCCCGGCCGCGCCTCAGCACTTTTGCGCGCATTGCGGCGGCGCACGAATGGGTCACCGATGCGGGTCATCAGCTCGGTCGGATATCCGGGCCCGTCATCGCCCACCACCACCCGCACGCTGGCGGCATCCCACGACACATCGATCCACACGGTGGTCGTCGCAAAATCCACCGCGTTCTGCACCAGGTTGCGCAGCCCGTGGATCATCTCGGGGTTGCGGCGGATCAGCGGCTGGTTGGGGTCGTTGTACTCGCTTTGCAGGCCGTTGAGGCGCGTGATCACCGACTTTCCACGTTCCGCATGGGGCTCTGCCGCCTCCTCGACCACCGCCGAAATAGGCGCTGTGCGCAGGTGTTTGTCTTCTTTGCCCGCACGCCCCATGCCGCGCAAAATCTCGCGGCACCTGTCAGTTTGCTCGCGGATCAGCTCCGCATCTTCACGCAAATGCTCGGGCACATTGAGGTCGGCAAGGTCTTCGACCAGCTCTCCAGCGGCGAGTTTGATGGTGGCGAGCGGGGTGCCAAGCTCATGCGCGGTCGCAGCCACCACACCCCCCAGCGCAGAGAGCCGCTGCTCACGAGACAGCGCGAGTTGCGTGGCCAAAAGCGCCTGGTTCATCAAAAAGCTCTCCGCCGTCACCCGCCGCGCGAAGATCGCGAGAAACACAGTAGAGATCAGAACCGCCCCCCACATGCCCAAGATATAAATCCCAGGCAGTTGCAGGATGGAGCCATCGGCGAACTCCAGCGGGATATAGGTGATCGTCAGGATGGTGGTGAGCATCACCGCCACAAGCCCAAGCGCAATCGTCGACCGCAGCGTAAGCGCCGTCGCCGAGATCACCACCGGTGCCGTGATCAACATGACAAAGGGGTTGGTGATCCCCCCGGTCAGATACAGCAGGCCCGACAGTTGCATCAGATCGAAGAGCAGCATCGCTGTCGTCGCACTCTCAGAGAGGCGGCGTGTGTCGGGCAGGATGAGTTGCGTAACGAGGTTGAAGCTCACCGCCAGCAAGATCACGAACAGTGTCTCTTGCAGTGGGAGTTGCAGGTCCAACAGGAAATAAGCCGCCATGACCGTACCGAACTGCCCCAGAGAGGCCAGCCAGCGCAGGGTCAGCAGCGTGTTCAGCCGCACCCAGTCGCTGCGGGCGTCTTTGTTGGGCAAAAGGCTCGTGTCGGCCTGCGGTTGATCAGGGATCGTCGTCATGGTGGCGCAGTCAGAACGCGCTTGCGGCCCCTATTGCAAGAAAAACCGCACGTCGGGGGGTGTGGGCCAAGGGCCGCCCGCCCCAAACCACAAACAAAAACGCCCCGGGCGTTGGCCCAGGGCGGTTTGTGACTTTTGACTGTGAGCTGCCTTAGGCGACTTGCCGCGACAGTGCGCAATGGGACCACAGCTGGTGCAGCGCGCCGACCAGATGGTCGATGTCTGCATCCGTGTGCAGCGGCGACGGGGTGAAGCGCAAACGTTCCGTCCCCTTGGGCACAGTCGGATAGTTGATCGGCTGCACATAGACGCCGTGCTCCGCCATCAGAATGTCCGAGATCATCTTACATTTCACCGGATCACCCACCATCACCGGCACGATATGGCTCGGGTTGGGCAGGTACGGGATGCCGATGGCATCAAGCTTGTCGCGGAGCTTGGCGACTTGGCGCTGCTGGCGCATCCGCTCGATGCTGCTCTCCTTGAGGTGCCGAATGGAGGCCGCCGCCCCCGCGCAGACCGCCGGCGGCAGCGCGGTGGTGAAGATAAAGCCAGATGCAAAGGACCGGATGAAATCAACGAGCGCGGTTGAGCCGGTGATATAGCCACCGACCACGCCATACGCCTTGCCCAGCGTTCCTTCGATCAGGGTGACGCGATCCATCAGCCCCTCACGCTCAGCGATGCCGCCGCCGCGTGGGCCGTAAAGGCCAACCGCGTGCACTTCATCTAGGTAGGTGATCGCGCCGTGCTTATCGGCAACGTCGCAAATCTCTTTGATCGGGGCGATATCGCCGTCCATCGAGTAGACGCTTTCAAACGCGACGATCTTCGTCGCATCCGCCGGAAGCTCAGAGAGCACACGGTCGAGATCTTCCACGTCGTTGTGCTTCCAGATCTTTTTGGCGCATTTCGCGTGGCGCATCCCTTCGATCATCGAGGCGTGGTTCAGCGCATCCGACACGATCACCGCATTCGGCAGGCGCGCGCCGAGCGTGCTGAGCGAGGCCCAGTTCGACACGTAACCAGAGGTGAACAGGAGCGCCGCCTCTTTGCCGTGCAGGTCAGCAAGCTCATTCTCAAGCTCAACATGGTAGCGGTTGGTGCCGGAGATGTTGCGCGTGCCGCCAGCACCCGCACCGCAATTCTCGATCGCCTCATGCATTGCGTTCAGCACATCGGGGTGCTGGCCCATGCCGAGGTAATCATTCGAGCACCACACGGTGACGTCTGATCCGCGTTCGCACCCGTGGTTTTTCGCCGTCGGGAAGGCCCCTTTGTAGCGTTCGAGGTTGGCGAACACGCGGTAGTTGCCCTCCTCTTTCAGGGTATCGAGCTGGCTCTGAAACAGGCTGTCGAAATCCATTTGGGTCGTCCTTCCAGTCCTTGGTGCAGGGCTTACCGCTCTGCCGTTATTTTGTCCCCGCGATCAGTCACGCGAGAGTTAGTTTCAGTTAGGAGCCATCTCCACAGTGCCGCGTCCGGAAGCCGCACGACCATGAACCAATGCTCCACAAGCGCAAGGGCCGTTAGTGTCGCGATTAACACGTATCCTGTTTGCGCAATTTGATCTGGCGCAGAAAGCGCCTGTTGAATCCAAACCCCTGTCGCAACTCCCAGAAGCGTTACGCTCAGAGGGAACAACCGGTTCATCGGACCAACGGTAAAGTACGTTTCCAGATGCTTAACCGGCGCCGGAAGGAACTCGATATTGATGTTGGGGACACCGAGATAGACGTTCAGCTTGGCTGAGATACGCGCAAAGAAGAGCACGCAATACGTCCACATGCCCACGGTGTTTTCCGACCCCCAAGTCAGCAGAACAAGGCTGACAAACCCAAAGAGCACTGCGAATTCGTGGTGCATGAGTGCCCGCAGCGCCAAGCCAAAGCGAAGCGTTTCTGGCGTTCCGGGCGGGCAGCGAAAGCGCGAGGGCCCCGTGACCACTCCGGTCAGAAACGCCAACTCAATCCAGCCCCAGACCCCTAGTGCGGCAAGAAAGCCCACATAGACACCGGCGAGGCTGGTCTGATGGCTCGACCATACAATTCCGAAGACCGAAAGTGCGAGCAGCGGAACGGTGAACACCACAACGGCCTGATAGCCCGCCTGCCCCCGACGCCCTGCCCGGTTCACGAGCAGGAGAATCAGACCGGTGAAAAACCACCAGGCAAAAAGGGATATCAGGACCGGTGTGAGCATCAGTACATCGGCTGGAGCACGGGCTCATCCATCGGCGCCACTTTCTGCGACGGGATGAGGTAGAGACCCACAAACGCGAGGCCAGCCCGCGCCATGGCGAGGTTCTTGCCGATCTTGCCCGACAGGCCGCCCTTCTGCATCGCGGCATCCGCATCCATCATCGCGGCGCGCAGCTTCTCCAGACCCCGCTGCCAGCGCGGGTTCTCCATGTCGAGCGCCAGCGGGAAGCACTGCTTGGAGATCTCAGAGGTCCGGTGCAGCACCGTGCGGTCATACTCTTCGATGTCGATGCCCAGCGCGTCATGGAAATAGGGGCGCGCGTGGTCGCGGACATACATCGTCGCGAAGACAGCCGTGAGGAAGAACTTGATCCAGAGCTTGTTGTGCCCGCGCAAGAGCGACGGGTCAGCGCGCATCAACAGGCTGAACGCCTCGCCGTGGCGGAACTCGTCGTTGCACCACTCCCGGAACCATTTGAAGATCGGGTGGATCCGGAACTCCGGGTTCTGCTCCAGATGGCGGAAGATGGTGATGTAGCGTGCGTAGCCGATCTTCTCTGACAGGTAGGTCGCGTAGAAGATGAACTTGGGCTTGAAGTAGGTGTACTTCTTTTGCTTCGTCAAAAACCCAAGGTTCACGGCAACGCCGGCCTCGCGCAGCGCGTCATTGATAAAGCCCGCGTGCCGCGCCTCATCGCGCGCCATCAGCTGGAAGAGCTCTTTGACGTCCTCGTTGGTGCCGCGGCGCTTCATCTCTTTGTAAAGCACGCAGCCCGAGAATTCGGCGGTCAGCGACGAGACCAGAAAGTCGATGAGCTCTTTCTTGAGGTTGGGCTCCATGCCCTCCCAATCGACCGGATCCCAGGTTTCGTTCTTTTTGAAGTGGCCCTTATTTGGGTCGTCCTTCATCTCTTGGATCAGCGCATCCCACTCTTCGCGCACGCTGGAGACGTCGATCGCATCGAGCGCTTCAAAATCGGTGGTGTAAAAGCGGGGGTTCAGCAGCGTCGTTTCCGTCGCCATACGCTGCGCATCTTCTTGCGTCAGGTCAGCTTCGAGCTCTTCGGGGGTGATGTCGGTCATCTGGTTCACAGCCGGACCTCCTCTGAGAAGCTGAATTCGCACAGCTCCATGAATTCCAGGTCGCCGGTGAGGCGGGTCCAGGCCCGCTCAATCGCGCCGGCGCGGGTGATCGTGGCGGTGCGCTTTTCGGAGATCACTTCACCGTAGCCCGCCAGCACTGGCGCGCCATGCACAAGCACCTCATCACCCGG
This sequence comes from Pseudomonadota bacterium, assembly GCA_038526735.1. Lineage (GTDB taxonomy): Bacteria > Pseudomonadota > Alphaproteobacteria > Rhodobacterales > Rhodobacteraceae > Rubricella. The sequence continues at coordinate 45,444 of JBCBGM010000011.1, read as the reverse complement.
ATGCACGACCGAGCCGTCATCAAAGCGGACATGCGCGTGCAGGCTTTCGAAGGTGTGCGACACCTCGACGGTGCAGGGCACATCCTCCGTCTTCTTTGCAAAAATTCCCATCGGTTTGCTCCCTATGATGGATCGAAATGCGCCGGGCCTTAGCCCCGCGCGGCGAGGACACGCGCAAAGCTTTCTTGCGCGGACAGTCCAAAGTTGTGAATCTCGGCACGCCAGCCCGTCTCTGGGTCGATCAGCGACATCCGGCCATCGGCCCAACGCACCACCTCAACCGGCGCGGCAAGATCGATACCGCTGCCAAAACGTTTGCGCTCGAACATGTAGGCGCGGTGCGCACCCAGCATGAAACCGCCTGCAGTCTCGGGGAAGGCAATGACGAGCTCTCCGGAGGCTGGATCAATGACATCGAGGCCACCATCCGCGCGGGTCTCCAGAAGTACGGTCCGTGCGGCGGCCACTTCGCCCAGCTGCGGCGTGTTCAGTGGCTCAAACCCGGAGAGGCGCGCGATGCTCACAAGCACCAGAACCGTCAGCGCGAGACCGAACATCCCGAACAACGCAGCCTTCGGGATCGGGTCAGGGTGCTTTTGGCGGATCTGCTCGATGCCCACGGCCTGCGGCGGAGTGTGATCAGTGAGATTTGACATATCGAGCCTCCCTTATTCGGCTGGCATGGGCGCAAGATCGCCCTGCGGCTGGGATGTGGTTTCGGGCTGCGGGGCGGTGTGCACGGGCGCGTCGCCCACCTCCGCAATCCGCGCCTTCGCGGCCTCTCCAAGGATGCCCGCGACCTCTTGCACGTTTTCCAAACCGCGCAGCATCGGGATGGCGGGGTTCATCTTCCAAGGCCGGGCGTGGGGCCACAGCACCAGATAGCTGAGCTTGGTGTCGCCCTTCATCTTGAGCGCGATGTCCCCGGCACCCTGCTTGCGCAGGCGCAGGTCAGCGCTGTCGATCCACTGGTGCGGCAGGTTGAGGGTCAGCGTCAGCGCAACCCCGATCCGCATGCCGACCCGGCGGTTGGTGATGGTGTAGACGGTGGTCTTTGCGGTGGCCCAGGCCATCACGAACAGGATCGCCGTTGCAATCCCACCCGCCAGCAGGGACCAGAAGATCGCAGAGCCCGCCGCATCGGAGGTTTCAGCCGCGATCCCGCGCCATCCGGCGAGGAACGCGAACCACCCTAAAATCCAGTTCAACCGGTAGATATCGACGGCCGCGCGCCACACGGTTGGGGCGCCCTGCCAGAGGATCTTCTCACCCGGCGGGGGCAGTTCCGGAAGCCCGCGGACGGGCTCCACATCATAGTCGTCTTCGTCTGCGTATGGCATGGTGTGTGCTCCTCTCACCAGAACCAGTCGTGGACCGGGCAACCACGCAAGGCGGCTGCCCGGTGGTCGTTTTTAGCCGAGCGCAGGTTCGCTGCGCTCCATCGAGAAGAAGTAGCCGCCACAGTAGTAGGCAGAGATTTTCTCTTCTTCGAGTTTGGTGACCTGGCTGTCAGAGGCCGTCACCGGAACGTTCGCGATGAGGTCCGAGGGCAGCGATTTGATCTTGAGGCCAGCGCCGATGATCTTGGACAGGTCTTTCGGAACCAAACGGGTGCCCGCCTCGCCCAGGTCGATCTCGTAGTAGCGGATCAGTTGCTCCGGCACGTCGATCCACATGTCCTTGACGGTGCCAACGACCTTGTTGTCGGCGGTGACGACATTCAGACCGCGCGGGTCTTTCGAGCCCATGGCAACCGTGAAGGCTTCGTGGTTGCGCATCGGCTGGATCTTGGCGTGACCATGCGCGTCGATCTCGGGCACGTCTTCACGCTCGCACCAAGCAGCAGCGCCCACACCGTCGGCGAACGGATCGCCCGCAGGGTCAAACGCGGTGCCCGCGGAGTTCGCGACGGGCACGAGGTTGACCGTCCGCTCGACCTCATCAGGGCGCGGCGTGATCACGTCCGCACGGTCGCCCGGCATGGTGAAGGTCTTTGGGTCAGGCACCGAGAAGAGGCCCTGGTTCTTCGCCTCGTTGCCCGCTTCATCGACGAGCGGATAGCCCTCGCGCATGTTCTCGCGCTGAATGTAGATGATCAGCCCGGCGAAAAAGGCCCAGAAGAGGTAAAGCGATACGAGGGCCAGGTCGATGCGCCCGACGATCTGTGCGTATTCCAGTGCAGCAGTATTCATGGGGTTTCTCCTTTGAAACTGTGGTCAGACGGGCAGCTCTGCGAGCCCGAACTTGGTGGTTGAGGTGGTGGAAGACGGCACACCGCGACGGACAAGCCGCCCGATCACGATGAGGGTGACAAACAGAAGCAAAATCTCGAGGTGGTAGACCATCTGGTAGCCCAGCGCGGGGTCCGTGAACTCCGGCCCGAACCGGCCAGAAGCCGCGAGCGAGGCGACCCAGTCTTTCAGGATACCGCCGCTGGCCACGCCAAGCCCGGTGGCCGTGGCAGAGGCTGCGCCCCAGGCGCCCAGCGCCAGACCAGCACGCGCGCCGCCCTCGGCTAGCTCCATCGCGCGGGTCAGCAAGGCCACGGCAAAGAGCCCGCCGCCAAAGCCGATGAGCGTGGCGCCTGCGCTGAACAGGAGGGCCGAGCCCAGCGGTGCCGCAAACACCACCGCCGAGAAGGCGAAGATGCCAGACACCAGCCCAAGAGCTGCAATGCGGATCGGGTCTTGGTTGCGGGAGAGCTTGCGTGCGGCAAGCGCAAAGCCCACCAACGCCCCCGCTGCCCAGAAGGCTGTCAGCAGCGTGGTTTGAGAGACTGACAGCCCGAGGATTTCACCGCCATAGGGCTCCAGCAGGATGTCCTGCATCGCAAAGGCCATCGTGCCAAGGAACACCGCAAGCAACAGCCGCCCGGCCTTGCCGCCCGCCATCAGATCCGCCCAAGCGTCAGAGAACAGCGGCGCCGGGGCCTCGCGCTCTTCCTTCGACATCGGGCGAACGGCCTCTTGCTTCCAGAGCGCCACCAGGTTCAGCGCGATGGTTACGACAGCGGAGCCTTGGATCACGCGGATCAGTTGCAGCTTGCTGAAGTCCGACAGCAGCCAGCCAAAGATCAGAGCCGAGACGCCCATT
>JBCBGM010000011.1:0-42341 GCA_038526735.1 Pseudomonadota bacterium | reverse complement strand
CCATCAAAAACGCCAGCGCCGCGCCCACCGGGCCAGCCCAATCGGGGCCAAGCGTTTGATCTCCAGAAAGCACGATCAGCGCAAAGGGCATGATCGCCAGACCGCCAAACTGCCAGAGCGAGCCGAACCAGAGGTAGGGCACCCGCTTCCAGCCAATCGCGGAGCGGTAGCTGTCAGACTTAAAGCCCACCAGTGCGCGGAACGGCGCGAGCAGCACCGGCAGCGCCGCCATGATCGCGATCAGCGAGGCGGCAATCCCCAGCTCTACAATCATCACGCGGTTGAGCGTGCCCATCAGCAGGACCGTCGCCATCCCGACAGAGACCTGAAACAGCGACAGCCGCAGCAATTTGGCGAACGGCAGCCCCTCAGAGGCGGCATCCGCGAACGGTACCCAGGATGAGAGGCGCTGCGCGCTCATCGCGTCACCTCCATCGCTTCAGAGAAGTAAAAGCCCGACTTGATCCGCCCGTGACCCTTGAGCCGCCAGCCGGTCATGTCTCCGCGCGCGCGCAAGGCAGAGTTCAGGCGTTGCTGCGAGACGGGGCGAATGTCCGGCGAGCGATCTTTGCGCGGGAAAACTGCGCCGAGCGCCAAAAACGCCGTCAGCGCCACTGTGCGCGGGGCCACGGTAAAGACGATGCTGCCCTGCGTGCGCTCAGAGAGCACCGCCAGCGCATGCGAGATGTCATTCGCTTTGTAGTGGATCAGACTGTCCATCGCGACGACGTGGTCGAAGAGGCCCAGCGCCGGGTCGAGCATGTCGCCCGCCAGATACGTGATCTGGCTTTTCAGGCTGTCGGGCGTGCGCGCCTCCGCCACCTCAATGAGTGACGGCGCGATATCAACGGCCACCACCTCTGCCCCGCGCTTTGCGGCCTCAACCGAGAGTTGGCCGACACCGCAGCCCGCATCGAGCACGCGTTTTCCGGTCAGGTCAGCGGGCAATTGCGCCAGTAACAAGGCACGCATGTCATCGCGCCCAGCGCGCACCGTTTCGCGGATGCGGCTCACCTTGTCGGTCGACGTCAACTGCTGCCACGCCTTGGAGGCAGTGCGGTCGAAATAGGTTTCGAGCTGCGATTTCTTGGCCTGGAACGTCTGGGTCATCTCAATCGAACCCCAGCAGTTCAAAGATATCCCGATCTTCCAGCGGCTCGGGCGTGGTCACTTCGGTGCCATCCCACAAGAGCTGCGCCAGCCGCACATACTCGGCCTGCACCGCGGCAACCTCATCGTCGAGGTCCATCTCAAAGAGCGTGCGCTTTTTCAGACGGCTGCGGCGGATGGCATCCAGATCAGGCAAATGCGCCAGACGGTTGAAGCCCACCGCGTCACAGAACCGGTCCACCTCGTTGGTTTCGCGGCTGCGGTTGGCGATACAACCCGCAAGCCGCACCTTGTAGTTTTTCGATTTGGCCTGCACCGCCGCGATGATCCGGTTCATCGCGTAGATGCTGTCAAAGTCATTCGCGGTTACTACGAGCGCGCGTTGCGCGTGCTGCAAGGGGGCCGCGAAGCCACCGCAGACCACATCGCCCAGCACGTCAAAGATCACCACGTCGGTGTCATCGAGCAGGTGGTTCTGCTTCAAGAGCTTCACCGTCTGACCGACGACATAGCCACCACAACCCGTACCCGCCGGAGGGCCGCCAGCCTCGATGCACTGCACACCGTTGTAGCCCTCGTACATGAAGTCTTCGGGCCGCAGCTCTTCGGGGTGGAAATCCACCTCTTTGAGCACGTCGATGACCGTGGGCATCAGGCATTTGGTCAGCGTGAAGGTGCTGTCATGCTTCGGGTCACAGCCGATTTGCAGCACCCGTTTGCCCAGCTTGGTGAAGGCCACCGAGAGGTTAGACGATGTGGTCGATTTGCCGATCCCGCCTTTGCCATAGACGGCAAACACCTTGGCGCCCTCGATGGTCAGGTCGGGGGTCTGGTGCACCTGCACCGAGCCTTGGCCATCCTGACCTCTCAGCAGCGGGGGTGATTTGTCCAATGCCATAAGTTTTAACGTGCTCCCGTTATTCTTATTCCGCCGCTTCCGCGACGAAGACGCCTTCGAGGCGATCTTCCAATTCGTCCATTGAGTCTTGCAGAGCGGCGAGCATCTCGGGGCTCGGCTCCCAGTATTTGCGCTCCACCGCCTCCATCAGCCGGTTCGCCATGCGCGCGGCAGATTTGGGGTTCAGCTCCGCCAGCCGCTTGCGCATCTCGTCATCGAGCACAAAGGTCTCGGCGGTGCGGGTGTAGACCCACTCATCGACCTGGCCGGTCGTGGCAGACCACCCCAGCGTATTTGTCACCTGCGCCTCGATCTGGCGGACGCCTTCGTGGCCATGCACCATCAGGCTCTCGAACCATTTGGGGTTGAGCGTGCGGGTGCGGGTCTCCAGTGACACCTGCTCATTGAGCGTCCGCACCTTGCCATCGCCGCGGGTCTGATCACCGATGAAGACCGGCGTATCCTCGCCCCCCTTCGCGCGCTTCACCGCGCGGCCTATGCCGCCCAGCGTGTCGAAGTAATGGTCGACCGTGGTGACACCGAGCTCGACGCTCTCAAGGTTCTGATACGCCAGATCGACATCCGCCAGCATCGTCTTGAGCTGCGCACGGCCATCGGTGGACTTGCCATCGCGCCCATAGGCAAAGCCTTTGCGGTTCTCGTAGGCGTCGGCGAGTTCGTCTTCGGCATCCCACGCGCCGCTGTCGACCAGCACGTTGACGTTGGAGCCATAGGCCCCTTCGGCATTGGAAAAGACGCGCAGCGCTGCGGTGTCAAAATCAGAGCCATCCCGCTCCATATAGCTGAGCGTGTGCACCCGGATCGGGTTCATATCGGCGGGCTCATCGGCGCTGGAGGCGAGCCACGCCGCCTCTGCCAGCATCTTGATTTGCAGCGGTAGCAGGTCGCGGAAAATGCCTGAGAGGGTCATCACCACATCGACGCGCGGGCGGGCCAACTCTTCGAGCGAGACAAGCTCAGCGCCGGCAAGGCGGCCATACCCATCAAACCGCGGCTTTGCCCCCATCAACGCCATCGCCTGCGCGATCGGGCCACCGTCGGATTTGATGTTATCGGCCCCCCACAGCACCATCGCCACAGATTGCGGCAGCCGCTGGCCCGCTTCGGTGTATTTGTCCAAGAGCTTCTGCGCCTGCCGTCCGCCATCTTCGAGCGCAAAGGCAGAGGGCATCCGGTAGGGATCAAACGCGTGAATGTTGCGGCCCGTGGGCAGGATCTCTGGGCTGCGGATCAGGTCACCGCCGGGCACCGGGCGGATATACCGCCCTTCAAGCGCGCGGAGCATGCCGGGAATTTCGTGATCCTCGGACAGCTGCATGTCAGCGACCGCCAGATCGTCGTCAGAGACGCCCGCCTCGCGCATCGTCTCCATGAGGCCCGCTTTTGCAGCGCCCTCGGGCGGTTTGCCGACGATGTGCAAACCTTCAGGGATGAGGCTCTCTTCGTAGTCCATCAGCTTGAGGCGCAGCGCCTCGATCTCTGCCACAGGCTGCGCCCAGAGCGGATCTGCGGGGGCGAGATCAAGCTGTGCCGCCTGTGCCTGGATCGTCTCGGCCATCTCTGGCCGACGGTCTGCATCGGCGGTCTTGCGCCAGGCATCGAGCGTGTCTTTGAGGTCCAGCAGGCCCTTATAAAGCCCCGCCTTGCCCACCGGCGGCGTCAGATGGCTGACGATGATCGCGTTGGAGCGGCGCTTTGCGAGCGTGCCCTCGGAAGGGTTGTTCGCGGCATAAAGATAGATGTTCGGCAGGTCGCCAATCAGGCGGTCGGGCCAGCACGTCTCGGACATGCCAGACTGTTTCCCGGGCATGAACTCAAGCGCGCCATGCATCCCGAAGTGCAGAACCGCGTCGGCGTCAAATTCTTCGCGGATATAGCGGTAAAAGCCATTAAACGCGTGGGTCGGTGCAAAGCCCTTTTCAAAGAGCAGGCGCATCGGGTCACCCTCGTAACCGAAGGTAGGCTGCACCCCGACAAAAACGTTGCCGTAGTGCTTGCCCAGCACAAAGACATTGCGCCCATCTGTCTGCGCCTTGCCTGGGGCCGCACCCCAGACCTCTTCGATGTCGGTCAGATAAGGATCTTCCGCCACAATCCGGTCGGCAGAGATCATCGCGGCAACATTCGCCTCTTGGCCAAGGCTCGCAGAATTGCCGACGAGGATATCATTGCGCAGCGCGTCCACGCTCTCGGGCACCTCAAGGTCGTAGCCCTGCGCCTTCATCGCGGTGAGCGTGTTAAAGAGGCTCTCGAACACGGACATATACGCCGCTGTCCCAATCGCCCCGGCGTTGGGTGGGAAGCCATAAAGCACCACCGCCACCTTGCGCTCAGCTACCTGAGAGCGGCGCAGTTTCGCCAGCTTGGTCGCGCGGGCGACAAGCTTGTCGATCCGCTCAAGGCAAGGGGCCATCACCTTGCTGCCGGAGGCGCCCTCGCAATTATAGTGGCACCCGTTGCAACCCTCCGGCCCATGACGCCCGCCATAGACGGTGGGGGCCACACCGCCATCAAGCTCGGGCAACGCGACAAGGATCGTCGTCTCAACCGGCGAAAGCCCACCGCTAGAGGTGGACCACTGATCGAGCGTTTGAAACTCAATCGCGTGGGCCGCGAGATAGGGGACATCGAGCGCGGCCAGCGTCTCTTCCGCGGCTTCGCTGTCGTTGTAGGCGGGGCCACCGACCAGGCTAAAGCCGGTCAGCCCGACGCAGGCATCCACCGTGGCAGCATCATCAGCCTTCAGGAACCGCTCAATCGCCGGGCGACCATCAAGCCCCCCTGCAAACGCTGGCACCACCTGCACGCCCGCCGCCTCAAAGGCGCGGATCACGCCGTCATAATGGCCGGTGTCGCCGGACAAAACATAGGACCGCAGCAACAACAGGCCCACACGCGCCACCGGATTGGCGGGGCTCGGAAGCTCTGAAAGATCGGTCGTGATCCGGTCCGGCAGATCGGGGTGGTAGAGGCCCACATCGGGGTAAACCACCGGCGCCGCCGGATCGAGCGCACCGCGATAAACGGCGCGCGGCCCCGACGCGTAATTGTCCACCAGATAGCGCAGCATCGCCTCGACATTGTCGTCGCTGCCCGCCAGCCAGTATTGCATCGTCAGGAAATACGAGCGCAGGTCCTGCGCCTTGCCCGGAATGAACCGCAGGATCTTCGGCAGACGTCGCAAGATCGCCATCTGCTTTTCACCACTGGAAGCGCCCGGCTTTTTCGAGGGCTTGAGCTTTTTCAGCAGCCCCATCAGCCCATTGGCAGGCTGGCTCATATCGAGCCCGCCCATCTTGGTCTGGTTCACGACCTCTTGGGACGAGACACAGCCGATGATCGCGTCCGCCTCGGGCCGCCGTGCCTCGATACTCGGCAGGATGGCTTTGATGTGCTCATCGATGAACAGCAGGTTGGCGACGATGATGTTGGCCCGCGCCACATCGTCTTGGGCTGCCCGCAACGCCTCTGGGTCTTCACCCCATTCCGCACTCGCATGGGCGGTGATCGTCAGCTCCGGGATCAGCTCTTTGAGCCGCGCCTCGGCCTTCATCACCGGGCCCATCGCGTGACGGTCCAGCGTGATAATGGTCACCCGCATCTCGGGCCCGGTCGTATCGAATGCACTATCGCGCATAATGGGCCTTCGCTTCGTAAAGAGTGTCGCGCGAGATCGGAGAAATGCCCCGCTCAGCGGCAAAAGTTTCGGTGTTGCGCCGCGCCTTGCCGCGCACGAAGAACGGGATCTTCTTCAGCTCTTTCTCGCCATCGGCCGTCCAGACGGGGGCCGCCGGATCAGCCGCGTCAGCGGCGGGTCGCTCCAGCACAGCGGTGTCGCCGGCGGGGTCAGAGGCCGAGGGACGCCCCCCCTCCCCCGCCGGGTTGCCCTCAACGGGAACCGCAGCTTCAAGGTCTCGCAGCACCACCTTGCCACCGTGGTGGCTGGCGCCGCTCTCCTCGTTAAACTCGAAGTCTTCGCGGAACATCGTCAGCAGGTGCTCTTCGAGCCCCATCACCAGCGGATGCACCCAGGTGTCAAAGAGCACATTCGCACCCTCAAAGCCCATCATCGGAGAGAAGCGCGCGGGGTGGTCCTGCACGTGGAACGGGGCGGAGATCACGGCGCAGCCGATGCCCAGCCGCTTGCCGATGTGCCGCTCCATCTGCGTGCCGAGAATGAGCTCGGGCGCGGCCTCTTGGATGGCCTGCTCGACCTCCAGATAATCATCCGTGATCAGCGGCTCGACACCGTAGAGCTTTGCCGCTTTGCGCAGATCGCGGGCAAACTCGCGGTTGTAGCAACCAAGGCCCACAACCTCGAAACCCATCTCTTCTTGCGCAACGCGCGCCGCCGCAATCGCATGGGTCGCGTCGCCAAACACAAAGACCCGCTTGCCGGTGAGGTAGTTGCTGTCGACCGACGCGCTCCACCACGGTTGGCGCAGGGCGCTGTCATCGAGATCGGGCGCAATGCCCGCAATCTCGCAAACCTCAGCGATAAAATCGCGCGTGGCCCCGGTGCCCATTGGCACGGTGCGGGTGTAGGGTTGCGTGAACTCGCGCTCCAACCAGCGGCAGGTCTGCTCGGCGGTCTCAGGGTAGAGCATCACGTTGAAATGCGCCGCCGGGATACGCGCGATGTCAGAGGGCCGCGCATCAAGCGGGGCCACGACATTCACGCGGATGCCCAGGCTTTCGATCAACTGCTTGATCTCGCGCACGTCATCGCGGTGGTGAAAGCCCAGCGCCGTCGCGCCCAGTATGTTGCACGAGACCTGCTCGTTCCGCTCCTGCGGGGCGGCGAGGGTGCGGGTGATCTGATAAAACGTCTCCGCCGTGCCCCAGCTCTCTTTGCGCTGATAGGACGGCAACTCAAGCGAGATTACCGGAACGGGCAAGCCCATCCGCTCGGCGAGTCCGGCCGGGTCATCCTGGATCAGTTCCGCCGTGCAAGACGCGCCGACGATCATCGCCTCGGGCTGGAAGCGGTCAAACGCGTCTTGGCACGAGGTCTGAAACAGATCAGCGGTGTCGGAGCCCAGATCGCGTGCCTGAAAGGTGGTGTAGGTCACCGGCGGGCGGTGGTTGCGGCGCTCGATCATGGTGAACAGAAGGTCCGCATAGGTGTCCCCCTGCGGCGCGTGCAGCACGTAGTGCAGCCCCTTCATGCCGGTGGCGACACGCATCGCGCCGACATGGGGCGGGCCCTCATATGTCCAAACCTGAAGTTTCATGCGCCACCCCCAGCGAGCATCGCGCGCCGTTTAAGGGGTTTGGCAAAGAGTGCCGCCAGATCAGCCGCCTGCTCGTAGCCGTGCACCGGCGAGAACACGAGCTCGATCGCCCATTTCGTGGCAAGGCCCTCAGCCTCCAGCGGATTGGCGAGGCCCAGGCCGCAGACCGTTAGGTCAGGCTGCGCCGCACGGCAGCGCTCCAGCTGCAAATCCACGTCTTGTCCCTCAGAGATCACCGGCCCCTGCGGGATCAGCGCCAACTCCGGCGCCATCTGCTGGCGGTGCAGGAAGGGCGTGCCGATCTCGACCGGGGTCATGCCGCATTCGCGGGTCAGGAAGCGCGCGAGCGGAATTTCAAGCTGGCTGTCGGGGAAGAAAAACACCGATTTGCCCGTGAGCGTTTTCGCCACCTGCGCGACGGCCTTTTCAGCCCGCGCGCGCGGGGCGGCGGTGACGCGGTCAAACGTCTCGCGGTCCACGCCAAACAGATCGGCGGCAGCTTTCAGCCACGCCGTTGTCCCTTCCGCACCAAACGGGAAGGGCGCGCTAACCGTTTTGCAGCCGCGCCGCTCCAGATCGAGCGTGGTTTCGGCGAGGAACGGTTGGGCGAGCAGCAGGTGGGTGTTGGGCCCGACCTTGGGCTCGGCATCGCGGCGCATTGCAGGCAGGCAGGCCACAGGGATGCCCATCTCTTCGAGATAGCCCTTGAGCTGATCTTCCACGACGTCAGGCAGACTGCCCACCATCAGGATTTGCTTTTCGTCGGTCTCTTCGAGCACCGGCACCATGGAGGCGAGGCAGGTATCCTCACCCTGGGTGAACGTCGTCTCGATCCCCGAGCCAGAGTAGCTCAGCACCCGCACATGCGGGGCGTGCTGTACCGTCAACCGCTCAGCGGCGCGGGTGAGGTCAAGCTTGATCACCTCGGATGGGCAGGAGCCCACAAGGAACAGCTGCTTGATGTCAGGGCGACGCTCCAAAAGCCGCGCAACCTCGCGGTCGAGCTCTTCGTTGGCGTCGGCAAGGCCCGCGAGATCGACCTCTTCCATGATCGCGGTGCCAAAGCGCGGCTCTGCAAAAATCATCACGCCGGCCGCAGATTGCAGCAAATGGGCACAGGTTCGGCTGCCAACGACGAGGAAAAACGCGTCCTGGATCTTCCGGTGGAGCCAGATGATTCCCGTCAATCCGCAGAAAACCTCGCGCTGTCCGCGCTGCTTGAGAACCGGGGTAGAGGTGCATCCGGGGGTCTGGTGAACGGTCATACCCGGCCCTCCAGACGTGCCACGCGAAGCTTCCAAACGAACTGCGCGGCGTTGATGACATAGAGGGTGTATGCGACCAGCGCGATATACATCTGTGTCGTCGGATCAACGCCCGCGAACAGCGCCCAAAGATAGGCCGTGTGCACCGCGATCACCGCGAAAGAAACCATGTCCTCCCAGAAAAATCCGGGCGCCAGAAGATACTGACCAAAAACAACTTTTTCCCAAATCGCACCCGTCACCATGATGGTGTAGAGGATGCCCGTTTTGAGGATGATCGAGACGGTCGCGGCGGTGTACCCGTCGCCCGTCGTCAGGTAGTAAATCACCAGCCCAATCGAGACTGCACAGACCAGAAACTGCACCGGCGCGAGGATACCTTGGACCATCGTCCAGACGGTCTCATCCCGGCGTTTGCGCTGCTCTGGCGTGTAGAGCGGAGGCTTGGTCGTGTTGCGAGGCAAAGTGGTCGCCTCAAGGGTCTCCCCGGACATCAGGTTGGCCTTTTTGTTTTCGCTTGCATGAAGGGTATCTTGCGATCCCACAGTGTCAAATAATTCTTACACTGTCACGTCAACCTAATTAGACGTTTTTCCAACGATACCCATTTGCAACTCATTGGTTTTTCAACAAAATTTTTCAGCCGATAAGTCTTAAATGACTATCTAAAAACGTGATATTGCCTCAATTATTGAAACTTATGTCAGGATTAATTGACATATCTCAGATAAAACTATGTCGTGGTGCCGTAAGCAAAGCATGACGGCGCTGAGTCGTCTGCCAAGAGGTCTTCTGATGGATGGCGCCACGCCAAACACGACCGTGACAGACTTCACCCGCACGCACACCAGTGGGCGGGGTAGCTATATCGCTGACGTTCTGAATGGTCTGCGCGCAAGCCGCACGGACCTGCGCGATCAAAGCTGCCCGGGCACATTGCTGACGGTGGATGAGTGCGTCGACGTTCTGGCCAGTGGCAGTGCGATAGAGGCCGTGCAGTATTTTGAGCGGGTTCTCCGCCGCGGCATCACCGTCGATACGGTGTTTGAGGTGTACCTTCCCCGCATTGCTGCAGATCTCGGCACCGCGTGGGATGATGACCGGATCAGCTTTGTTGATCTGGCACTCTGCTTTTCAACGCTTCAGATCGTGATGCATAGCTTTCGCGACCGCTACGTGGGCAAACTCCAGCCCCCAGGTCGCGGGCGCATGGTGATCGCGGCGCTCGAAGGGGAGCCGCATCTCTTTGGTCCGATCTGGATGTCTGCGCGTCTAGAACGGGCAGGCTTTACGACACTCACCCTTGGTGGAGCCACTCCGCGCAAACTCGCGGAGGCCGCCGGAGGGGGCCAATTTGACTGTATCGGCATCTCCTGCGGTATGGCGACGGCACATGCGGAATTAGACGCGGCGATCACCGCGATCCGGCAATCCTCGACCACTGCGATTGCGGTGGGCGGGGCCATCACGGGCCATCCAGAGGCCCGGCATTTACGCGAACGGGTCGATTTATGGGGGCCTGATTGGAATGAACTACAAGACTTTTTGGAGAAACGGGCAGCATTTCAGTTGCAAAATGTTAACTGATCGTGACAGTCAAAAGGGCTGATCCCGATCAAGACAACGGTGAAAGCGACGTGAACAAGGCAAGTCTGTTTTTTGCGAACCCGGATCGCTTCTCGGCGCTCGATGCAGCGTCGGTTGGGAAGATGATCTCGACCTCGTCGGATGTGTCCTTCGTTGTCAGCAACGATGGCCAGATCCACGACATCTCTATCGGGGACGAGACCATCGGGCCCGAACTCCTAGAGCAATGGGCCGGGGCCAAGCTGCAAGACCTCGTCACCGAGGACAGCCGCCATAAGGTGCTGGAGCTCTTGGCCGATGCCGCTGCGGGTGACACGCCGCATTGGCGCGAGGTCAACCACATCATGCCCAACGGTGAGCAATTGCCGGTGCGCTATTCGGCCGTCTCTACCGGGCCGGGGATGATCGTGCTCTTGGGCCGTGACCTGCGCGCCGTAGCCCGCCTGCAAAACCGCCTCGTCAAAGCGCAACTCGCGCTAGAGCAAGACTACGAGCGCTTCCGCCAGATCGAAACGCGCTACCGCGTGCTCTTTGAGACCTCCTCCGAGGCGCTGATCATCATGGACGCAGAGTCCGGCCGGATCATCGAGGCGAACCCGACCGCTGCCAAAGCGCTCGGTCGCTCCTCCCGCGATCTGGTGAACGCGGTCTTCGAGCAAGAGTTTGCCGACGAAAGCCACCACGAGATCACGGCGACACTAGCCTCCGTCCGTGCCACCGGCAAAGCGACCAACCTTACCATTCGCGGGCGCGATGGCGGCTCCCTCTATGACCTCAGCTGTGTGCTGTTCCGCGCCGCGACGGAGACGTTCGTTCTCTGCCGCCTCACGCAGCAGCAAAAGCAAGGGAATGACGGCTTCGGCTTTGGGGAGGCGCTGGGCGCACTCTTCAACCAGACCTCGGATGCGGTCGTGATCACCGATCACGCCGGCCAGATCCACCAAGCGAACGACGCGTTCCTCTCGCTCGCGGATGTTGCGGTGTTTGAGGGTGTGCGCGGCACGTCCCTTTCGCAATTCCTGGGCCGCCCTGGCGTTGACCTGAGTGTAATGCTTGCCAACGCGCAAGAGCACGGGCGGCTGTCGATCTATTCGACGACGCTGCGCTCCACCTTTGGCTCGACCGTTCCGGTGGAGATCTCAGCCGTTCATATCCAATCCGACGCCCACACCGGTTTTGGCTTTATCCTGCGCGATGTCAGCCGGCTGGAGGCCAGCCGCGTCCGCGCGCAGACAGTTAGCCCCGAATCGGTGGAGCATGTGATGGAGCTTGTGGGCTCCGCCCCGCTCAAAGAGCTCGTGCGTTCCACCACCGATGTGGTTGAGCGGATGTGCATCGAGACGGCCCTCCAGCTGACCGGAAACAATCGCGCCTCTGCGGCTGAAATGCTCGGCCTTTCGCGACAGTCCCTCTATGTGAAGCTGCGCAAGTTCGGCCTGATCAATTCAAACGCTCAAGAAGAGGACGTCTGAGCGACCTGTCAGGTTAAATTGACAAAAAAGCCTGCAGTCGTCCCTTTCCGAAACGTAGGTGTTAAGCTAAGTTGACAGTTATGGCTGTCAGCGAAACAGATATCCCGCTCCGCTACCCTGCCCCGGCCACCGTGCTGGAGCTGTTGAAGCCCGTCACATGGTTTCCACCGATGTGGGCCTATGCCTGTGGCGTGGTCTCTTCGGGGGTTCCGATCCTGGAAAACTGGGCGCTCGCGCTCTTGGGCGTGATCCTTGCAGGCCCCATCGTCTGCGCGATGAGCCAGGCCGCAAACGATTGGTGCGACCGCCACGTCGACGCGATCAACGAGCCGCACCGCCCGATCCCTTCGGGCCGGATGCCCGGACGTTGGGGGCTTTATGTGGCCATCGGCTGGACAGTCCTCTCTCTCATCGTCGGGGCGTTTCTTGGCCCCTGGGGCTTTGGCGCGACGATCTTTGCTGTCATCTGCGCCTGGGCCTATTCGGTAGAGCCGATCCGGCTAAAACGCTCCGGCTGGGTTGGCCCCGGTGTCGTCGGCCTTTGCTATGAGGGCCTGCCCTGGTTCACCGGCGCGGTTGTGATGGCCGGAGCTGCCGGTGCCCGCTGGGAGGTGATCCTGATCGCGGGCCTCTATGCCCTCGGCGCGCATGGCATCATGACCCTCAATGATTTCAAGGCCATAGAGGGCGACATCAAACAGGGCGTGAATTCCCTGCCAGTCACCCTTGGCCCAGAGCGGGCCGCAAAGCTCGCCTGCTGGGTGATGGCGATCCCGCAACTCGCAGTGCTCGCCCTCCTCATCTCGTGGGATGCAAAAGGCCCCGCCGCTGTCGTGACGCTGGTGATTGCCGCGCAGCTTCTCGCGATGGCCAAACTGCTGACCGACCCGAAAGGCCTTGCGCCCTGGTACAACGCCACCGGCGTGGTGCTCTACGTCTCAGGCATGATGGCCAGCGCCGTCGCATTGGGGGGCATGGTATGAAGACGCTCGGCTGGCCCGGCATCCTGCGCCTTGGCCTCGTGCAAATGGCGCTTGGCTCCATCGTGGTGCTCGCCACCGCCACCCTCAACCGCGTGATGGTGGTGGAGTTGGCCCTGCCTGCCGTTCTCCCCGGCTTCCTCGTCGCGCTTTACCAAGGCAGCCAGATGAGCCGCCCGCTTTTTGGCCACTCCGCAGACCAACACGCCCGCCGCACGCCGTGGATCTTGGGCGGCCTCGCCGTGCTCATCACCGGCGGCATCTGCGCGGCGCTCTCGGTGGTGCTGATGGAGACCCGGCTCGGCCTCGGCATTGCTGCTGCGATCCTGTCGTTCATCGCCATCGGTGCCGGGATCGGTGCTGCGGGCACAAACCTCTTGGCGCTGCTCGCCGCGCGCGTCTCAGATGACCGCAAGGCAGCGGCGGGCTCTGCGGTCTGGATCATGATGATCTTCGGCCTTGCCGCCACCGGCATTGGCGCGGGCGCAAACCTTGACCCCTACACTCACACCCGCCTTGTCGCCGTGACCTGCAGCGTGGGTGCGATTGCCATGCTGCTGGGCATCATCGGCACCTGGGGCATCGAGCGCGGCGCCATCGCGCCCCCTCAAACCAACGAAAAGCCTGATTTCATGGCCGCCGTCCGCGAGGTGTGGGAGGATCGCTCCGCCCGCGTCTTCGCCGTGTTCGTCTTCACCGCGATGGTCGCCTACAACACCCAAGACCTCATCCTAGAGCCCTACGCTGGCCATGTCTTTGGCATGACGCCCGGCGAAAGCACTCAACTCGGCGGAATGCACCACGGCGGTGCGCTGTTGGGGATGATCTTGGTGCTGCTCGCGGGCACAGCGCTGAAACGCTGGATCAACCTGCCGGTCAACACCTGGGTCGTCGGCGGCTGCGCGGCTTCCGGCTTTGCGCTGATCGCGCTCGGCTTTGGAGGCCAGCAAAACGCCGACTGGCCGATTGCGCCCAATGTGTTCCTCCTCGGCTTTTCCAACGGGGTTTTCGCCGTCGCCGCCATTGGCGCGATGATGGTGCTCGCCACAGGCGGCACCTCCGCCCGCGAGGGGATGCGCATGGGTGTGTTCGGTGCCGCCCAAGCCATCGCCTTCGCCATCGGCTCCTTCGCAGGCACCGTCGCCGTAGACATCATGCGCGCGCTCACCCCCGATCTCGCGCTTGCCTATGGCACCGTTTTTATCGGCGAGGGGCTGATCTTTTTGCTGTCCGCCGCCCACGCCGCGCGCATCAGCTTTTCGGCTGAGGCCCCCCTACCCTCCAGCCTGACCGTTCCGGGAGAATGACATGAGCCAGGACATTTATGACGTCGTCGTTGTTGGAGGGGGCCCCTGCGGCGCAACCGCAGCCACAGACCTCGCCCGCGCTGGATGGAAGGTTGCACTCATCGACAAGGCTGGGCGCATCAAGCCCTGCGGCGGTGCTGTGCCCCCTCGCTGCATCCGTGATTTCGACATCCCCGACGCGCAGCTTGTGGCCAAGGTGAATGTCGCCCGCATGATCTCCCCCACCGGGCGCGAGGTCGATATCCCCATCGAGAATGGCTATGTCGGGATGGTCGATCGGGAGTTTTTCGACGAATTCCTCCGCGAGCGCGCGGCCGAGGCGGGCGCAGAGCGGCTCACCGGCACCTTCGTAAAAGTCAGCCGCGAGAACGGCACTGAGGTCGTCTACCGCCCCAAAGAGGCCGGCGCGGAACCGATCCACCTCAAAACCCGCATGGTGCTTGGCGCAGATGGCGCGCGCTCCAACGTGGCCCGGCAAGAGATCCCGAAGGGTGGCGAGATCGACTATGTCATCGCCTATCACGAAATC
Organism: Pseudomonadota bacterium; assembly: GCA_038526735.1. Classification (GTDB taxonomy): domain Bacteria; phylum Pseudomonadota; class Alphaproteobacteria; order Rhodobacterales; family Rhodobacteraceae; genus Rubricella. The sequence continues at coordinate 27,938 of JBCBGM010000011.1, read as the reverse complement.
ATCAAGGCCCCCAAAGCCAAAGAAGACGCCCCCGCCTATGACGCCAAGCGCTGCGATGTCGTTTATCGCGGGGACATCTCTCCCGATTTTTACGGCTGGGTCTTTCCGCACGGCGACCACGCCAGCGTGGGCATGGGCACCGGCATCAACGGGTTTGATCTGAAAGACGCGACTGCGAAACTCCGCGATGAGAGCGGCCTGAAAGACTGCGAGACGATCCGCACCGAGGGCGCGCCCATCCCGCTCAAACCGATGAAGCGGTGGGACAATGGCAAGGATGTGCTCGTCGCCGGAGATGCTGCAGGCGTCGTCGCACCCTCTTCCGGCGAGGGTATCTATTATGCGATGTGTTGCGGGCGCCACGCCGGAGAAGCCCTGCACATGGCCCTCGCCAAGAACAACCCCGCCAAGCTGCGCAGCGCGCGCCGCAAGTTCTTGTGGGAGCATGGCATGGTCTTTCGCGTGCTCGGCCAGATGCAACACACCTGGTATATCTCAGACGACCGCCGCGAGCGTTTTGTCAGCATGTGCAATGACATAGACATCCAGCGCCTCACGTTTGAGGGCTACATGCACAAGCGCCTGGTGTTTGCAAAACCCCTCGCGCATGCCCGCATCTTCCTGAAAAACTGCGCGCATCTGATGCGCCTGATCCCCGCGAAATCATGACCGAGATTATGATCCCCGCCTGGGTTGAGGGCACACTGCAACCCGTTGAAAAACTCGCCGCGCACCAGCGGGGGCTGCGGCATCTGGCGATCTCGGTGTTTATCATGGATGGCACCCGCACACTGTTGCAGCGTCGGGCGGACAGCAAATACCACACGCCGGGCCTTTGGACGAATGCCTGCTGCACCCACCCGCATTGGGGCGAAACCGTTGAGGATGCCGCCCCCCGCCGAGTGGCCGAAGAGCTTGGGATTCAAGGGCTTACGCTGCGCAAGCGCGCCGAGGTCGAGTACCGCGCCGATGTCGGGAATGGCCTCATAGAGCATGAGCTCGCCTCGATCTTTATCGCTGAAGTGGACGAGGCCACCCTGCGCCCGCGCCCCAATCCCAACGAGGTCTCCGAGACGCGCTGGATCGCCCTTGATGACCTGCGCGCCGATGTGGCCGCGCACCCTGAAACCTACACGCCGTGGCTCGCGATTTATCTCGCTGAGCACGCCGATCGCATTTTTGCAGAGGTAGCCCTATGAACGCCCCGTTCACCCCCGAAAGGACGACCATGGCCCCGACCAAAACCATCCTCCGTGCCCTCGCCGGTGAAACACAAGCGGTGCCGCCGGTCTGGATGATGCGACAGGCGGGGCGCTATTTGCCCGAGTACCGCGCGACCCGCGCGCAGGCAGGCTCGTTCCTTGATCTGTGCTACAACCCGGAGCTTGCGGCGGAGGTAACACTACAGCCCATCCGCAAGTATGGCTTTGATGCCGCGATCCTGTTTGCGGATATTCTGCTGATCCCACAAGCACTTGGCCTTGATCTGACCTTTGTGCAGGGCGAGGGGCCACGGCTTTCCACCGTGACATCCGCCGCTGATCTGGCTGCTTTAGGGCCTGTGGACGACATCCACGAAACCGTCTCTCCGGTCTATGAAACGGTGAAACTCCTGCGCCAGGAACTCCCTGAAGAGACCACTCTCATCGGCTTTGCCGGCGCCCCCTGGACCGTCGCAACCTACATGATCGCTGGCCGCGGCACCCCCGATCAGGCGCCTGCGCGGCGGTTGATGTATGGGGATCGGGAGACATTTGAGGGGCTTTTAGACAAGGTGACCGAGGCGACGGCGGCGTATTTGATTGCGCAGATCGATGCCGGTGCTGAAGTCGTGAAGCTCTTTGACAGCTGGGCGGGCGCGTTGCCCGGCCTTGAGTTTGAGAAATACGCGGTGCGCCCGGCGCAAAAGATCGTCGCTGCGATCCGTGCGAAATACCCGGATGTGCCGATCATCGGCTTCCCCCGTGGGGCTGGTGGAAACTACGCAAGCTTCGCGGAAAGCGTGGATATTCAGGCAGTTGCGCTCGATACCTCGGTCGATCCGGCCTGGGCGGCGGCGCATGTGCAGACCAAGACTTGTACGCAGGGCAACCTCGACCCGCTCTTCATGGTGCAAGGCGGAGACGCGCTGGTGAATGCCGTAAAGGCGACCTGCGCAGCCTTTGCAAATGGCCCCCATATCTTCAATCTAGGCCACGGGATCACCCCGGACGCGGACCCGGATAACGTTCACCGGATGCTCGAAGCAGTGCGCGGGTAGGCGGCTTGGGTATTGCAAAAATGCAGGGTGGGCGGTGAAGAACCGCTTAACGTCCTGCAGTTTTGCAAGACTGGGTAACGCTTTGGTAAGAGAGTAGTGCGGGATCGTACTATTTTGAGGCTGTTTGTGAGGGCGCCCCCGAGAACGTCCCGGACCTGATCCGGGACCTCGGTGAACAGCGCGAAACACAGGCGACGCCCTCCCAAGGGAGAGGGAGGGCGTGGCCGGAGGCTGGTCGCATCCGGCTGGGCTACGTCCCGAACAGGATCGAGCACCTATTTGAACACTGCAAACCGAAGCGCGTGCCAGACCTAGCGGTCGGGCTGGCGTGCGCGACGGACCTCGCCCTTACGCTGCGCGGGTGCTGCTCAAAACCAACGAGGCCCCGGATCGGGTCCGGGGCGTGGTCCAATTCGAATTAAGGGATCAGAGCAGCGCTTTTAGGTCGGTGTTTGGGTCGGCGGCGGCGTCTGGGCTTAGGGTTTTGCCAGCCTCAATGAGGCGTTTGGCCATCATGTACTCGCGGGGGGCGTTCATTGCGTCCACGGCCAAAAGCTCGCCCTCGTCGAAGTACCAGACGGATTGGCTCCCTTCGCGCGCCCCGGGGCGTGTGACGGTCGTCGTGTAGCCCGTGTTGAGCCCAGCGATTTGCAGTTTCACGTCGTACTGGTCTGACCAGAACCACGGTTTGGCGCGGTACTGCTCCTGCCCGCCCAGCATCGCGGCGGCGGCGACTTCGGCCTGTTCGATCGCGTTGGGCACAGACTCGAGACGGATCCGCCCGTCTTTGTACGGGAAGCTCGCACAATCTCCGGCGGCATAGATCGCAGGGTCGCTCGTCTGCCCCAGAGCATCGACCGCGATGCCGTTGTCGAGGGTCAGGCCAGCAGCTTCTGCAAGTGCAGTGCCCGGGCGGATGCCAATCCCAACAAGCACCAGATCGATGTCGAGGGTGCTGCCGTCAGAGAGGGTTGCGGATTGAACGGTGCCGTCGCCTGCGAGGCCCGCGAGGCCTACGCCCTCGCGGATATCCACGCCATGGCGGGTGTGCAGGGTGCGGAAGTAATCGGCGGTTTCGGGCGCTGCGACACGGGCCAAGAGCCGGTCTGCGAGCTCCACCAGAGTGACCTGCACACCACGCGCAGCGAGCACGGCGGCGGCCTCTAGCCCGATATATCCGCCCCCCACGACCAGCGCGCGGCGGCCCTCGATCATATGGGGAGCGAGAGCGTCTGCATCGGCGAGATCGCGCATCAGGTAGATGCCACCAAGGCCTTTGGTCATCGCCTCGGGCAACTTGATCGGGCTGGAGCCGGTGGTGAGCGCGAGCTTGTCATACTCCAGCGTGTCACCGGTGCTGAGGGTGACGGTCTGAGCGATCCGATCAATCTGAGTAACCACAGCATCGAGTTTCAGCGTGATGTCATTGTCGGCGTAGAAGCTCTCGGGCCGCAGAAAGAGCCGCTCTAGCGCCATGTCTCCGAGCAGGTATTTCTTGGAGAGGGGCGGGCGCTGGTAGGGGGGCACGGGCTCTGCACCGATCAGGGTGATGGGGCCAGAGTGGCCGCCGCTGCGTAGGCCGGCCACCAGAGACGCCCCCGCTTGCCCAGCTCCTATGACGATAATCCGCTCATCTGCCACGCTTTTCTCCCTCGCCCGACTGCTGGGTGAAACTATATGCTCGCGCGACACATGCAACGGCGCGCCGGAAAGGAAAACACCATGGCATTCAACGTTGGGGACACACTGCCCGAGGCAACTTTTGGCACCATGGGGGCGGAGGGGCCCGGCACGCTGAGCAGTGCGGATATTGCAGCACTTGGCAAAGCGGTGATCTTTGCGCTGCCGGGGGCCTATACCGGCACCTGCTCCACCGCGCATTTTCCGAGCTTCGTGCGCACGGCGGATGCGCTGCGCGAAAAGGGCGTGGAGGCGATTTACTGCCTCTCGAACAACGACGTCTTCACGCTGAAGGCCTGGGGCGACAGCCTCGGTGGGGATGCGGCGGGTATCACGATGCTGGCGGATATTGGCGGCGCGTTTTCCAAGGGTGCGGGGATGAGCTTTACCGCGGAGCCGCTGAACCTGATCGACCGCTCGCTGCGCTATGCGATGGTCGTGGAGAGCGGCAAGATCACGATGATCAACGTCGAGGATAATCCTGGGGTCTGTGATCTCTCCGCCGGCGAGGCGGTTCTTGAGGCGCTCTAGGGCGAGATTCTTTGAATGATTACAAAGCCCCGCCTTCGTTGCGGGGCTTTTTCATTGAATTGTCGCTTTATACGACTCGGGATTCGGGGTAGCTGCACAATGGAACAAAGGAGGAACACATGGATCTGGTTGAGATAGCAAACGCCCTCGTCGCGCATTGCCGCAATGGCACCGAGCGGGAGGCGTTGGACACGCTGTATGCCGACAACGCCGCCTCGGTCGAGGCACTGCCGTTTGGTGGCCGCCCGCAAGAGACGGTGGGCAAAGAGGGCATCACCGGCAAGCATGACTGGTGGGATTCCGCCTTTGAGGTGACGGGCGGCGATGTGGTCGGCCCGTTCGTGCATATGCCGGATCGCTTCGCGGTGCGCTTTTCTGTGCAGGGGAAGGACAAGGCCAGCGGAGAGACCTTCGACATGAACGAGGTCGCGATCTACACGGTCGCCGACGGAAAGATCGTACGCGAAGAGTTCTACAACGAGCCGATGCCGATGGGGTGAGATGCAGGGGTTTGGTCTGTGAGGCCCCGGGTCAGGTCCGGGGCGGGGATAACCCGTGCCGGGCTTGTGCCGGGACCTCGATGAGCGCTGCTGAACACAGTGCGCGCCAGACCGAGGTTTGGTGCAGCGGCGTTGCGATCAACGCGATTTATTCCCGCAAAACCGCACTCGCGATGGACCCACACGTCGCTCTCCAAATGCGCCAGACCTGACGGTCGGTCTGGCGCGCGTCGTGGACTTTGCCCTTGTTCCGCGCGAGGGCGTTCCTTCAAGACCAGCTAGGCCCTGGATCATGTCCGGGGCGTTGCGTCCCCGTTCCGGCCTTGTGACGGGACCTTGATGAGCGCTGCGTTCGGGTAGGCCACGCCCTCCCTCGGGTGGGCGTTTCGTGAGGGGAGCGCATCGCGGTTTATCTCTCTTCACTGCATGCGCTCCGATTGATGGGAAACGTCGCAAATACGCCCTCCCATACGGGAGGGAGGGCGTGGCCGGAGGCTGGTCGCCTCCGGCTGAAGCACGTCCCTGCGCTAAGCCGGGACCTCGTTGAGCTTACCAGAACACAGCGCATGCCAGACCTTTCGGTCAGTCTGGCGCGCGCGGCGGGCTTCGCCCTTGCTCCGCGCAGGGGTGTTCCGCCAGTATCTTCGAGACCCCGGATCAGGACTGGGGCGGAGTTTAGGCCATTCCCCTCCCTCCAAACACCAAAACGCCGGAGCTCTCGCTCCGGCGCTTCGTTTTGCTCTGCGTGGGCTGGGTTAGGCCAGCGTTGGCAGCATCGTCAGCAGGGAGGAAACCTCGCTGCGGGCTTCTGCGGGCAGAAAGCCACCGATGATCCAGATCACGATCATGAAGACGATCGGGATGCTGACCGCGATGAGACCGTAGAGCCCGCCTTTCAGCATCAGTTGGGCAATCTCGTCACGGGTGTAGCTGGTCTTGATGTCACTCATTGCTTTGTTCTCCTCGGATCAGCCGCCCAGCGGGTAGATTTCGACCGTGGCGTAGCCATGATCAATAGCCCAACCGCGCCAGTCTTCCACCACGGTACCGGTCAACAAGATCCCGATGCCGCCCGTGAGCGTCGTCAGAACTGCGAACCACCAGGCCCAGCGGTGAATGCCCTCCATCGTGGCGTTAAAGCCCATGGTCCAGCGCCAGAACAGGCCAGCCCGCTCGGATGCCGTGCCACGGTCGATGATCTGCTCAATCTCCCGGTCGCCGCCGAGGCGGGTCACAGCCAGGATCGTCGCACCGTGCATCGCGAACAGGAGCGTGGAGCCATAGAGGAACACGATCGAGAGCGCATGGAACGGATTGTAGAACAGGTTGCCGTAGATGATGGAGAAGTTGTTGGTCCAGTCGAGGTGGGTGAACACGCCGTAAGGCACCGCTTCTGACCAGCTGCCCATCAGCACGGGGCGAATGAGGCCCAGCACCAGGAACAGCCAGATCGCAGAGGCAAACGCCCAAGAGACGTGCTTGCCCATGCCCAGTGCTTCAGCGCGCAGATACGAGCGGATCCACCAGCAGATGACCGAGACGAGCAAGAAGAAGCTCGAAATCAGCCACCAGCCGCCCTCCATCAGGGGGGCAAAGCCGAGGCCGTATTCAGGGCCCGGAGGATCGAGCGAGAGCCAGAAGAGGTCGCGCACGAAGATCGCCGGGTTGAAGCCTGCCTGGAACCAGAAGTTCATGCCGACGATGAAGAACCACAGAAAGCCGGTGGCCAGCGAGGTGATGCCGAACCAGCCCAGATAGATGGGGCCGAGCTGGGCGTTGCCGATAGCGCCAATCCAACGATTGAAGCTGGCGCCGGTGGTCCGCATGTCCATGTCCACGTCCTCGACCATGCCCATTTCGGCAGGACCTCGGACTTGAACTTGGGTGAAGATGTTTTGGTATTCCATGTCTCTCTTCTCCCTTAGAGGTCAGCCCACCAGGGCAGTAGCGCGTACCAATCCCACCACGCGATCCAGACATCGAACCAGATGGTGCCGGAGATCACGATGCAGACGGCCGACCAGAAGCCAGCGTTCAGTGCAAGCACCAGGCCCACGCGGTGGATCCCGAGGGTGCCGACCGAGTACCCGATGAAATCGCGGAAGTAGGTGTCTTCGTGGTCCGGTGTTTTGACCTCAACGCCCTTGCCGGGGTTGGTGGCCGAGAGCACCAGTGCGCCGTGCAGCGCGAGCGCGAGGGTCGTGGTGAAGAAGAACGTCACCGCGATCATATGCGCCGGATTGTAGTGGAAGTTGCCGTAGGCGTAGCCCACGTTGTTGACCCAATCGAGGTGTGACCAGATCCCATACGGGAAGGCGTGGCCCCAAGCACCCATCAGGATCGGGCGGATCACGTTCAGCGTTGTATAGGCGAAGATCGCCACGCCAAATGCGAAGGGAACGTGATACCCCATGCCGAGCTTGCGGCAGATCTCAACCTCGCGCAGCAACCATGAGATGAAGGCACCATGCGCACAGATCGTAATGATCTGCCACAGACCGCCCTCCGCCAATGGCGCCATCGAGAGGCCATAGGAGTAATCCGGCGGATTGATGGAAATCAGCCAGGGGTTCCAGGTGTCTCCGAGGGCGGCACCCCAGAGGATCAAGAGTGTTCCCAGCGCCGCGAAGAAGATCGTCGTGACACCGAAGAAACCGACGTAGAACGGCCCGACCCAGAAGTCGAACAAGTCCCCGCCTACGAGCGTCCCGCCGCGGACGCGATATTTTTTCTCAAAACTGAGCAAGGCCATTTTTGGTCTCTCCGCGTTCGAGCGGCGTCAGGCCCGGCGAGGGGCACTTCGGCCGAATGCGTTGTGAGGTGCCGTGGGCGGAGGGGGAGCACTCCCCCGCCCACGACGGTACAACTGTCTAAGACCGCAGCGATTTACATCGCGGCGAGCGCAAACCAGTTGTAGTGATCGGTGCTCAAGAGCACCAAGTGGATCATCGCGGCGAGCAGGAACAAAAAGATGCCCTGTGCAACGAAAACACGACGTGGATCGAAGACGAGCCAGATCTTGTAGAACTTATCGAGTCCCATATTTCTTATCTCCTTTTAGAACCAAGGGCGCCAGATGAACACGAGAAGGTGTGCAACGATGGCCACGCCTGCGAACAAGTTCAGTCCGCTGACATAGACGCTGTGCAACTCTTGTGCTTGCTCATCTGTGAGCCCGGTGAACGACAGACTGCTGTCAGACATTTGCTGTTCTCCGTATAGAGTCAGCGCCGCAGAATTCCCCGCGGCCGGGATTGACGGGAACCGCCCCGCCTATTCCCCACCGGGCATAGCCGATGGAAAACTGGTGTTCGGTCAGCTGCGTCACGCGCGCATCAGACCGAGAAAATCATTGGCGTGATGGTGTGGGCCATCCGCTTGGCTTCGCCCCAAACACCGCGCCGCTCTGCCTTCGTGCCGAAGGGGCCAGGGCGCTGCGGGGAGAGGGACTTGATCGTTGCGATGGGCAACGAAACAACGAAGATCGCTGTGAAGTAGCAGCGGTATTCGACGCTTTCCCACTGCCGGTGCCGCCGCTCTTGGGCGGGTGTGGCATGAGCGAAGGCATCATGGTCGAGAGAACTCATGGGGCTTCTCCTGTCGGGGTTTTCGGCCGCAGTTGATCCACAGCTCTGAGGGTTACAGTCTCATCCCCGGCATCGAGGGCGGCCTTCTCTGCGGCGTCGCGCAGGGATTTGGCGGCTGAGATGCGGGTGAGAATGGGGTGCGTGGCGACGATCTCATCGAGGGCGTCTTGAGCTTCCTGATCCCAGGGCAGGTCTTGGCGCAGGGTCGTGGGCGTGGCCTCGGCGGCATCCATCTCGCTGCCCAAGGGCAGGATGTGGAAGAGCGCATCAAAGAGCCCGTTGCAGACCTCTTGCAAGAGGTAGGTCGCCCCGGCGTAGCCCATGAAGGGCGTGCCGGTGTGCCGCCGGATGGCCGCCCCCGGAAAGCTCGCCGGGATAAACGCGGGCTGAGGCCCGTGCCCGGCCTTCATCTCGGCCATGTACATCTTTTCGTTGATCGACCCCATGACGATGAGCGGGCGCTTGGTGTGCATGAGCGCGCGCACTTCGTCGTTGTCGGTCTTTTTGCCCTTCACCCGCGCCACGGCAAAAGCACAGGGCAGGCCCAGATCGCTCTCCATGTAATGGCGGATGCCACGGGCATAGGTCTCGTTCGCAACCACGGCGAAAGAGGCGGTGGCGAAGAAGTCTTGCGTGACAGAGCGCCAGAGATCCCAGACCGGTTTGATGGTCGAATGCTTCTCGCGCTGGATGAACGGCTCGGGGTCGAGGCCAAGGCTCTCGCCAAGCGCTCGGAGGAACTTGGTGGTGCTGTCGATACCGATGGGTGCCTGGAAGTAGGGCTTGTCGAGAAGCTCTGCGAGGCCGCGGCCAAACTCGCGGTACATCACGATATTGGCGTCGGCATCCACAAGGCGGGCAGCGTCAGCGATATGGCTGCCCAAGGGCCAGACCATGTTGACCTCGGCGCCGATCCCCTCAACGAGGCGGCGGATCTCGGCGAGGTCTGAGGGCATGTTGAACGTGCCATACATCGGCCCAAGGAGGTTGACGCGGGGCTTGGCTCCCTCGGGGCGCTTACGCTCTTTCGGCATCCGGCCCTTGGTCATGCCAAACTCGGTAAAGCCCCAGGTCATCGCGCGGTCGGCGCATTGCCACTGGTCCTCATCGATGGTGCGCGGCAGGAAGCGTTGAATGTTGGTGCCCTGCGGGGTGACACCGCCGCCGATCATCTCGGCAATCGAGCCGGTGACAACCACCGCCGGCAGCGCCGGATCGAGCGTACCCCAGGCGCGCTTCATCGCGCCTTCGGTGCCCTCGCGGCCCAGCTCTTCTTCGCCGAGACCCGTGGTCACGATGGGCAGCTCATGCGGCGGCAACCCGTCGGTGTAGTGCAGCACCGAGGTCACCGGCAGGTTCTCGCAGCCCACCGGGCCATCGATGACCACCTGCAGGCCCTTCATCGCGGTGAAGGCGTAGACAGCACCCCAATACCCGCCAGCGCGGTCATGATCAGTGACTAGCATGACGCGCCCTCCCTGCAGAGGTCGAAATATCCCGGGGTGAGGGTCGCAGACCCGAGGGGCAGAGCCCCTGGGCGCGCCAGCGCAAAAGACGGATGTGACAGACCAAAGCGCATCAGATCATCTCCGCCGCTTTGGCCGCGCGGGCTTTTTTCTCGAGCTTGCGCAGGTTCTTCTCGCGGAAGTCTTCCTGCACGTTCGGGGCACCTTCCCAAACGCCCGCCGTGTCGCCCTCGCCCACACCTTCGAAGAAGTCCTTCATGGTGTCGAAGCGTTCTTTGTTGGCGATGGCGGCGTTCACCACCTCGGCCAGTGAGCCGGCCCCGGCCGGGCCCATCAGGGGGCGGGCGGAGATCAGGTTGGTGAAGTAGAGGCCGGGGATCGTCAGCTCTTTGGCCTTTTGCACGACCGGCGTGGTGCCGATGGCAAGGTCGGGCTTGATCGCCTCCATCGCGGCGCAATCATCCTCAAGCGAGGCGCGGAATTTGATTTTGGTGCCGCGCGCCTCAAGCCACGCGACATCGGCCTCGGACCATTTGGTCTTGGGCAAGGCGGTGCCAACGTAGGGGATGTTGGCGCCACTCTCGATCAGCAGGCGGGCGACGAGCAGTTCTGAGCCCTCGTAGCCTGAGAGCGTGATCGTGCCGTTGACCGGGGCGCCAGCGAGCGCGCCTTTGGTGGCACCGATCATAGCGTTTTTCACACCGGCGACCTTTTCAGCGGCGATGCCGAAGACATCGCCCACGTTCTCAAGCCAAGCGGCGGTACCGTCGGCGCCCACGGGGGCAGAGCCGATGATCGGGCGACCGGCGCGCTCAAACTCGCGGATGGTGGCGGTGTAGAACGGGTGGATGGCAGCGACCGCGCCGCTGTCGAGCGCGGCATACTGCTCGCGCCATTCGCGGCAGGGCATGGTTGGCCCGGCAGCAAGGCCCATTGGCTCCAGCATCTTGCCGATGATCATCGGGTCGGCGGGGAACATCTCTCCGAGAAGCGCCACGGTCGGGCGATCCTCGGTGCCACCGACGGGGCGCGGCACAGGGCCGGCCTCTACTTCTTGGCGGGCATAGGCGAGCATCGCGCCGGAGAGGATGTCTTTCGCCTCGGCATGGGTGGGCACGCCAAAGCCCGGCACGTCGATGCCGATGATGCGGACGCCGTCGATCTCATCGGGCAAGAGGCGCAACGGCACGCCAGAGGCGCTGGGCACGCAGAGGTTGGTGACGACAATGGCGTCGTAGCGCTCAGGGTCGGCGAGCTTGTAGACGGCCTCGCGGATGTCTTCGAAGAGTTTGCCGGTGACGAGGCTTTCGGAGTTGAACGGCACATAGCCGACAGAGCGGCGCGCCCCGTAGAAATGGCTAACAAAGGTCAGGCCGTAGACGCAGCAGGCCGAGCCCGAGAGCACGGTTGCCGTGCGGCGCATCCGCAGGCCGACGCGCAGGCTGCCAAAGGCTGGGCACATCGATTGCGGCTTGTCGTGCGGGCCTTGCGGATAGTCGGCGGCGTATTGCTCCAACATGTCGGAATTGCCCGCCATCTCGGCGGCCTTTTTCATTTCAGAGCCGGAATGACAGCCGAGGCTAGTCTCCAGGCCGCCCTCGGGCGGCGTGCCCTCTGGCACGCTGGTGCCGGTCAGCACGGGGGCCTCTCCGGCGGTATCGTATTTGGTCTCAGCCATGGTGCTCCCCATGTGCGAAGGGGCAAACCCCTGCGCGCTTCGACTGTTGCGTTTCGGACATCTCCCCCCGCTGGCCGGTCACAGGGCACACGGCCCCGGGCGGCGGGATGACCTTTTCGGACGCGTAGCCCGAGGTCTCCGCCAGCGCTGTGTCGGCACGTTGGAGGGAGGTGAGGTCAAACATCGTCGTAGATGACCTCAAGCGATGCTTTGGGCTCGGACTTGGATCCGCGCATGTCTTCGTCAGTGGCCGGGACCAGGACGACACCTTCGCCAGTATCTTTGCCGTCAAAGAGCTGGATCAGGCCGTCTTGGCTAAGGGGGCTCGGGAGCACCGGCGGTGCGCCTGCCACGTTCTCGGCCAGTTCGCCAAACAGGGCGCCCCATTGCGTCGCGTTAGAGCCGACGATCTCGTAGTTGGCGGACTTTTTGCGCAGATCGTCATCGGCGGGGATCGCGGCAAGAACCGGGATGTTGACGGATTCGGCGAACTTTTGCGCCTCGCCCGTGCCGTCATCCTTGTTGATGACCATGCCCGCGACGCCGACGTTGCCGCCGAGTTTGCGGAAGTAGTCCACTGCGGAGCAGACGTTGTTGGCCACATACAGCGATTGCAGGTCGTTCGAGCCGACCACGATCACCTTTTGAGCCATATCCCGCGCGATGGGCAGGCCGAAGCCGCCGCAGACCACATCTCCGAGAAAATCCAGGAGGACGTAGTCAAAATCCCAGTCGTGGAAGCCCAGTTTTTCCAGCAGTTCAAAGCCATGGATGATCCCCCGGCCGCCACAGCCGCGTCCGACCTCGGGGCCACCGAGCTCCATCGCGAAGACGCCGTTTTTCTTGAAGCAGACGTCGCCGATCTTCACCTCTTCGCCCGCCAGGTTCTTGTGGGTGGAGGTTTCGATGATCGTCGGGCAGGCCTTGCCGCCGAACAAAAGCGAGGTGGTGTCAGACTTCGGATCGCAGCCGATCAGCAGCACCCGCTTGCCCTGCTCCGCCATCATGCACGACAGGTTCGCGAGGGTGAAAGACTTGCCGATGCCGCCTTTGCCATAGATCGCGATGATCTGCGTGTGCTTGGTGGGCTCGGCGGTGGGCACTTCGAGCGTCGGTTGAGCGGCTTCGTCGCGCAGCATCTGATCGCGCGTGCCAAGGTCTGGGATTTTGGTGTCGAGGCTCATGCGATGCCCTTCCAGTCGAGTATCATCTTGAGGCAGCCGGCATCGGTGAACGCGGTGCGGTAAGCATCGGTCGCGTTCGCGGCATCCTCGGTGTGGGTGATCAGACCCGCGAGCGAGAGGTCGCCCTCTTCGACAAGGCGGCGGGTCACGTAGAGGTCTTCGGGCGTCCATTCAGCGGCGACGCGGATGCGGGCCTCTTTCATGAACGCGGGCGGAAACGCGAACGAGAGCGGATCGGTGTAGAACCCGGCGAGCACGATCTCGCCGCCGCGCTTGAGACGCATCATCAGCTGATCAAGGATGCCGGGCGCGCCGGAGACATCACAGATCGTCTCATAGTCGCGGCGCGGGTCATCGTCGGGGTGGATGACCTTGTAGCCCTCGGCACCGCTCATCCGGTCTGGGTTGATGTCCCAGACGGTGGGTGCGGGACCGCCGGCAACGAGCACAAGGCGTGCCAGCAGGCGGCCAAGGACGCCGTGGCCGACGATCAGGTCTGGGAGAGGTGTGTTGATGCCAGCCACGGCGTGGCGCGCGGTGGCGGCCAGGGCGAGCAGAGCCGCCTCTGGGCCGTGGCCCGCGTCGATCTTTTGGCAACGGCTGCCTTTGGAGACGAGGCGCTTGGACGAGCCACCGAAGAGGCCCTTGACCTCACCATAACAGGTGGCACCCGGCACAAAGACATAATCGCCGGTTTTAAAGCCGCTCTCGGCGCCAGCCTCGACGACTTCGCCTGCAGCCTCGTAGCCGGGGACCAGCGGATAGCCCATGCCCGGAAAGGGCGGCATCGCGGCGGTCCACAGCAGTTTTTCGGTACCCGTGGAGATGCCCGAATGGCGAACCTCCACAACCACATCCTCTACGCCGGGACGGTCAAGCTCCAGCGTCTCCAGACGCAACTTCTCGGCCCCTTCAAGTAACACGGCTGTTGTGTGCAACAGTTTGCTCCCGGTGTTCTCTTTGCGTTCTTACTGAGCAGTTTTTTGCGCAGTTTCTTGCTTGGTGTAAGTTTAGACTGACACATAGCGGCGTCAAACTGATTTTACGTTTTTTTCGAATATGGTTGCGTTTCAGGCCAGTTTTCGACGTTTGAACGGACAAACGACCGCCTCAGCCCGCGCGGGCAGAGATGACCTGTGTGATGAAGGGTTGACGGGTTTTGTGGGCGCGAATGGCCTCAAACCCCGCTTCCTTGAGTAAATCGGAGTGTTCGGCGACCGAGCGCGGGCGCCCGGTGCTCATCGCGGCGGTGTAGAACCCGAAATAAGCATCGCCCTCGCGGGTGGGATTGGTGCCGCCACTCATCGGTTCAGAGATCAAAAGCGTTCCGCCATGTGGAAGCGACTGCCTGATTTTGAACAGGAGCGCCCTCACCACATCATCCTCATGGTCGTAACAGACCCGAATCAATGAGATCAGATCGGCCCCTTTGGGCAGCGGATCGGACAAGAACGAACCGGGGGCAGTGTCAGCGCGGACGGACACGTCATCGCGTTCAAACCGGGGCGTGGCGCGCTCGACGACAGCTGGCAGGTCAAAGACGGTGCCCAAGAGGCTCTCATTGCGCTGGAGGGCGGCGGAGAGGAAAGCCCCCTCGCCCCCCCCCACATCGAGCAGGCGTTTGTAGCGCTGCATCGGGAAGGTGGTGAGCGTCTCGTCGGCGACCATGGCCTGGCTGGCGGCCATCAACGCGGAATACGGCGCAGCGACGTCCTCCTCCATGTCATTGGTCTGCGCGCCGCCGACATAGCCCCAGTAGCGGGAGAGGTTGGTGTCAGTCTCGCGCCGCAGGAGGGCGACCGGGTCTGCAACGTCTTGGTAGAAGAGCGGGTGGTGGCGAACCATCTCCTCCACGCCCGGTGCGCCGATGAGGGCAGCCCCGGTCTGGGAGAGGCGATAGCGCTCGCCGCGCCGTTTAAAGAGGCCAACGGCCACGGCGGCTTGGGCGAGGCGCTTGGCGGCGATCTCGTCAAGGTTCACCCGCAGGCCGATCTGCGCGGCGGTGAGGGGGCGCTCGGCGAGGATGCGGTGGAGGTCGAGCTGCACGACGGCCAAGAGGGTCTGCGAGTACACAAACCCGGCAACCAGATCATAAAGCCCCCGCGCCCTTGCGCGCACGAACGGGCGGGTCAGCGGAAAGCGGGTGGCGAAGCTCTGAAAGTCGGGGCTCGCGATAGCGCGCATGGTGACGCGGTAGAACCAGTCACGCGGAGCGAAGCGCCGTCGCTCGGGCGCACCGTCGGGCAAGGCAACCACTTATTCGGCCGCTTCGAGGAAAGGTTTGGGCACCAGACGCAGCGCCTGCGCCTCTACAATCTTGGTGAGGCGCGGTTTGCCGGGGCAGTCGGGGATGGAGGCGACGGCGCCGTCGAGGATCGCGTGGAGCTTGTCCACGGCGCCGCGCACACCCAGAAGGGTGACGGCGTTGGGGCGGTCATTGATGATGTCTTGCAGGACGGGCTTGCCAAGCTCCTCTTCGGTCAGGAGCGCGTCGCGCAGGTCATCGGCGACTTGGAAGGCCTCGCCGATGCGGGCGCCGAGTTCGCGCCAGGGGGCGGCCTCTGCTCCGGCGGCTTGTGCGCCCATGGTGGTTGCGGCGACGAAGAGCGCGCCAGTTTTGGCCTGGTGGTAGGCAGAGAGCTCGATCTCCTCCTCACTTTCCCACGCCTGTCCGGCGCAGATGCCGCCGGGCACGCCGACGGATTGCGCGAGGGTTTGCACGAGGCCCGGTAGGCGCTCTGGGCGGGTGACGCCGGCGCGGGCGAGCACATCGAAGCCGGCCACAATCAGGGCGTCGCCGGTCAAGAGGGCGATGGGCTCTCCGAAGGCGATGTGCACGGCGGGTTGGCCGCGGCGCAGGTCAGCGTCATCGAACATCGGCAGGTCGTCGTGCACGAGACTGCCGCAGTGGATCAGCTCGATGGAGGCGGCGGCGGCGTTCGCGAGCTCGGGCGCGTCATCGCCGCAAGCCATGGCCACGGCCATCGCAAGCTGCGGGCGCACGCGCGCGCCACCCGGAAAGACGGCGTGGCGCAGCGCTTTGGAGATCTTTGGCGGAGCGTCCACGGTTTCGGCGCGGGCGACCGACGCCTCCAGCGTGAGCTCGATACGGGAGGTCGGGTCGGTTGGCATGGGCTCTCCTGGTGTGTTCGTTTTAATTTACACACTTGATGTAAACAAATATGGACACATCATCCCGTCTCGTCAAACCTGACAGCGGATTTTTTGCGAGGATTCTGCCGGTGACCCGGATGAGCAGAGACAAAGTGGTGGTGATCGGTGCGGGCGTTGGTGGCCTTGCGGCGGCGCTGGAGCTGGTCTCTGCCGGGGCGGATGTGACGGTTCTGGAGCGCCACAGCGGGCCGGGTGGCAAGATGCGTACGCTGCCCTCTGGAGCAGGGCCGGTGGATGCGGGGCCGACGGTGTTTACGATGCGGCCGGTGTTTGAAGAGCTGTTCGACGCCGCGGGCACCAGCCTTGAGGCAGAGCTGACGCTGTCGCCCTGCGACGTGCTCGCGCGGCATCATTGGCGCGGTGCGCCGGTGCTCGATTTGATGGCGGATCAGGCGGCAAGTGTGGCCAATGTCGAGGCCTTCGCCGGAGCGGCTGAGGCCCAGCGGTTTAAGGCGTTTACCGACCGCGCGAACCTTTTGTTCAACGCATTTGAAGGGCCGGTGATGCGGTCGGCGGCGCCCTCTCTGTTGTCAGTTACACGGGCGGTGATGGCGGATGCGCTGACACTGACCAAGGCGATGGCTCCGCTCTCGACCCTGTGGCAGGCACTTGGGCGTGCGTTTGAGGATCACCGGCTGCGGCAACTCTTTGGCCGCTACGCAACTTACGTTGGCGGCTCGCCGCTGCTCTCGCCCGCCCTGCTAATGCTGATCTGGGCCTCTGAGCAGCGCGGCGTGTGGCATCTGAAGGGCGGCATGCACAGCCTCGCGCAAGCGCTTGCGAGGCTCATTGAGGCGAAGGGCGGGCAGATTTCGTATGACACGCCCGTTGCGCGGATCGAGATGCATGGCGATCGGGCTGAAGCGGTGATCACGGGCGACGGCACCCGAATCGCAGCGGATGCGATTCTGTTTAATGGTGATCCGAGTGCGCTAGCGTCTGGGCTTGTTGAGGGGGTTCCGGACGCAGCGCCCCGAACACATCTCACTGCGCGGTCACTGTCAGCTTGGGTCTGGACGTGGGCGGCACCGACCTCTGGGTTTGAGCTCGCGCAGCACACTGTCTTTTTCTCTGATGACAGTCCGGCTGAGTTTCGAGAGCTGTTCACCGATTACAGACGCCCCAGTGACCCCACCCTTTATATCTGCGCCCAAGATCGCGGCGACGCACACGCGACCGGCCCAGAGCGGATGCAGATGATCATGAACGCTCCGGCTGATGGCGACGTCCATAGCCCCTCTAAGGAGGAGATTTCCCAATGCACTTCGACCGTATTTGCCCGACTGGCCGAGGCTGGCCTTATCACGGACCCGCCGACAGCACGCGCGGCGCTGACAACCCCGGATCAGTTCTCGACCCTGTTTCCGGGGACGGGGGGCGCGCTCTACGGGGCGAACCCGCATGGGGCGATGCGGACGTTTCAGCGCCCGACAGCGCGGAGCAAAGTGAAGGGGCTGTATCTGTGCGGGGGCGGGTGCCATCCGGGGCCGGGGGTGCCGATGGCAGCCCTCTCCGGGAGGCACGCGGCCGCGGCGATCATCTCGGACCGCGCTTTGACCTACAGGTCAGCGACGACGGCTACGCCTGGTGGTATCTCGACGGGATCTCTGACGACGGCACCCAAGGTGTCACGGTCATCGGCTTCATAGGGTCGGTCTTTTCGCCCTATTACCGCTGGGCGGGGCGGACGAAGCCGGAAAACCACATCTCGATGAATTGCGCGTTGTACGGGCCCAAAGGGCGATGGTGCATGACAGAGCGGGGGGAGGAGGCTCTCAGCCGCGATGCGACACAATTTGTGGTGGGCCCGTCCTCGATGGCGTGGGATGGGACCACGCTCACGGTAAAGATTGATGAGCGGTCGGTGCCGCATCTGTCTCGCGTGCGGGGGACGATCCGTATTCATCCGGGGGCGGTGACCGATCAAGAGGTGGCGCTGCATGCGTCGCATGTCTGGCGGCCCTTTGCGCCGGCGGCGCGGATTGAGGTGGATTTCCCTTCTCCGGGCGTGCGCTGGCAAGGGCATGGGTATCTCGATGGGAACTTCGGGACGACTGCGCTGGAGCGGGACTTTAAATACTGGACCTGGGGGCGGTTCCCGGTCGAGGGCGGGGCGCAGACCTTCTACGATGTGACCGACCGGCAGGGGCAAGATCTAAACGTGGCGTTGCGGTTCGGGCCGGATGGATCGGTTGCTGAGGTCGAGGCGCCGCCCAAGGTTGGGCTCTCAAAAACGCTGTGGCGGGTGGCGCGGGAGACGCGCTCTGAAGGGGCCGTGCGCGAGCTGGCCCGCTACGAGGACGCGCCGTTTTATGCCCGCGCGGCGGTAGAGACGGTGATCGACGGGGCACCGCGGGCCGGGGTTCATGAAGCGCTCGATTGCGACCGGTTCGATGCGGGGTGGGTGCACCTGCTGCTGCCCTGGCGAATGCCGCGGGCAAAGGGGCCGTTCGGGTTGGTGTTTTGAGGGTGGCGTCGCGGCCTTGAGCCGGGACCTCGACAGGCAACGCGCACCATAGCGCGCGCCAGATCAAGGTGTTGCGCAGCTAGGGTTTGGGCTTCGCGATTTATCCTCGCCGAACCGCATTTGCGTTGATCGGAGAAGTCACCATCCAAATGCGCCAGACCTTTCGGTCGGTCTGCCGCGCGCGGCGTCGCTGCGCGACTTGATTCCGCGCCGAAAGTGCCCTCCTCCAAAGGCGAGGCCCCGGATCAGGTCCGGGGCGAGGATTTCGGGGTGCAGAGCGTTATGCCATCGCATCCATGGCGGAGGCGAGTTTTACATCCAGCGGCGACAGCCCTCCGGCGTCATGCGTGGTAAGCGTGACCTCAACACGGTTGTAGACGTTGAACCATTCGGGGTGGTGGTCGAGTTTTTCGGCCATGAGCGCCGCGCGGGACATGAACCCGAACGCGGCGTTGAAATCGTCAAAGCGGAAGGTTTTGGTGATCGCATCGCGCCCCTCCACAAGGGCCCATCCCGTTGCCATCAGGGGCTCTAAAGCGGTGCGGTCGGTGAGTTTTTCGGTCATTAGTCGTGTTCCTCGGCGGTCTCGTTTTTGAAGGGGCCGTAGGCCGTGAGAACCTCGATGTCCTCTTCGGTTGCAGCCCGTTCCGCCTCCAGATAGCGCGCGACGGCATCTTGAAAGCCCTGATCCATCATCAAATGCAGCGAGTGCACCGGCGCAGGCAGATAGCCGCGCGCGAGTTTGTGCTCGCCCTGCGCGCCCGCCTCAACCCGCGCCATCTGGTTTTGCAGCGCGTAGTCGATGGCCTGATAGTAGCAGAGCTCGAAATGCAGGCAGGAGTGATGCTCGGTGCAGCCCCAGTAGCGGCCAAAGAGCGTTTCGCGGCCGATAAAGTTGAGCGCGCCGGCAACCCAACGCCCCTCACGCCGGGCCATCACGAGGAGCATGTCCTCGCGCAGGTTTTCTTGCGCGTCGCGGAAGAATTGGCGGGTGAGATAGGGCGTGCCCCATTTGCGGGAGCCGGTGTCTTGGTAGAAAATCCAGAACGCATCCCAATGCTCAGGCTCAATCGCGTCGCCGGTGAGGGCGACGATCTCTCCGCCGAAATTCTGCGCGGTGCGGCGCTCTTTGCGGATGGTTTTGCGTTTGCGGGAGGAGAGCGCCTCTAGGAACGTGTCAAAGTCTGGGAAGGCGCGGTTTTCCCAGTGGAACTGCTGGGTCACGCGTGGGAGGAGGCCGAGTTTCTCTCCGGCCTTGGCCTCGGCTTCGGTGCAAAAGGTGATGTGGATCGAGGAAACGTCGTAGCGGTCGGCCAGTTGCACGGCGCCCTGAACGAGGGCGGCGCGGCCGTCGGCGTCCCAGCCCGGTTTTGTGAGAAAGCGGCGGCCTGTGGCGGGGGTGAAGGGGACGGCGGCTTGGAGTTTGGGGTAGTAGCGGCCCCCGGCCCGCTCAAACGCATGGGCCCAGTTGTGGTCGAAGATGTATTCGCCCTGGCTGTGACCCTTAGCATAGAGCGGCAGGCAGGCAATGACCTCCCCCTCGGCACGGGCGACGAGGTATTGCGCCTGCCATCCGGTGCCTTTGCCGACGGAGCCGGAGGTCTCTAGCGCGTAGAGGAAGCGGTGCGTGGTGAACGGGTCGAGAGGGCGGCCGCCGTCGGCGGTTTCGGGGGCGGCGCAGGCGTCCCAGTCGGTGGCGTCGATCTCTGAGAGCGACGAAAGCACACTGATTTCTATGCTGGACGTATCACGCATGAGAGGCTCCACCGGCGCACGGGAGGAGAGATGGCCCTCCCCCGCCGCCGGTCAACCGGATCAGATAGCGCGGTTGATATCTTCAGCTTCAATCGCGGCCAAACGCCGACCCTCAATCTCTGCCTCAAAGGCTGCGAGGCGTTTGTGGATGGAGATCAGGTCGATGATCGTGGGCCAGGAATTGACGAGAAACTGGAAGGAGTTCTCGACCCGGCCGAAAGCGTTGAGGATTTGCTGCATCACACCAAAGGTGATGGCGCCCGCGATGATCGTCGGACCGAGCGCGAAGAACGGGATCAGGTTACCGATCTGCAGGTAGGTGATGCGGATGACGTTGAAGTAGGTGTATTCCAGATACAGCCGGAAGTAGTTTTTGCGAACGTTGCCGAACAGCTCTTCGATGGTCAGTGGGGTGGCTCTGTCGGCGAAATCTTCGCCTAAGACGAGCTCTTTGCGGTAGCTGGCCTCGACCCGCTGGTTGCGGAATTCCAAGCCGGGCAGTCGATACCCCGCAAGCGCGATCAACCCTGTACCAAACACGGACCACAGGATCGCGATGATGACGAGGGCCTGCGCCGTTTCACCGATGATCGGGACCTCAGACACAAACTCTGACAATCCCCAGAGGATCGGCAAGAACGCGATGAGTGTCATGACGCTGTCGATGATCGACACGCCAAGGCCCTGCATGATGCCAGCAAAGCGTTGAGTATCTTCCTGGATACGCTGCGAGGCGCCCTCGATATCTCGCACCTGCTCCCACATGTTGGTGTAGCGCTCGTGCATCGCGGTGCGCCAACGGAAGACGAAATGCGAAGTGAAGAACAACTTCAGGACCACAAGGATCACATACGGCAGTGCCACCCACAGGAAGGTGGCTAATTGACCATAATATTCGCTCAGAGAGACCGAGTTGGGCTCAGCCAAGGCGACCTGAATGAGATCGAAGAAGTCGCGATACCACTCGTTGAAGAAGACATCGATCTGTACCTGAAACCAGGTCACGAAGATGATCAAGGCAGAGCCCCCAATGCTCCAGCGGGACCATTTGTGGTTGGCCACATACATCCAGACCCCGGCGAAGAGGACGTAGCAGGAGATGACGTATTGATAGAGCCAAAACGACTGCGCCCAGCCTTGCGCCTCGTTAAAGACCGCGGTCGCGTCTTCGCCCGCATCTGTGCCAAGCTCTGGCGGAAAGCCCATGCCAAACAGCCCCCCAAGCGAGAAAATCTCTCCGCTCGTGCGCAATGATGGCAGGATAAAGGGGCCGTACCACAACAGGATTGTGCCCAAAGCCCAAAGGATCGCCGACCAAAAGTACAGGTGCACCGTGATGATTTTGCCGCCGAATTTGAAGTAAAAACGGTTGGTTGGGAAAAAGCTGTCAAACATGTGCGGGCGGCCTTCGGCTGAGGTTATTTCCCATAGCTTGCGGTGAAACGCTTGGGCTTCAAGTTTTTTCGGCTCGCGCGCGCTTCACGAGGGCGACAAGACGGGGGCGCAATTCATCGGCAGAGGCGAGCGGGCGGTCGTACCAATAGCGCAGACGCTCTTCACCATTCACCAGGTCCATGCCCTCGGCATCCATGCCCAGCATCTGCCAGTTTCCGGGTTTTTCGGCGTAGAGTTGGATCGCATCGAGGTGGTCGTCGTTCATGTGCTCGGTGGCGCCAGGCTCCATCTGATCAAAGCCGTCGAGGGCGGGGGCGGCGAGGTCTTCGGCACTCAGCGCGAAGGCTTTGCCGAAGCCCCCGTTCAGTGAGGCACCGGTGGGGGTGAGCCGCCAGAAGGCGAAATCCCCGAAATCCGCATAGAGTGCCGCTTTGGGGTGGTAGCGCAAGAAGCGCTCGCGGGCGGCGGTGCGGGCGTCTCCGTCCAGCTTTTCGGCCTTCGCCGTGACGGTGACGCGCGGGTGAGCGAGCGGGTCTCCTTTGCCGGGGTCGCCGAACATCACAGAGCAGCGCGGGTCAGCCGCGAGCGCGCCGAAATGGCCCGAGAGTTGCGAGATCAGGATAAGCGGCGCGCCGGTCACATCGCAGGCGGTGGCGACGCGGCTGGCCATGGGCACGCCGCTCTCTGGGTCGAGCACCGCAAGCGCGCCGTGCTTGGCTTTGCGCATCAGCTCTTTGGCCTGCTGGCGCGCGGCGTCGTCGGTTTGACGCAGGACGTCTTTTTTCTCCGGCATCTCGCTCCCCCTAGACGCGGTGGGCGCGGCCCATTACCTGCGCGCCATGGCCACCAAGAAATCTGACCCGAACAGTAAGACGATCGCGGAGAACCGCAAGGCGCGTCACCAGTATGCCATCGAGGACACGCTGGAGGCAGGCGTTGTGCTGGGAGGGTCTGAGGTGAAGTCTCTGCGGCTCGGCGGGGCGAATATTGCAGAGAGCTATGCGAGCGTTGAGGACGGCGAGCTGTGGCTGATCAACAGCTATGTGGCGCCGTATGCACAGGCCAAGACCTTCGGGCATGAAGAGCGGCGGCGGCGGAAGTTGCTGGTGTCGCGCCGTGAGCTGTCGCGGCTCTGGAACGGCACCCAACGCGAGGGCATGACGCTGGTGCCGCTGGCGATGTACTTCAATGAGAAGGGTGTCGCGAAGCTGCGGATCGGCATCGCAAAGGGCAAAAAGATGGCCGACAAGCGCGAGACCGAAAAGCAACGCGACTGGAACCGGCAGAAGCAGAGGCTGCTGCGGGATCGGGGGTAGTGTGGGGGTCGTGGCGACTCGGACGAGATCCGGGACCTCGCTGAACAGTGCGCCCGTTTAGGCCGCGCCCTCCCTCGGGTGGGCGTTTCGCGACAGCACTTCAGCGCAATTTATTTCTCCAGACTGCATTTGGTTTGTACGATGGCGAAACGGGATCAAACGCCCTCCCGTTCGGGAGGGAGGGCGCGGCCGGAGGCTAGTCGCCTCCGGCTGAGAGACGGCGCGCCATTGAGCCGAGACCTCGATGAGGAATGCGAAACACAGCGCGCGCCAGACCGAGGTGTGGCGCAGTTCTCTTGCGAACGACGCGGTTTATGCCTGCAAAGTCGCATTCGCGTGGAGTGGCGCAACTCACCCTCCAATGCGCCAGACCTGTCGGTCGGTCTGGCGCGCGCGGCGTCGCTACGCGACTTGATTCCGCGCTGAGGCCCCCACCATACTAACGACTCCCCGGATCAAGTCCGGGGTGTGTTAGAGGCAGGGCGGTGGCCCCCCCTCCTTCTTTTACGCCTGCAGCGGGTCTTGGGTGCCTTCGGCTTCGAAGCCCACGGTCGCCGGGTCGAGCACATAGTGGGCGCCGCAGAATTGGCAGTCTGCGGTGACCGTGCCCTCGATCGTGGTCATCCGGGAAATGTCTTTCGCCGAATAGATCGAGAGCGACTGGCGGACCTTCTCTTCCGAGCAGGTGCATCCGAACTGGACCGGTTGGGCGTCGAACACGCGGGGCTCTTCCTCGTGGAACAACCGCACCAAGAGCCGGTCTTGCGACAGATGCGGGCCGACAAGCTCTGTCAGCTCAGCCGTGTCCAAGAGCGTGTTGACGCGGTTCCAATCTTCAGCGGCCTCGCCCGAGAGCATGTCGGCGGCGGTGATCACGCCGTCTTCTCGCCCAGCCCCCGGGTCGATGTGAATGCCCGCTTTCGGCATGTGCTGCAGCATCACCCCGCCCGAGCGCCAACCGGCACCGCTCTCGTCTGTCTCCGACGACAGGGCCGCGGCGATGTTAAAGCGCGTGGGCAGCTGCTCTGACTGGGCAAAATACGCCTCAGCACAGCTCGACAAACCCTCCCCAGCCAAGGGCGTGATGCCCTGGTACGGGGTCATCCCCTCGCCCTGGTCGATCAGGATCGCGAAGTAGCCTTTGCCGATCTGGGCAAAGGGTTTGGCCTCCATGTCCAGCCGCTCAGCATCGAACGAGGCATAGCCGCGGATGCGCGCGGGCTCACCGTCTTTGGCGGGCGCAAAGAAATCCGTCGCAATCAGGCGAATGGGGCCGTCGCCGCGAATTTGCAGTGACAGCTTCCAGCGCAGCTTGATGGTCTGCCCGATGAGCGCGGTGAGCATCGCAGTCTCCGCCACGAGGGCCGCGACGGGCAGCGGGTAGTTGTGTTGCGACAGGATCTGGTCGAGCGTTTGGTCAAGCCGGGCCACACGGCCGCGCATATCAGAGCGGTCGAGTTGAAAGGGCAGCACGATGTCGTCCCAGATGGGGTGCGTTTGATCAGCCATGACAGGAGCCTCCGGCGCTGAAGCGCGCTTTCGTTAAGCGCGGTCACATAGTATCAGGCTGCCAGATTTGTAACCCCCCATCCAAGGAAGTGCCATGCGCCGCTATGGAGAGGCTGTCATCGAAGGGCAGCGCTATGAAGATCGACCGGGTGCGTATGCCTGTATTGGAGATGGTGCGGGCAACCTCTTGCTGGCGGCAACCACCGTGCGGGGAGAGGAGTTTTTGCTGCCCGGTGGTGGGATTGATGAAGGGGAGGCCCCGCTCCAGGCACTGCACCGCGAGGTGATGGAAGAGACGGGCTGGCGCGTGGGCGATGTGCGGCGGTTGGGGGCGTTTCAGCGGTATGTGTATATGCCCGAGTATGACAAATGGGCCCGCAAGGTGTGCCACATCTACCTCTGCCGAGGGATCACGAAACTCGCCGAACCGACCGAGCCGGATCACACGCCGCTGTGGGTTCCGGGCGATCTGGCGGTCGAGCATCTCTCCATCACTGGGGACCGGGCGTTTGTGGCCGGATTAGTGGCATCTGGAATTGCGTTCTGAGCACCCTTGTGTGCAGCGCAGGGGCATATAAAATAGGAACATCCTGACAGCGGTTGAACTTGTGGGCCTGTCGCTCACTCCGGTGTCGTTACAGATGGGGATCCGATGTCCTGGACCGATGACCGTGTTGAGCTGCTCAAAAAGATGTGGGCAGAGGGGAATTCCGCGAGTGCGATCGCAAAAGAGCTGGGTGGTGTGACCCGCAACGCCGTGATCGGCAAAGTGCACCGGTTGGGCCTGTCGAACCGCGCCACCGCGAAAGCTGCGGAAGAGCCGAAGGCCGCCGCGCCGAAGCCTGAGCCCAAGGTTGAGCCAGCGCCCGCGCGCCCTGCCCCGGCGGCCCCTGCTGCCCCTGCAGCCGCTGCGCCGTCGAATGTGACGCCTCTGCCGCCGCGCCGCCCTGTGGGCATTCCGGGCCAGCCGCTGCCGCCGCAACCCACGGGCAACGAGATCAACCCGGAGACGCTGGCGAATATCGCGGAGTTTGAGAAATCTGCGAAGAAGCTGACGTTGATGCAGCTGACCGAGCGGACCTGCAAGTGGCCGATTGGTGACCCGGCGACGGATGAGTTCTGGTTCTGTGGCCACCCGTGCGCGCCCGGAAAGCCCTATTGCGAGCAGCATGTGAGCATCGCGTTTCAGCCGATGTCGTCTCGCCGGGATCGTCGCGCCAGCCGCTGAGCCGGTTGGCACATCGCGGCCTTCGGGGTAAGGTGTCGTATCGCGGGTTTGGATGGTCGGATGTCCGGCAGAGCTTTTCAGATTCTGGTGTTTTGCGGGGCAGCTGCGGCTGCCGCGCCCAGTGCTGCGGATGACGCAGCCGATCCGGCGCTCGTTTTTTCCTTGCGAAATTCACCCGTTGCACAAGGCACCGTGATTGAGCCGCAGCTTCGTTTGAATGACAGTTTTGGCGTGCGGATGCCGATCCAGTATGGCGATGCGCAGCGCAGTTTCGGCGGGCTGAGCAATGGTGAGCCAACCCAATCAACTACAGGTAGTGTTGGGCTTTTGGCGGACTACTACCCCTTTGGAAATGGCCTGCGCCTTGGTGGTGGGGTCGTGGCGAACGGCGAGCGGTTCACGCTGCCAGGCGACACGCTGTCTTCTGACGGGATTGAGTTGAACGGGCGGAACTATACGGCCTCGATCCCTGCGCAGCCGGGGGTGGCGACTGAGGCAGTGAACCCGGTTGTGACAATGGGCTTTAGCGGCGGGTTTTCGCGGCTGAGCCTCGATCTCGACCTCGGCCTGATGGTCACGGGCACGCGAATCGATGACGAAGAACTGGGTGCGGATGCCGCGCTCAGCGCCGATCAAGAGAGCGATCCGGACAGCTTTGTGACGGGGATGGAAGCGTTTGGCCTCTCGCCCTTCCTCAAATTCGGCGCAAAACTGTCGTTCTGATACAACAACCTTAACGAAAGTGACTCTGGGTTAACCGCGCCTTGGCGGCTGCGCTTAGGCGTAAGTTTCGTCGAGCGCGTAGCCGGCGGAGCGGACGGTGCGCACAGGATCTTTCTCCCCACGCCGGTTGAGCGCTTTGCGCAGGCGACCGACATGCACGTCAACGGTGCGGATCTCGACATAGACGTCATGGCCCCAGACCCGGTCGAGCAGCTGCTCGCGGGAGAACACGCGGCCCGGGCGCTGCATCAACACGTCGAGCAGGCGGAATTCGGTGGGGCCGAGATGCACGTCACGGGAGCCACGACGCACGCGGCAGGTCTCTCGGTCAAGGCTGATGTCGCCAAAGGTTGCAACGTTGGAGGCAATGGTCGGGCGGGTGCGGCGCAGGACGGCGCGGATGCGCGCGACAAGCTCGGTCATGGAGAAGGGTTTGGTGAGGTAGTCGTCCGCTCCAATCTCCAGCCCGCGCACGCGGTCCTCCTCCTCACCGCGGGCGGTGAGCATGATGATGGGGAGGTCTTTCGTCTCTGTCCGGGCGCGGAGCTGGCGGCAAATCTCGATGCCAGAGACATGCGGCAGCATCCAGTCGAGCACGATGAGGTCTGGCGCCTGCTCTTGAACAGAGATCAGCGCCTCTTCGCCATCGGTGGCAGATTGCAGGGCAAAGCCCTCGCGGCCAAGGTTGTAGCGCAGGAGTTCTGACAGGGCTGCGTCATCTTCTACGACAAGAATTTTCGCACTCATCGGGTTCTCTCGTGGTCAGGCGATCAGAGGTCATCGAGGCCGACGGGGGCGCCTTTGGGGCGATCATCCCCCAGCGGCTCACCCTCGACGATGTAGTAAACCAGCTCGGCGATATGGGTGGTGTGGTCGCCGATACGCTCCAGGTTTTTGGCCAGGAACAGGAGTTGGGAGCCGAGACCGATCAGCTTGGGATCTTCCATCATGTAGGTGACAACCTCGCGGAAGATCGAGTTGTACATCTCGTCAATCTCGACATCGCGGCGCCAGACGGCCACGGCGAGCGCAGTCTCTCGCGAGGTGAAAGCATCAAGCACTTCGGTCAGCTGGCCCAGCGTCTGGCTGCCCATGCGCACGATGGATCCGGAGACGCGCACCGGCCGCTCCGAGGCCATATCCTCGGCGCGTTTGGCGATGTTTTTGGCCAGATCGCCGATCCGCTCGATGGTCGAGGCCATTTTGAGCGCGGCGATGAGAAGGCGGAGGTCTTGGGCGAGGGGTTGGCGCAGGGCGATAACGCGGGTTGCGAGCTCTTCGACCTCCATCTCAAGCGCGTCGAGGCGTTTGTCGCGGGCGATGACCTCGCGGGCGAGGCCCGGGTCACGGTTTTTGACAGCCTCGATGGCGTTCGACAAAAGCTCTTCGGCCAGGCCGCCCATCTCTGACAGCTTGGCCTGTACCATGATTAGATCGTCATCGAAGGCCGAGACGATATGGGCTCCACCCATTTTAACCATGTTG
>JBCBGM010000010.1:0-67992 GCA_038526735.1 Pseudomonadota bacterium | reverse complement strand
CGAAATACGATGTAATGAACGACGTCATGTCGCTGGGCATCCACCGCATCTGGAAAGAGGCGCTGATGGATTGGCTCGCGCCACAGCCGCACATGCACCTTCTGGATATGGCGGGCGGCACCGGGGATATCTCGTTCAAATTCCTGGAGCGTGGGGGCGGGCGCGCCACCGTGTCTGACATGACCGCGCCCATGCTGGAGGAGGGCAAAAAACGCCCCGAGGCTCAAGGCAAACCCCTCGACTGGGTCGTCGCAGACGCGATGGACCTGCAGTTTGAGGACAATACCTTTGATGCCTATACGATCTCGCTTGGCATCCGAAACGTCACCCGCCCGCAAGATGCGCTCGCAGAGGCCTACCGCGTGCTCAAGCCCGGCGGGCGGTTCGTGTGCCTGGAGTTCAGCCAGATCCCCAACGACCTGCTGCAGTGGCTCTATGACCGCTATTCGTTCAACTTCATCCCCACGGCGGGCAAGGTCATTACCGGGGATCGCGACAGCTATCAGTACCTCGTCGAGTCGATCCGCCGCTTCCCCCCGCAAGAGCAGTTCGCAGAGATGATCCGCACCGCAGGCTTTGAGCAGGTGAAATACCGCAACATGTCGATGGGTATCGTGGCCCTGCATTCGGGCTGGAAGATTTGAGCTTTATCACCAACCTCTGGCGGCTCGCCGTCACCGGCACGACCTTTCAGCGGACCGGTGCCCTCGACGACGTGTTCGAGGCGATGGAGGCCCCGCGCCCCCTGCGCATCGCCGCGCGTGTGCTGATCTGGCCGTTCTCGTGGCTGGGCTACAAGGGCGACCCCAAGCAGCCGCCCGTGGTGCGGGCAATCACGGCGCTGGGGCCGTCTTACGTGAAGTTCGGCCAAATCCTCTCCACCCGCCCTGATGTCACCGGCGAGAAGCTCTCGATGGAGCTGCGGATCCTGCAAGACCAGCTGCCCGCCTTCACCAGCGCCATCGCAAAACGCGAGATCGAATATGACCTTGGCGCACCCGTAGAGGCGCTGTTTTCTGAGTTCTCAGAGCCCATTGCCGCCGCTTCCATCGCGCAGGTGCACCGGGCGACCTTGCGCTCTGACGGCCGCGATGTGGCGGTCAAAGTCCGCCGTCCGGATATCGCCAAAGCCTTCCAGCGCGATATCAACGCGTTCTATTTCGTCTCGTCGGTGGTGGAGTTCTTCGTCCCCGCCACCCGCCGCCTCAAACCGCGCGAGGTGGTCGCCCATTTCGACGGGGTGGTGCAGGGCGAGCTGGATTTCCGCCTTGAGGCCTCCGCCGCCTCCGAATTTGCCGCCAACTCCGCCGAAGATCCGGGCTTTGCCGTGCCAGAGGTGATCTGGCCGCTCTGCAATGAGCGGGTGCTGACCACCACTTGGGTCGAGGGCACCAACTTTGGCGATGTGCCCGGCCTGCGCGCCGCGGGCGTTAACCTCACCGAAATGGCTGAGCGGGTTATGCAGACCTTCTTGCGCCAAGCGCTGCGGGACGGGTTTTTCCACGGCGATATGCACCAGGGGAACCTCAAGGTCGCGCCCGACGGCACGCTCGTCGCCTTCGATTTCGGCATCATGGGCCGGATCGACGCCTACACCCGCCGCGTCTATGCCGAGATCCTCTATGGCTTCCTGAAGAAGGATTATCGCCGGGTCGCCGAGGTGCATTTTGAGGCTGGCTACGTGCCCGCCGACCGCGATATTGACCAGTTTGCTCAAGCGCTTAGGGCCGTCGCCGAGCCGATCTTTGGCCAGGACGCGAGCCAAATCTCCATGGCGCGGCTGCTCGCCCATCTCTTTGAAGTGACCGAGCGGTTTGGCATGGCGACCCGCACCGAGCTCCTCCTTCTGCAGCGTACGATGGTGGTGGTTGAGGGCGTGTCGCGCTCGCTCGATCCCAGCATGAACATGTGGACGGTCGCGAAGCCCGTCGTTGAGGGCTATATCAAAGACAGCATCGGCCCCCGCGCCGTGCTGCGCGACCTGACCGAAACCGCGCGCATCCTGTCACGCTTTGGGCCGCTTTTGCCCCACATGGCAGAGGACTTCCTGATCCGCACCAACGCCGATGTGCCCACCCCGAAGCCTAAGCGCAAAACGCCTGCGTGGGTCTGGATTTTGCTCGGTGTCGCGCTGGGTGTGGCGGCGGTTGAGGCGTATCACTATTTCTAGCGCGCTAGGCGTTACACCGCTTTTTTTCCGTTACTGAACAACCACTTTGACCTGATCACCAGGCTGCAATCGGTCGTTTGGTTGCAACGAATTGAGCACCCGAAACCGCTCTAGCTGGAACGGACCGGCGGGCATCAGCTGAGCGATCCGTTCTTGTGTATCGCCCGGTTGCACCGTGTAGGCGCGCAGCCTTTCGCCTTGGATATCTGCGACCTCAGAGCGCGAGAGCACATCAAAGCTGGAGGTCACCCGATCGACCGCGCGCAACAGATCAGCGCGGCCCGCCGGAACGATGCCGGTGATGCGCACAATCGAGCCATCCCGCGCGATCGTGGTCAGCAGCACATCCCCCTCAGAGCCGTTAAACAGCCCCCGAAACCGCGACTGCGCGGCGCGCTCATTGCCGCGCCGCACCGTCTGCACCACTGGCCGTGCGCCCAGGCCGAACCTATTGAAAAAATTGGTTAAATACCCGTCTGACATATAGCGGACCGGGTCATCGCCCGCGCCCTCATCGACCTCTACCAAGAGCCGCGCCCCCTGCGGCCCTTCGGCCACCATGCGCCCCTCCTGCACCTCCCCGCGCCACCCTCGGGGGATCACCACCGAAAAGGCGTAGGTGGGGTGGAGGAACGTGTTCTCAGCGAGCACACCATTCTTAACGGAAAGGCCAAAGAGCATCCCGTCGATGGCGGCCATAAAGCTCTCTTCCCGCCGCGCGCCATCTGTCACGCCCGTGGCCTGTGCCCGGCGGCGGGCGCGTTGTTCGCGGTCAACGGAGGACGGGTGGGAGGCCAAAAAGCTCACCTCATCCCCGCGGCGGGCGCGGCCTGCAAGGTCGGCCTGAAGGTTGGAATACTCCTGCATCGAGACCAGAAAATCCGCCTGCGCGAACGGGTCATATCCGGTGGCAGCGATGTAGCGCACGCCCAGCGCATCTGCCTCAAACTCTTGAATTCGCGAGTAACTTGCGACATTCCCCCCCGCCACAACCGACCCCAACTCCCGCCCCGCAACCGCCCCCGCAGGCCCCCCGATCACGGCTCCGAGAATCGTTGCTCCTAGGACGCCTAGGGAGGCTTCGCGTTGGGCGTCGGCGCGTTCGGCGCCGTGTTTGGCGGTGACGTGGCCAATCTCATGGCCGATGACGGCGGCAAGCTCGGCCTCGTCGTCGGCCAGAGCAATCAGGCCGCGGGTGACGTAGACGTAGCCGCCGGGCAGGGCGAAAGCGTTAACAGTGGGGGTGTCGAGCACCGTAAAGGTCCAGTCAGCGTTGGGCTGTTCGGTGCGGGCGACGATGTCGCGGCCGATGCGATTGATGTAGGCGCGCAGCGCAGGGTCTTCGACCTCGCCGCCAAATTCTTCGAGCACGCGGGGGTGCTGCTCTGCGCCGATCCGCGCCTCGCTGCGGCCGCGGCGGATCACCCGCGTTGGCGTTTCATCAGGAAGAACAGTGGCTTGCGCGGTGCTCTCGCTGCCGAGGTCTATCGGCTGGCGCGTGCTGCTGGAGGGCGGCGCAGGGATGTTGCGCGACGCCGAGAGGTCGGGAGGCGCGGTCTTGACTGTCACGGACGGGTTGGTCTGAACGCAGCCCGCAAGCACCGCGACCAGCCCCAGCGTGGCAGAAACGCGCCAAGCGCGCTGCGTGAAACCCTGCAAAATCATGCGGCAAAGATTAACGTGCTGAGCCTCGGTTGCCAGCCCAAGTCAGCGCAAGATTGACGCCAAAGTGACCCGCAAATACACCAGTGATCATGGCCCTGTGGCTCAACTGGATAGAGCAATCCCCTCCTAAGGGATAGGTTGCAGGTTCAAGTCCTGCCGGGGTCACCACCTTTCCATTTTGCATTTTTGTCGGTTTGGGCGGTGAATGCTGGGTAAACGTGCTGCAATTCTGCATGACTGGGTAAGCTGGTGTTAAGGCACTAGTACGATTTCGGACCAGTTTGGGGCGTCAGAGGGCCCGAGAGCCGTGCAAATCTGCAAGACGTAACCCCCTGTTAAGGCCCAGCCCTGCGTTTTTGCAGGACTGGGTAAGGTCTTGGTAAGACAGTAGTACGATTTCGGACCAGTTTTGCGGCCCGAAAAACCACTTCACTCGGCGGTCAGTTGGGCAAGCACGCCGGTCCAATCTTCGAGGTGGAAGATGTGGGCGATCTTGCCGTCCTCGACCGTGACGATATCGATCGACATCGCCTCAAAGCTGTTGCCGGTCGCAGGGTCCACGCCGAAGAACGGGCCAACCGGGGTGCCGGTAAACTGGGCGCGCACAACGAAGCGGCCATCCTCAAGATCGATGATCTCCTGCGGGACCCATTCCAGATCGGGCACGACCTGCCCGAGGAAAGCGACTGTGTTCAGCATGCCCTGCGCACCCGGCCCGCCCGGAGGGGTCGGGATCGAGACGACATCGGGGGAGAAGAGCTCGTAGTAGCGCTCTTCGGTGCTGTTGGCCGGGTCGGTCAGGATGTCGGAATAAAAGGCCTGAACGGTGCTCAGATCATCGGCCTGGGCGGCACTGGCCATCAGGCCAAGGGCCAGAAAGAGGGAGACGATGAGGTTTCTCATGGTGATTGCTCCTGGTTTGAGGAAGGGTGGTTTTCGGTGTTGCGCCCTTCGCTTGAGATTTAGCGAACCAAGTGGTACGTTTATCTCAGGTAGGGCGTCAATAATAAAATACTAGGTGGTCCGAAAATTGTCCGAGACGATGCAGCCCAAACGGGGGCGCCCCAAAACCCTCGATGCAGAGAAAACGCTGCAGGTCGCGATGCAGGCCTATTGGCAGCGCGATCCGGCGGATGTGTCGGTGAATGAGATTTGTAAGCTCGCTGGGGTCTCTAAACCCGCGCTCTACCGGGAGTTTGGGAGCGAGGATGGGCTGACGCTGGCGGTGCTGGATCGGTATGCGGAGGAGGTCTTGTCAGACATTTTCGCGATTTTGGGGCGGTCTGCCCCGTTGCCAGAGACGTTAGAGGCGCTGACCGATTTTGCCGCCCAAGATCCGAAGATGGAGACTGGCTGCGTCTTTTACAAAATGCGCGCGGGCAAGCACCGGTTGGGGCCAAAGACCTTGGCCCGGGTGGACGCCTTGCAAGAGGGCGCTGTGGCGGCGTTTGCGGGCTATCTGGAGGGGCAACGGGCGGCGGGCAACTGGTCTGGCACTGCCCCTGCGGAGGTTGCGGGGCGGTATCTCTTTGAGCAGATCGGGCTAGCGCTGATGCAGCGCGCCTCGGGCGAAGAGAGGGCGCAGGTTGCAGCGACGCTGACGCTGGCGTTTTCGGTGCTGGTTTAGGGGTGCTGCGTTAGCAGACGGTTGGTTGCGCGCTCAGGTGCGGGGTGCCTGTGGTGCTGAGGGCGATGTGGGCGCGTGTGTTTGCGATCTCCAGGGTGACGCCGGTGAGGGTGGTCTCGCCCGTGCAGTTGGGCGCGGCGGTGAAGGTGATGCCCTCGACGACCTGCACGGAGCCAGGCTCAAACGGGGTGATCACGTTGTTGGAGATCATCAGGGGCAGCTCGTCGATCACGGTTTGTGGGGCCAGCACGATGGTGTCGCGGCGGAGCATGCCGATCATCGTGGAGATGCTCAGATGGTCGGGGTGGGGTTGGGTCAGGATCACGATGTCGGGGCGGCCGAAGGGTCGGTAGCGCTCTTGCTCGCCGACCGGGTCAATGAAGATCGCGGTGTCGCCCCAGGTGGTCACGGCGCTTGTGGGTGTGACGGGTGTGAGGGGCGGGGTTCCGGGTGCGCTGGTGCTGGCGGTCGCGGGGAGCGTGAGGAACAGGGTGAGGGCAATGGCGGCGCGCAGGGACATGGCTTCTCTCATCGGTGGCTGTGTTGCGGGAGAGATAGCGGGGAGGCCCGGGCTGCACAGGGTGCTGCGGTCACGGGGCGGTGAGAGGGGTTAGCTGCGGAGGATTTTGGCCATGGCTTTGCCCTTCGCCAGCTCGTCGATCAGCTTGTCGAGGATACGGATGCGGCGGGTGAGGGGCTCTTCGATCTCTTCGACGCGGAGGCCGCAGATGACGCCTTTTACCGCCGCCGCTTTGGGGTGCATCTGCGGGGCGGCGGCGAAGAAGTGCTCGAAGGTGGCGTCGCTGGTGGCTTGGGTGTGCAGCGTCTCGCGGTCAAAGCCGGTGAGCCAGCAGATGACCTCGTCCACCTCGTCGCGCGTGCGGCCTTTGCGCTCTACTTTTTGGACGTAGAGCGGATAGACGCTCGCGAACGTGACTTGGCCTATCGGTGTGCGGGGCACCTTAGGCGGCGGCAGTTTCGACGGCGGCGACGATGTCTTTCAGGACAACGTCCATCAGCCGCTCATCTTCACACTCGCCCATCACGCGGATCAGCGGCTCTGTGCCGGATTTGCGGATCAGGAGGCGGCCGGAGTTGCCGAACTGGGCGCGGCCCTCTTCGATGGCGAGTTTGACCGCGTCGGCCTCAAGCGGGTTTTGGGCGCTGCCGTAGCGCACATTCACGAGGCGCTGGGGCACAGGCTCAAACTGCCACAACAGCTCAGAGGCGGTGCGGCCAGACTCGACGAGTGCGGCCACCACTTGCAGGGCGGCGATCAGGCCGTCGCCGGTGGTGACGTGATCGTGCAGGACGATATGGCCTGACTGCTCGCCGCCCACAGAATAGCCGCCTGCCCGCATAGCGCGCACGACATGGCGGTCGCCGACGGGGGTGCGCAAAAGGCCCATACCCTGGTCTTGCAGGTGCCGCTCAAGCCCGAGGTTAGACATGACGGTGGCGACCAGCGTGTCGCCCGCAAGGCGCCCTTCGGCGCGGGCGCGGGTGGCGATGAGGGCCATGATCTGGTCGCCGTCGATGACGCGGCCTTTATTGTCGATAACGATCAGGCGGTCGGCGTCTCCGTCGAGGGTGATGCCGATGTCGGCTTTGTGCTCGATGACGGCTTGAGCGGCAGCCTCTGGGCAGGTGGAGCCGCAGCCCTTGTTGATGTTGAAGCCGTTGGGGTTCACGCCAAGGGGGATAATCTCTGCCCCCATCTCCCACAGCACTTGGGGTGCAACGCGGTAGGCAGCCCCGTTGGCCGCATCAATCACGATCTTGAGGCCGTTGAAACGGACGCGGCGCGACAGCGAGGTTTTGACGAACTCAACGTAGCGCGCGCGGCCATCATCAAGCCGCGACGAGCGGCCGATCTGCGGCGCGTCGGCGAGGGGGATATCGCCACTGACGACAAGGCGGGAGATCTCATCCTCCAGCTCATCAGAGAGCTTGTAGCCGTCGGGGCCGAAGATCTTGATGCCGTTGTCCTCAGCCGGGTTGTGCGAGGCGGAGATCATCACGCCAATGTCGGCACGCATGGAGCGGGTGAGCATCCCCACGGCGGGGGTGGGCACGGGGCCGAGCATCAGAGAGTTAACGCCCACCGCGGCAAAGCCTGCAGTGAGGGCGGTTTCGAGCATGTAGCCAGAGAGGCGCGTGTCTTTGCCAACGACGACGCGGCGCTCACCGCCGCCGGTGCCGCCCAGAACCGTGCCTGCTGCCATGCCGATGCGCAGGGCGTTTTCTGCGGTCATGGCGCCCACATTGGCGCGCCCGCGTACGCCGTCTGTCCCGAAAATGCTCATAAAATGTCTCGCGTGTATTGTTTTTCGTTGCGAATTGAGAGGTCTTCACCCAACCCTGCGGACCGCAAAATGTCGATCACCTTTGGATTAGGCGCGGGTTTGGGAAATTTGCTCATTCGCCGGTCTCCGCCGGGTTTGTGGTGACTTCGGCGTTTGGATAAAGGGCCTGCAGACGCTCACTTTCGGCCTGCGCATCAAGGCGATCCCCGGCGTAGGGGTTGAAGAGCGGGCCACCGATGAGGGTGGTAATGAGGCCGCCGTCGAGGGTCATTTCGGTCTGGTATTCTTGTTCTATGACATCTCGAATACCGGGGGGCGTGCGCTCTGCGCCAATGGCTGTGAGCAGGGATGCGCCGTTGCCGGTGGCCGGATTGGGTGCGCGGCCTGACAGGAGGAGCGCGATGTTGCGCTCCGGGTCGGGCGTGACGCGGCTGGAGGCGTTGGCGTTGGGCGCAGGCAGCGGGCCATCGAGGGTGGTAGGCCGGTCGAGCGGCTCATTCTCGATGATCAGAAACTCATCGGGGCCCGCATCGGCAATGGGCGAGCGGTCGGGGATGCCGGGGGGCACGCCCGATGGGTCAAACGGGCGGCGGTCGCAGGCGGTGAGCGCCATGAGTGTGCAAGCGAGCAGGATGATGCGCTGGGTCATTGAGACTTCTTCGCCTCCCATTCCTCTGCGAAGGACTGAATGATTACCGCAAAGACGCCGGCGAAAATAAAAATATCCGCGACGTTGAAGGTGTAGGGGTTTTGAAAGCCGCAGCAGCTCATATTCAAAAAGTCTGCTACTGCGCCGTACATCACGCGATCAAGGGCGTTGCCAAGGGCCCCTCCGATGATCAGCCCGAAGGCGGTGGGGGAGAGCCATCCGGTGGCTTTGCGCACCCAGTTTGACAGCAGCACCGACACGCCCACAGCGATGACAACCAAGAACCAGCGGCCAAACTCTCCGGACCCGCCGAACAGGCCGAAGTTGATGCCGGTGTTCCAGCCCATGACGAAGACGAGATAGGGGGGGATGACCTCAATATACCGCACGGTGATCAGGTCGAGACCCCAGACCACACCGACCTTGGTGGCCTGGTCGAGCGCAAGCGCGAAGATCGCGACGATCCATGTGAGTTTGAGCGGTGACATGGGGCACGGATGGACCAGCCGCGAGGGCTGTGCAAGTGGCAGCGCTCACAGAAAGATCAAAGCGGCGGAACTTGCCATCAGAAGTGACATCAAGGTCATGAAACCGCGCCAAATCCGCTCATTGCTGAGGAGTTTGCGCAGGAGGTGCCCGGCGCTGCTCCAGAACAGGCAGACGCCGAGGTTGATGCCGGAGAAGGTGAGCGCGAGGGTGAGACCTGCGCTGAGGGGGCCTTGCTCTGAGACAAAGGCGGAGGCGGCGAAGGCGACGGCCCAGACCTTGGGGTTGACCCATTGGAAGAGCAGGGCCTCCAGAAAGGTGAAGGGGCGGTCTTGGGTGGTGGTCTCGGTCGTGCGGGTGCTGCGGAAGAGCTGCACGGCGAGGGTGAGGATCCACCCGGCGGCGATCAGTTTGAGGGCGAGGGTGAGTTGCGGCAGGGCCAAGAGGAGCGCGCCGAGGCCGAGGCCGGTGAGCCCTGCGGTGATGCCCACGCCCAAGGTGACGCCGAGCACATGGGGCAGGGTCTGACGAAAGCCAAAGCGCGCGCCGGAGGTGGTCAGCAAAATCACGTTGGGGCCGGGGCTGAAGAGCCCGGCAAAGACGAACTGCATGAGCGCGAGGGGCAGGGTCACACCGAAAGGTCCTCTGCCATGAGGGCGATGACGGTGGTGACGATGAGGGCTGCCATGACGGCATTGAAGAGGCGCAAGCGCAGGGGCGTGGAGAGGAAGCGGCGCAGGGCTGCACCGAAGGCGGCCCAGCTGTGGGCGGTGACCATTCCGGCGGCGGTGAAGGCGGAGGCGCAGGCGAGCGCCTCTAGGATCAGGTTTTGGCCGGTGACGAATTGGGTGATCACCGAGATCGCCATAATCCACGCCTTTGGGTTGACCCATTGAAAGGCGGCGGCTTGCAAAAAGCTCCAGGGTTTGTCGGTGGTTTGGGTGCCAGGGGCGGGGGCGTTGAAGGTCTTCCACGCGAGCCAAAAGAGGAGGGCTGCGCCAACCCAACGGAGGACTTCGCCGATCAGGGGGACGGCGCGGAAAAGCTCTCCGAGGCCAAGCGCGCACAGAAACACCATGACCGGAAAGCCCAAGGCCACGCCGAGGGCGTGCGGCAGGGTTGGCCAAAAGCCAAAGCGCGCGCCTGAGCTGGCGAGGAGCGCATTGTTTGGCCCCGGTGTGCCTGCGGCGGCGGCGGCAATGGCCAGGATGGCGAGCCAGGTTTGGAAGTCCATATCGTCCCCAATAGGTCAGTTGTTGCGACCTTTTTGCGGTTTTTGAGCGGTCGCGGTTGGAGAGTCAATCGGCGGCAGGCTTGATGTTGGCGCGGGGCAGTGAGATCGGATGTGGGGAATTAGCGAGGGTGCACCCCGGATGATGCGGTTGGACAAGGCGATGGTGGCGGCCGGGCTGGCGGAGAGCCGGGCGCGGGCGCAGTTGCTGATCGATGAGGGCGTGGTGACGGTTGGCGGGCGCGTGGTGCGCAAAGCCTCTCAGATGGTGGCACCGGGGGAGGTTGCGCTGCTGCACAACCCGATCCCCTGGGTGAGCCGCGCGGCGCTGAAGCTGGTGGCGGGGCTCGATCACTTCGGGCTGTCGCCAGCGGGGTTGGTGGCACTGGATCTGGGGGCCTCCACCGGTGGGTTTACGGAGGTGTTGCTGGCGCGCGGGGCGCGGCGGGTGTTTGCGGTGGATGTGGGGCATGGGCAGCTTCACCCCAGCGTGCGCGACCGGGCGGAGGTGGTGAATCTGGAGGGGGTGAACGCGAAAGCGCTGCCCGTGGATGTGCCCGAGGTCGATTGTCTGGTGTCGGACCTCAGCTTCATCAGTCTGCGCAAGGCGCTGGAGGGGCCGCTGGCGCGGCTCAGGCTCGGCGGCTGGATGGTGCTCTTGGTGAAGCCTCAGTTTGAGGTGGGGCGCGCGGGTGTGGGCAAAAATGGGATCGTCACGGATGAGGCGTTGCAGGAGCAGGCCTGTGCGGATGTGGCGGCGTATCTGGAAGGGGCGGGGGCCTGTGTTTTGGGGATTATCCCGAGCCCGATTCTCGGGTCTGACGGCAATGTGGAGTTCTTGATCGCTGCGACGCACAAAAAATGACGTGATGTCGGATGTTAAATCTGACTCGCAGATTTAAATTTAAGGCATTGTTAACCTTGAATAAATTGTGACGCGAACGTCACTTTCGTCTCATATTACAACTGTGCAATGTTGTCACAGTTGCGGTGCAGAACGCAAAATATCGGGAAATGTTCCGCGAGTTGACATAGAACAGTTCCACTATGGGAATTGTCTCGAATATCGGCGGACTCTTCATCCGCTCAGCGAACCCCGAGCGCCTCAACCAATGGTATGAGAGCACGCTCAAACTAGACAACTCAGGGCCCGTCGTGCGGGCCTTTGGACTGGCTCCGGGCGAGCAACCTCCGCGCAACCGCAACTTTGTCGTGACCTTTGGGGTGGTCGATTTTGATGCGGTGATCCTTGGGCTGAAGTCTGAGGGGGTGCCGGTGGAGATTTTCACGGGCGAATGCGCGACAGGGCGCTGCGCGCGCCTGCATGACCCGGATGGCAACCCGATTGAACTGTGGGAAAGCCCGGCCACGCTGGACGTGGCCTGAGCCTTTGTGCGGTTAGTGCCGGAAGTGGCGCATCCCGGTGAACACCATGGCGAGACCTGCTTCATCGGCAGCGGCGATGACCTCCTCGTCGCGCATGGAGCCGCCGGGTTGAATGAGCGCGGTTGCCCCGGCCTCTGCCGCCGCTAACAGCCCGTCTGCAAACGGAAAAAATGCATCCGAAGCGACGACGGAGCCTTGCGTCAGGGGGGCGGGCAGGCCCAGCGCCTCGGCCATGTCTTGTGCTTTGCGGGCGGCGATGCGGGTGGAATCAACCCGGCTCATCTGGCCCGCGCCCACCCCAACCGTTGCCCCGTCTTTGGCGTAGACGATGGCGTTGGATTTGACGTGTTTGGCGACTTTCCAGGCAAAGAGGAGGTCTTTGATCTCGGCCTCGGTGGGGGCGCGTTTGGTCACGATCTTGATGTCGTCGGCGGTAATCTGGCCGGTGTCTTTGTCCTGCACGAGATACCCGCCAGAGACCTGTCGCCAGACGCGCCCACCCGTTCTTGGGTCAGGCAAAGCGCCGGTGGTCAGGAGGCGGAGGTTCTTTTTCGCGGCAAAAACCTGTTTGGCCTCGTCGGTGGCGGAAGGGGCGATGACGACCTCGGTGAAGATGCCGGAGATCGCCTCGGCGGTCTCTCCGTCAAGCTCTCCGTTCAGGGCGATGATGCCGCCGAAGGCTGAGGTCTGATCACACTGAAAGGCGCGGGTGTAGGCCTGGGTGAAGGTCTCTCCGCGCGCGACGCCGCAGGGGTTGGCGTGCTTGATAATGGCGACGGCGGGACCGTCGGAGGGGTCAAACTCCGAGACGAGCTCAAAGGCGGCGTCGGTATCATTGATGTTGTTGTAGCTGAGCGCTTTGCCCTGGTGTTGCACCGCAGTAGAAACGCCGGGGCGGTCGCTGCCGTCGGCGTAAAACGCAGCACTCTGGTGGGGGTTTTCGCCGTAGCGCATCTCTTGCACGAGCCGGCCTGCGATGGCGCGGCGGCGCGGCGCGCGGTTGGAGATTGCGTCGGCCATCCACGTCGAGACGGCGGCGTCATAAGCGGCGGTGCGGGCATAGGCGCGCTGGGCCATGCGGCGGCGGAACGGCAGCGAGATGCCCTGTTCTTTGTCGAGCTCGGTGAGCAGCGCGTCGTAGTCTTCGACATCGGTGATGACGGTGACAAAGGCGTGGTTCTTGGCGGCGGCGCGCAGCATCGCGGGGCCGCCGATGTCGATGTTTTCAACACATGTAGCGTAGTCAGCGCCCGCAGCGACCGTGGCCTCGAAGGGGTAGAGATTGACCACCAAGAGGTCGATTTGGCCGATATTGTTGGCGTCCATCGCCTCTAGATGCGCGGGGTTATCGCGGAGGGCGAGCAATCCGCCGTGCACCGCTGGGTGCAGGGTTTTGACGCGACCGTCCATCATCTCCGGAAAGCCGGTGAGGTCTGCGACGTCGAGCACCTCTAGCCCCGCCTCGCGCAGGGTGCGGGCGGTGCCGCCGGTGGACACCAGCTCAACCCCGCGGGCGGCGAGCGCCTGGGCGAGGGGGACGAGGCCCGTTTTGTCGGAAACGGAGAGAAGCGCGCGCGTCAGGGGCACGGTCTGGTCGGTCATAGGGCGTCCTTTTGGAATTA
Source organism: Pseudomonadota bacterium (assembly GCA_038526735.1). Lineage (GTDB taxonomy): Bacteria > Pseudomonadota > Alphaproteobacteria > Rhodobacterales > Rhodobacteraceae > Rubricella. The sequence continues at coordinate 54,850 of JBCBGM010000010.1, read as the reverse complement.
AGGCGTAGCGTAGTCGCGCGTGGCGCGAGACATTCCATCAACTCGACGAAACACCCAGTTCACGCGGGCGGACATCTCGCGCATTTCGAAGCCAATGACAATTTGCAGACTGTCACGGGGGCCATCCGGGGCGCTGTACTGCGATGCGGCGAGCCGGGCGGTGCCGCCAGACTGACGAAAAGACCATTGCTCTTCGCTGAGCAGGGTCAGGAGAAATCCGTCGCCATCCTCGGTCACAGCGACATCGGGGTGGAGGTGAAAGTGCACCTGCACGGGCAGCGCGCCATCATGGGCGGCTTGGCGGGCGTGCAGGGTGGATTTGTCTCGGGTCGATTGGGCGGAGGCGGTGTCTTCACCCCGCAGGTCGCGCCCGTCGGGTGCGAGGAAGAGGCGGCGCTCGTGCAACACGCCGAAGTTGCTGCAATAACCGTCGTGGCTGGCCAAGAGCCACAGACCGGCGCGGTCAATCGCGCGTTCGACGGCCACGGTTTTGGGCCGGTTGGAGGGGATCGACGTGCGCCCGGAGGTCTGAAAGCTCGATGAGGAGGTGTTGCCAACCACGAGGGTGGAGTGGTTGAGGGAATGCTGCGCGTCGGCCACGTCGGGCCCCGTGTTGACGATCAGGAGGCGGCGGCCCGAGGACATCTCTAGCGCGAGGGTGCTGGCGGTGGCGGTTGCGGCTTTGGGGGGCTTTTCACAGTCCATCAACACGATGCTGCGGCCGCCGTGCATCCGGGCGTAGCCGAGGCTGAGTTTGGGGCGCTCGGCGTTGCGTTGGCCGCTGGCTTGGAGGGCGCGTTCCAGCGCTCCGGGGGTGCCGCGCCCGCCGCCATGGGCGTGGGGCAGCTCTCCGCCACCCAGTTGTAGCGCGCGAAGGATGGGGGTGAGGGCCGCGACGCACTCTGCGAGGGTGGGGGCCTCGTCTGACTGCTGGTCGAGCACGGTTTTGGCCCAGACGAGGCGGCGGTAGAGCTCGGTGACGGTGTGGGCGTTGCGTAGGGCGATCTCTTCGCTGGCGCTGCGGCTGAGGCCGATGTCTTTGCTCAGGGTTTGGCACTGCGCCTCGATTGCAGCGATGGCTTTTTTGAGGAGGGGGCGGCCGCCCTCTACCGTGGCACCCACGGCGAGTGCTCCGAGGGCGGTGTCGAGTTGGGCGACGCGGTCGCTGGCATCGCTTTGTTTGCGGAGAATGGTCTTGGCGGCTTTCAGGGCCTCATCGGCGCAGCGGCTCGCGGTGGCGTCTTGGGTGGAAAAGACGCGGGGCAGGGCGATCATCGCGTTGCGCAGGGCCACTCCGGCGCGGCCTGGGCGGTCAGCGGTGAGTTTTTTCTCATCAAAGGTGCTCAGGCAGTGGCGGATTTTGTCGAGCGCGGGGGGCGTGCCGTGGGCGAGGAGGTCTGGCAGGTCTTGCAGCGTTGGCTCGCCGTCAAGGGCGCGGCCTCGTGCGCCGTCGCCCAGCTCAAAGAGCGGAAGCTCCGCGATGAGGCGTGGGCCGAGGAGGGCTTTGCGCCGCAAAAAGCGGAGGCCGCTGGGGCGCTCTGGGGATGCTGCAACTGCCATGGGGGCAGAGTAACGTCAGGCGGGGCGCTGGAACAGGGCGATAAAGAAGCCATCCATCCCGCCGTGCTCGGCCCAGAAGTCGGGGCGGAGGCGGAGGGCGCCTTCGGGGGTTTGCCAGGTGCTGTCGCCGCCGAGGGGGCTTGGGTCGATGGGTTTGAGTGGGAGGGGGGCGTCTGCGAGATGCGCCTCGCCCTCTTCGGGGAGGAGCGAGCAGGTGATGTAGAGGAGTTGCCCGCCGGGGGCGAGCCAGGTGGCGGCGCGGGCGAGGAGGCTCGCTTGCAGTTTGGCGAGGTCGCGGATCGCGCTGCCGTCGCGCAGGTAGGGTAGGTCTGGGTGGCGGCGCAGCGTGCCGGTGGCGGAACAGGGGGCATCGAGGACGATGGCGTCAAACGGCGTGTCGGGCTGCCACGTGAGGGCGTCGGCGCAGATCGTCTCGGCATCGAGGCCGGTGCGCTGGAGGTTCTCATTGAGGCGGGTGAGGCGCTGCTCTGAGATGTCGAGGGCGGTGACGTTTGCGCCAGCGGCGGCGAGTTGCAGGGTTTTGCCGCCGGGGGCCGCGCAGAGGTCGAGCACGCGTTTGCCTTTGACGTCTCCGAGCGTTTGCACGGCGCAGGCGGCGGCGGCGTCTTGGACCCAGAAGTCTCCGTTCGTGTAGCCCGGGAGCTTGGAGATCATTGGGGTGCCGTGGAGGCGCAGGCTGCCGTTGGGAAGTGCTGTGCCCTCGGGCGGTGTCGCGCCGGGTTTGAGGGTGAGGTCAGTGGGGGCGTCTTGGGCGAAGAGCGCTTCCATCGCGCGGGTGGCGGGGTCGCCGTAGGCGTTTTGCAGGCGGCCGCGCAGCCAGCCGGGCAGTCGCGGGGGTGGCAGGCTCGCGAGGCGGGCGGGCCCCTCGTCAGCGACTTTGCGCAGGACGGCGTTGACGAGGCCGGTGGCGCTTTTGCCGCCGTCGACGCGGCTGGTGGTGGAGACAGCCTCTGAGACGACTGCGTGGGCGGGGGTTTCTTCGATCAGGAGCTCTGTCACCGCGATGCGCATGATCGCGTGCACGGTCGGTTGCGGCGCGCGGCGGAGGTAGGGTTTGAGGCAGAGGTCCAGGTTGGGGAGGTGCTTGAGCGTGCGGCGCGCGAGCGAGAGGGCGCGGGCGCGGATTTGCGGCTCTGCGTCTTCGAGAGCGGGATGCTCGGGGCCGAGCATCCGGTCGTTTGCCAGCACGTCAAAGACTAGATGCGCGGCGAGGGCGCGCGCGGTGGGCGGCTTCATTTACGCCGCCGGATCAGCGGGACGGAGCTGCGTTTAGCGGTGGAGTTCGCGGCGGAGATGGGGGCTGCGGGTGCGCTGGCGCGGCTCGCTATGCCCATCTCTTGCGCCATCTCGGTGAGGGCGGCGACGCGGTTGTCCATGTTGGGGTGTGTGGAGAACAGGTTGTCGGTTCCTTTGCCAGACAGCGGGTTCACGATGAACATATGCGCCGTCGCGGGGTGCTCTTCGGCGCTCATCATATCGCGCCCGCGCACGCCGCTTTGCAGGCGTTGCAGCGCGGATGCAAGCCAAAGCGGGTTGCCACAGATCTCTGCCCCGCGGCGGTCGGCGGCGTATTCGCGGGTGCGCGAGATGAGCATCTGGATGAGCATTGCGGCGAGTGGGGCGAGGAAGACGGCGAGAATGGCGAGGATGCCGGTGACCGCGTTGCGGTGGCGGCCGTAGCTGAAGATCAGGCCGTATTGTGCGAGGAAGGAAATCGCCCCGGCGATGGTCGCCGCGACGGTCATGATCAGCGTGTCGCGGTTTTGGATGTGTGCGAGCTCATGCGCCATGACGCCCGCAACCTCTTCTTTGCTCAGCATTCGCAAGAGGCCCGTGGTCGCCGCGACGGCGGCGTTGGAGGGGTCGCGCCCGGTCGCAAAGGCGTTGGGCTGATCCTCATCGATGACATAGACCGCAGGCATCGGCAGGCCCGCGCGGGCGGTTTGCTCATCGAGCATTTGGTAGAGATCGGGGTGGGATTGCCGGGTGACGGCGCGGGCGTTGTGCATCCGCAGCGCCATCTTATCGGAGTTCCACCAGGCATAGGCGTTGAGGCCCATGGCGACGATCAGGGCGAGGAAAGAACCGATGCCGCCCGCAATGAGATACCCCACCACCATGAAAAAGGCAGTGAGTGCGGCGAGCAGAAGCATGGTTTTGGCGTAGTTCATCGGTCCCTCAGGCTTTGGCGCAGTATATAGGGAAAGCCGCGCGGGGCGGGAAGATTATACCTGTAAAGAGTGTCCGGCCTTGCGGGCTGGGCGTTGGGGCGCATATCTCTGTCACGTGCTGAGGAGCTTGATATGACCGATGAGCAAGACAAGCAGGATCGCATTGCAGATGCCGCCAAGCGCGCGCTGAAAGAGGCGGAAGCGCGGCGTGCGAAGGCCAAACCTCTCAATTTGCCCAAAGAGCTCGGGGGCCGGGATGGGCCGGAGCCGATCCGCTTTGGCGATTGGGAGAAGAAAGGGATCGCGACCGACTTTTAAAAAGCGGCGCTGAACGGGGAGAGATACCATGAAACTCACACAATCGCGCCTGATGACGGGGCAGTCCTATATCGGCGGCACTTGGGTGGATGCGGATGCGGGCGGCACGTTTGATGTGCTGAACCCCGCGACTGGCGATGTGGTCACGAAGGTCGCCGATTGTGGCCGGGCCGAGGTCGCGCGGGCGGTGGACGTCGCCTATGAGGCGCAAAAGGGTTGGGCCGCGATGATGGCGGCGGAGCGGCAGAAGATTTTGCTGCGCTGGTATGAGCTCATTATGGCGCATGCCGATGATCTCGCCTCGATCATCACCGCCGAGATGGGCAAGCCCTATGCGGAGGCGAAGGGCGAGGTGGCCTATGGCGCCTCTTTCATCGAGTGGTTCGCCCATGAAGCGCCGCGGATTTACGGTGACACGATCCCCCAACAGCAGCCGGACAAGCGGATCGTGGTGTTGAAGCAACCCGTGGGTGTCGTGGGCTCGATCACGCCGTGGAATTTTCCGGTGGCAATGATCACGCGCAAGGTTTCTCCGGCGCTGGCGGTGGGCTGCTCGGTGGTGGCGCGACCTGCGGAGCTGTCGCCCTTGTCGGCCACGGCGCTGGCGGTGCTGGCGGAGGAGGCGGGCTTTCCTCCGGGGGTGTTCAACGTGGTGACGGGGGCGGATGCCTCTGCGATGGGTAAGGAGCTGTGCGAGAACCAAAAGGTGCGCAAGATCACCTTCACCGGGTCAACGCGGGTGGGCCGGATCTTGATGCAGCAATGCGCGGGCGACATCAAAAAGGTGAGCCTGGAGCTGGGCGGCAACGCGCCGTTCATCGTGTTCGACGACGCCGATCTCGATGCGGCGGTTGAGGGGGCGATGGTCTCTAAGTACCGCAATGCGGGGCAGACCTGCGTGTGTGCGAACCGGATTTACGTGCAGGCGGGTGTCTATGACGCGTTTGCGGAGAAGCTGGCGGCAGAGGTTTCCAAGCTGAAGGTCGGGCCAGGGACGGACGAGGGCGTAACGATCGGGCCGCTGATCTCTGAGGCGGGCTTGGCGAAGGTGGAGGAGCATCTGGCTGACGCGACCGCGAAGGGTGCGCAGGTCTTGGTTGGCGGGGAGGCGTCGCCGCTGGGGCGGACCTATTTCACCCCGACCGTGCTGACGGGTGTGACGCAAGAGATGAAGGTCGCGCGGGAGGAGACGTTTGGGCCGGTTGCGCCGCTCTTTAAATTCGAGACCGAGGACGAGGTCGTGGCGATGGCCAATGACACGGAGTTCGGGCTGGCGGCGTATTACTACACGCGGGATATTGGCCGGGTATGGCGCGTCGGTGAGGCGCTGGAGTATGGGATTGTGGGGCTGAACACCGGCCTGATCTCGACGCAGGTGGCACCGTTTGGCGGGGTGAAACAGTCCGGGTTGGGGCGTGAAGGGTCTAAGTACGGCGTCGAGGACTTCCTGGAGCTGAAGTATCTCTGCATGGGCGGGGTTTGAGGGATATGCGCCCCGGGCGTGACCCGGGGTCTCGAAGAATTGCGCAACGAGGCCCCGGATCAGGTCCGGGGCGAAGATGCTTTGACGGGGGCGACCAGCCCCCGGCCGCGCCTGCCCTGCCCCTTGGGCAGGCGCTTTGCGACGTTGGCCATTGTGCTGAGGTCGTGCGGTTTTGAGAGATAAACTGCGCTGCCATTTTGTTGCGAAGCGCCCGCCCCAGGGCCGGCGCGGCCTTTTATGGTGTGCTGCCCGGAGAGGCTCTGTATCAGGTTCGCGGCATAGTCTGAGGTTGTTTTCCTGGTGCACCGGATGCGACCAGCATCCGGTGGCGCCCTCCCTCCCGCATGGGAGGGCGCGTTCTCCTGTGGTGCTTTCTTTATCAAGGCCCCAGATCAGGTCTGGGGTGCAGTTTGGGCGGGGGCGACCAGCCCCCGGCCGCGCCTGCCCTGCCCATTGGGCAGGCACATTGCAACGTCTTTCATTGTGGCAAGGTCGTGCGGTTTTGAGGGATAAAGCGACTTGCTCGGAGCTTGCGACGCGCCCGCCCCAGGGCCGGCGCGGCCTTTTGTGGGGCATAATTCAGCGAGGCCCCGGAGCAGGTCCGGGGCGGGGACGGACCGTAAGTCCTTTTCCGAGGGAGGACTTCCCCTTCCGTCAAGCCCTTGCCTGACCTCTCGCTCGAAGCGCTTCACCCCGCTCCGGTGTGCGGGGTGGATGAGGTCGGGCGGGGGCCGTTGGCGGGCCCTGTGGTGGCGGCGGCGGTGATCCTTGATCCGGGGGCTGTGCCGCCTGGTCTGGACGACTCCAAGAAGCTCTCCGCCAAGCGGCGGGAGGTGGCGTTTGCGGCGATCATGCAGAGCGCGCAGGTGGGGATTGGGGAGGCTTCGGTCGCCGAGATTGACCAGTTTAACATCCTTCAGGCTAGTTTTCTGGCGATGCGGCGGGCGGTGGCGGCGTTGCCCATTCCTCCGGCCTTTGCGCTGATCGACGGCGACAAGGTGCCCGCAGGCCTGCCCTGCCCGGCGGAGGCGGTGGTGAAGGGGGATGGGCGGTCCGCCTCGATCGCGGCGGCCTCGATCATCGCCAAGGTCACGCGCGATCGTTTCATGGCGGAACTGGCCAAAACCCACCCCGGATATGGCTGGGAGCGTAACGCAGGCTATGCCACCGCCGCGCATTTGGCGGCCCTGCGCAGCCATGGGGTGACACAACATCATCGGCGCAGCTTTGCGCCCATACACAAGATGTTGGTTTAAGAAAGAATAATAACCCACTGATTCAAAATAATAATTGACCTGCGAATCGCCGGGGCGTTATGGATGTGCTCAACGGGACAAAAAACACCGGCGAACACATGAGCAGCACGAACACACTCGCGGCAACGCTGCCGCGCGATCAGATTTTGATGGGCGATTGCATCGAGGTGATGCGCGGGCTGCCGGAGGCGTCGGTGGACCTGATCTTTGCCGACCCGCCGTATAACCTACAGCTCAAGGGCGACCTGCACCGGCCCGACAACAGCCGGGTGGATGCAGTGGATGACCACTGGGACCAGTTCTCTAGCTTCTCTGCCTATGACCGGTTCACCCGCGCGTGGCTGAAAGAGGCGCGGCGCATTCTCAAACCGCATGGCGCGCTCTGGGTGATCGGCTCGTATCACAACATCTTTCGCGTTGGTGCGGCGGTGCAGGATTGCGGGTTTTGGGTGCTCAATGATGTGGTGTGGCGCAAGTCTAACCCGATGCCGAACTTCCGCGGCAAGCGGCTGACGAACGCGCATGAGACGCTGATCTGGGCGTCGAAGTCTGAGGGCGCGAAATACACGTTCAACTATGAAGCGCTCAAGGCGATGAATGATGATGTGCAGATGCGCTCGGATTGGGTCATTCCGCTCTGCACCGGTTCTGAGCGGTTGAAGGATGACAACGGCGACAAGGCGCATCCGACGCAAAAGCCTGAGGCTTTGTTGCACCGGATCATGATCGGCACAACCAAGCCCGGCGATGTGGTGCTCGACCCGTTCTTTGGCTCTGGCACGACGGGTGCCGTGGCCAAACGGCTAGGGCGGTCGTGGATCGGGATTGAGCGGGAAGATGCCTATGCGACGGTGGCCAAGGCGCGGATTGCGCAGGTCAAGCCGCTGCCGAAAGAGGCGATCACCGTCACGCAGTCAAAACGTGCGCAACCGCGGGTGCCCTTTGGGGTGATCGTGGAGCGGGGGATGCTGCAGCCCGGTGATACGATTACCGCGATGAACGGGCGCTATGCGGCGATGATCCGCGCGGATGGGACGCTCATTAGTGGGGAGCATAAGGGCTCCATCCACCAGGTCGGGGCGGCGCTGCAGGGGGCGCCGTCGTGCAACGGGTGGATGTTCTGGGAGTTCAACCACAACGGCGTTTCGGTGCCCATCGACGTGCTGCGCCAGCAGGTGCGCGCCGAGATGGACGAGGGATAGGGCAGGCAGTTCCGGTTCGGGGGAACAGTTTCTACCAGACTGCCCGGTTGGCCTGCGGCCAACCACTAAGGCTCCGCCCGGGGGGATCCGGCGGAGCCTTTTTTTGGGGTGGGCCGCAAAAGCGCTTTGTGTGCATGTGCAAATCCCTGCGTCCTGAAGAAATATCGTTGGATCAATATCTTAGAAGCTACAATCGTTACGCAACCTCCTATGGTCTCAACTCGTTGAATCTCTTGAAAAATCGCACATATGAAACTACTATAAGCAGTGCCGGGGATGTGTCGAAAAGCATCTGGGGCGTCAAAAACCCCACCCGGCGACTAACTGTTTGGCACATGGATTTCTCCGTACCCTCGAAGCTTACCGGTCGCCGATCTTCGAAATGACTTGGACAGCAAATCGTAGAATCTGCTCTCGTTGGTTATAACTTTACGGCCAATTGCGCCGGCCACCATGTCGGCGAATTGGATGCCGGGTGAATGGTGCGACGGCGTGAGAAAGATCGTCTCGACGTAATTACCAAAGCTTGACGTGAATGCAGCATCTTCCCCGACCATTCGATCATGTTGCTTTCTGAGCGTGTCATCCTGTTTTCGCCCCTGATGGTCAGCAACAACTATACCTCTTTGCGTAGTTCCTACCTCTCTTCCCATGTCTTGGAGGAAGTACTGAAATCGCTCACTTGAGGGTTTGTAGGTTTGAAAGTAGAGATCTGCTTGTGTGTTAATCCACGGTTTCTCGTATGCGAGCTTTGGTGCGCAGACTGAATATATGATTTTTGTGCTGTTTCGCTTGGTCAGGATTTCATACATCTTTTGTCGAAAATCATCACGCTTCGACTGATCAAGGTGGGCAACGCTGTTGTCAGGATCGTTGTTGTGAGGACCGAAATATCGCCACTTTATTTCGCCTCTCACCCGATAGCGATGCTTCAGTGCTACCAGCTCATCTGCAATATTCTTCCACTGAGCCTCGTGGATGATGACGCCCGCCAAAACCCAAAACGGCGTTGGGTTAGTTGCAGTTGGTTTGGGTGGTGTCCCTGACTCGTCTATGAAGCAGATATACATTGTTCGCTAAGATGGAGACCGACTTACCCACGTGTCAACAGCGAACAATACTACAATTCCCAACCTGATTTTTAGTATTCTTCATACAACCTTTACTGCTCAGCCACACTGCGGATTTTACGGTGAGCGTTATTCTCTCACCGCCCCTGCCGTGCCGTAAGGGTACGCAGGGTGTAGAGGGTGTCTATCGGCTCGGTGTGCCGGGGGTTGTAGGTGGGGTCGCTTACCACGCAGCCTCTGCCGCAAAACAATGTGGCGCGGCGGAAGTTGGGGTCTATGAACCAGACGCGTCCGCCGGGGGTGGAGACGTAGCCGTAGGTGTCTCGCCGAAATTCCACGCGCAGGTCGTTGGTCGAGGGCACTTCGGCGTCGTAGCGCGGGGAGTGGGAGCCGTGGGTGTGGAAGGCGGCGACGGAGTTGAGGTCTTCGGGCGGGCGGGGGACGGCGCAGCTGGCCTCTGCCCCCGGCACCACGCGCCAGACGCGCAGGGTGCCGTCGTCATCGCGCACAATGATCCCGCAATACTCCCGGTTCTCGTTGATCGAGCGTTTTTGTAGCGCGTTCAGCGTTTGCAGGGCCAGCAGGTGTTGGCGTTTGAGCTCAGCGGTTTGCGCCGGGGCGGCGGCGGCACTCAGGGAGAGCAGGCCGGCCCACATAAGAGCGATTGCGTGGCCGCGAATGCGTCGAGAAACCAAACCCGCCCCTCCGGTGTGATCAGGTAGGTATCCTGCCCCGCGCGAACAGCTCGGGCAAGGGCACCCTCGAGCGGGTTTTCTGTGCCGATGCTTTCGATCGTGGCGGTGACCTCCCAGCCTTGCGGCGCAGGGGTGGTGCATTGGGTTTGAGAGAGCGGGGTGGTGCGGAGATACCCTTCCGGCCCGATGCCGAGTTGCGCGCAGCCAAGGCCCACGCTGCCGCTACCGACCTCCTCGGCGAGGGTTTTGGCAGCGCCATGCTGGGCGTCGAGCAGAGAGACCACGGCGGTTTGCCCAACAGCGGCAGAGGCTGTGAGCAGTATCGCCATCCCGGCGGGCAGAAGCGCCTTTTGCATTGCGGTATCCCTTGTGCAGCGCCGCACCATACGCCACATCAAAAAGATGGTGCAAGGCAAGGTCGATACGGGCGAAATCGCAGCGAAGCTGGCGGGGGCGCAGGCGCATCCGTCGTCGGATTATGACCTGAACCCGGGCGCTGTGGCCCTGTTGCCGAAGAACCGCGTGCTGCGCCCGGCGGCGGTGTTGATCACTCTGGTGCCGCGCCCGGATGGCCCGACGGTGGTGCTGACCCGGCGCTCGTCTGCGTTGCGCCACCATCCGGGGCAGATTGCGTTTCCGGGGGGCAAGTGTGACCCGGAGGATGCGGATGCGGCTGCGGCGGCCCTGCGTGAGGCGCGGGAAGAGGTCGGGCTGGAGCGGGCGGAGGTGCTGGGCACCTTGCCGCCGCATGAAACGGTCACCGGTTTTTCGGTCACGCCGGTGGTGGCGACGGCCGCGCCCTTTGTGCCAGTGCTAGAGGCGCAGGAGGTGGAGGAGATGTTTGAGGTGCCGCTGGCCTCCGTCCTCGATCCGGCACGGTTTCATGTGCGGCGGCGGCGCTGGCGCGGGATTGAGCGGAAGTTCTACGTCGTGCCGCATGGGCCTTACTACATTTGGGGTGCGACCGCGCGGATGCTGCGGCAGTTCGCCGATGTGATGCGATGAAACTCGACGCGGAGTGGCTGCGGCGGGCAGAGACCGTCGCGGTGATGCGGGCTCTTGGTGAGGCGTTTTTCGTGGGCGGGTGCGTGCGCAATACGCTCTTGGGTGTGCCGGTGTCAGACGTGGACATCGCAACACCGTTGCTGCCCGAGGAGGTGATCGCGCGGGTTGAGGCGGCGGGTTTGAAGGCGGTGCCCACAGGCCTCAGCCATGGCACGGTCACGGTGGTCTCTGGCGGTGTGGCGCATGAGGTCACGACCTTTCGCCGGGATATCGAAACGGACGGGCGGCATGCGGTGGTCGCCTTTACGCAAGATGTCGCGGAAGATGCGGCGCGGCGCGATTTCACGATGAATGCGCTTTATGCGGCGGAGGATGGCGCGGTGATTGACCCGTTGTCGGGGCTCGCGGACCTGCAGGCGCGGAGGGTGCGGTTTATTGGCGATGCTGCTGCTCGGATTGGCGAGGACGCGCTGCGGATGCTGCGGTTCTATCGGTTCTTTGCGCAGTATGGCGTGGGGGAGGCGGATGCTGAGGCGCGGGCGGCAATTTCGGCGCGGGTTGGTGATTTGGCTGGGCTCAGTGCAGAGCGTGTGACGCAAGAGATGCGCAAGCTTTTGGGCGCGGGCGACCCGTTGGCGGCTGTTGTGGCGATGGCTGAGGATGGTGTCTTGGCGAAGGTGCTGCCGGGGTTTGACGTGGCGTTGTTGCCTTGGGTCGTGCGGGCAGGGGGGGCGCAGGATTGGTTTGTGCGGGCCTTGGCGCTGGGGGGCGAAAGGTCTCGGTTGCGGTTATCTGGGGTGGAAGAGCGGGCGTTTGCGCAGGCAGAGACGGCTTGGGCGCTGGGTGCTGGCGTGGAGGAACGGGCGTATCGATTTGGCGCGAAGGCGGCGCTGCGCGTGGCGACGCTGGAGGCTGGGATTTTGCGGCGTGGCGTTGGCGCGGATGTTGCTGCGTTGGCGGAGGTGGGGGCGTCTCGGGTGTTGCCGGTCAGAGCGGCGGATCTGTGCCCTCCGCTGGAGCCGGGGCCTGCGCTCGGGGCTGCCTTGAAGGCTGCGGAGGAGGCCTGGGTTGCGAGCGGGTTTGCGTTGGAACGGGAAGCGTTGGTGGCGGTGGCTTTGGCGGAGGGGTAGGGTTTTGTGAGGGCCCGGGTCAGGCCCGGGACGAGCCCAGCCGGAGGCGGCCAGCCTCCGGCCACGCCCTCCCTCCCCCATGGGAGGGCGTTTAAGCAACGGTCCTAGTTGAACAAACCAAATGCAGTCTTGAGAAATAAACTGAGCAACTCAGCGCTCATGAACGCCCACCCGAGGGAGGGCGCGGCCTCTCGCTCGTCCAGTCCTTCGAGGCCCCGGGTCAGGCCCGGGGCGAGACCTCTATTTACACCGGCACTTTCCGGTGTCTTGCTCGGGCGCCGCGTTCGATGGCTGCGGCGGCGAGGCGGTCGACTTCGAGGTCTTGGCGGAGGATTTCCAACAGTCGAAGCTCTTCCATGGCAACGGACCCATCCGCGGCGGCGACGTCGCAGGCCAGGGCATAGGCAGTCTCGTTGAGGCCCGGGGGTAGGGACGACTTTACCAGCCCGACCAGCGTGTCGATGCCGTCATCCTGGTCGAACAGGGCAAACACGTTCTGAAACACCGCCGGGATGCGTGATGGGTCATAAGAGGCGAATGCGGGCAGCACTGACACCAGCCGCTCGATCGTGCTGATCTCACTGTCCGAGAGTTGCTGGTCAGCGGCAGACGTCGCGAACATCACAGCCACGAGGGCGTCTTCGGGGCTGAAAGGGGCGGCGTCGGTCATAGGGTGCTCCTAGGGTTGCGGCAGTGGATATATTGACCGCTCCCCCCACTCGCAATACGCCACTCCAGCGCAGCATGGGTGCTGCGACACTATCGTGAAGGATAAAACAGATGAGCGATTTGCGCGAGCTTGGGATGGCGTCGAAGGCCTGGCCCTTTGAGGAGGCGCGCAAACTGCTCAAACGGGTGGAGAAAACGCCCCCCGCCAAGGGCTATGTGCTGTTTGAGACCGGCTATGGCCCCTCGGGCCTGCCCCACATTGGCACGTTCGGAGAGGTCGCGCGCACAACGATGGTGCGGCAGGCGTTTGAGGTGATCTCTGACATCCCCACAAAGCTCATTTGCTTTTCGGATGATCTCGATGGTCTGCGCAAAGTGCCGGGCAATGTTCCGAACAAAGAGATGCTGGCTGAAGACCTCAATCTGCCGCTCACGAAGGTGCGCGATCCGTTTGGCACGCATGGCTCTTTCGGGGAGCATAACAACGCGCGGCTGCAGGCGTTTTTGGATGAGTATGGGTTTGAGTATGAGTTTGCCTCATCGACCGAAGTGTATCAGTCGGGCCGGTTTGACGAGATGTTGCTGACCGCGCTGGAGCGGTTTGATAAAATTCAGGAGATCATGCTTCCGACGCTCGGCGCCGAGCGGCAGGCGACCTATTCGTGCTTTTTGCCGATCAGTCCCAAGACCGGGCATGTGTTGCAGGTCCCGACGCTTGAGCGAAACGTCTCTAAGGGTACGATCGTGTATGAAGAGCCGGATGGCGAGCGGGTAGAAATCCCGGTCACCGGCGGCAATGTCAAAATGCAGTGGAAGCCGGATTGGGCGATGCGTTGGGCGGCCTTGGGTGTGGATTATGAGATGTCGGGCAAAGACCTGATCGACTCGGTCACGCAGTCGTCAAAGATCTGCCGGGCGCTGGGGCAGCCGGCGCCGGAGTCGCTGTCTTATGAACTCTTTAACGACGAGAACGGGCAGAAGATCTCAAAGTCGAAGGGCAATGGCATCTCGATGGAGGAGTGGCTGCGGTATGCCGCGCCTGAGAGTTTGCAGCTCTTCATGTTCCAAAAGCCGAAAACGGCGAAGCGGCTGTATTTCGATGTGATCCCGAAGGCGGTGGATGAGTATCATCAGCATTTGCGGGGGTATGTCGATCAGGAGCCTGCGCAGCGCCTCGCAAACCCGGTGTTTCATATGCATGGGGCGGAGGTACCGGCCTCGGACATGGTGGTGCCGTTCGCGATGCTGCTCAACCTCGCCTCGGCCGCGTCGGCAGAGGATAAAGAGACCCTTTGGGGCTTTATCCGCCGGTACGCGCCGGAGGCCTCTCCGGAGAGCCATCCGGGGCTGGATGCTGCGGCAGGGTTCGCGGTGGCCTATTTTCAAGACTTCGTGAAACCCGCGAAGGTGTTCCGCGCGCCCTCTGAGCAGGAGCGCGCGGCGCTTGCTGACCTGCGCGACCGGCTGGCGGCGTGGGAGGGTGGCACGGATGCCGAAGCGCTCCAGTCAGAGGTGTTTGCGGTCGGCAAGGCGCATGGGTTTGAGCCGCTGCGCGACTGGTTCAAGGCGATCTATGAGGTGCTTTTGGGCGCGTCGCAGGGGCCTCGGTTCGGTGGGTTTATCGCGCTTTATGGGGTGGCAGAGACTGTCGCTTTGATCGATGCGGGCCTTGCTGGCGAGTTGGGCGGATGATCTCCGACTGGGCCGGGCTGCGGGCGTTTGCGCTGGGGCTCGGCCTGCCGGAGGTGGTGGATGCGACCTCCTGGGGCAATCCGGTGCTCAAGGCGCATGGCAAGCTCTGGTGCTGGTGGTCGCCCTATGTGGATGCGGCGATTTTCAAGGGCACTCTTGAGGAGCGGGAGGCGTTGATCGCCGCTGATCCGGCGACGTTCTTGTGGCATGATCATTACCGCAACCACGGGCTTTTGCTGGTGGCGGCGGGGCGAATTGATGAGGCTTGGGCCACCGCGCGGCTGATGGCTACCTGGCGGGCGCAGGCGCCGAAGCGGTTTTTGACGGCGTGGGATGCCGGGCAGGCGTGACACTGATTGCGTTTAACAAGCCGATGAATGTGCTCTCGCAGTTCACCTCTGAGGGCGGCTGGCCGGGGTTGTCGGAGTATATCGACTTGCCCGGCGTCTATGCGGCGGGGCGGTTGGATCGCGATAGTGAGGGGCTGTTGCTGCTCACGGATGATGGGCGGTTGCAAGCGCGGCTGACGCACCCGAAGCACAAGGCGCCGAAGACCTATCTTGTGCAGGTGGAGGGGGAGCCAAACGCGGCGGCGCTGGAGGCGTTGCGCGAAGGTGTGACCTTGAAGGATGGGCCGACGCGGCCCGCGAAGGTGCGGGTGATCGCGCCGCCAGACCTGTGGGAGCGCGACCCGCCGGTGCGGTTTCGCAAGACGGTGCCCGATACGTGGATCGAGCTGACGATCGCTGAGGGGCGCAATCGGCAAGTGCGGCGGATGACGGCGGCGGTGGGGCATCCGACGTTGCGGCTGGTGCGCTGGTCGATTGGGGAGTGGACGGTTGAGGGGCTGGCCCCGGGGGCGTGGCGCGCGGTAGGATAAGGGTGAGAGGAGAGGGCGATGGGTGCTGCGGACAATGCCGAACGGGTGGAGGTGCGCAGTCGGGCGGCCCTTCGGGACTGGCTTGCGGCGCATCACGAGACATCTCCGTCGGTGTGGCTGGTGACGTTTAAGAAGCACCATTCCGATTATCTCGCGTATGAGCCGATGGTTGAGGAGTTGCTCTGCTGGGGCTGGATCGACAGCGTGACGCGGCGGCTCGATGAGGATCGCACGATGCTGCTGATCTCTCAGCGCAAGATCACCTCGGCCTGGTCGGCGATCAACAAGGCGCATGTGGCGCGGGCGATTGCCTCGGGCGCGATGACGCCTGCTGGGCTGGCCAAGATCGAGGCGGCGAAGGCGAATGGGCAGTGGTCTTTCCTGGATGATGTGGAACGGTTGGAGGTGCCGCCGGATTTGTTGGCAGCCTTTGCACAGCACCCACCGGCAGCGGCGGAGTGGGAGGCGTTTCCGCGCTCGGTGAAGCGGGGGGTTTTGGAGTGGATCAAGACCGCGAAACGGCCCGAGACGCGGGCGAAGCGCATCTTGGACACCGCGCAAAAAGCGCAAGTAGGGGAGCGGGCGAACCAGTTTCGCTAGGGCGAGAACCGCGTTCTTTCGACATATAGAAACGGGGTGTTGTGCGCCGCAAGATTCGCTTTACGGTTGCACATCCCCGGAGGTCCCCATGCGCCGATTCCTGATAAGCCTGTTTGCTGCCGTTTCGTTGATTTTCGCCTCAACCGCTCAGGCGCAAATGCTTGACGATGCTGTAAAAGCGTGGCTCGCCGATGATGACGAGACGGCGCTGCCGCTGCTCGCGGCCCTCGCGAACCTCGGTGATCGGGATGCGCAGTTTGTGCTGGGCCAAATCGAGCGGGTGACCCCTCCGGGTGCCGATTCGGCGTTTGTGCGCGGGTTGGACCGTCGCGCGCGGATCTCTCTCTTGCGTGCGCCGAAAGGGCTGTCGGGCACATCCTGGACGGTGATGCGGCAACGCGATGGAGATGAACTTGCGGCGGCGCTGATGATCTCGCGCTTGCCGGATGCGGGGATTGATACGGCGCAGTTTCTCTACGGGCAGGGGGAGCGCGAGGCCGGCGAACGGCTCGCGTTTGAGATTTTTGATCGCGGGAATTTCGGGGAAATCCTGAACCTCGCGCCCGATGACCCGCTGATTGAGGGCCTCGATTTTGTGGCCTGGATGCGGACCTATTTTGGCAACCCGCCTGGGCCGAACGCCTGGACCTGGCTCGATGAAACACCCGCGCCAGGTCGCTCTTCTGGGCTGATGATGGTGAACTTTGTGGCGCCGGTCCTGGCGCCGCATCTCAAGCCTGGTCCTGACCTGCGGAATTTTATTCTCGCGATGCGCGGTACCCCTGATCAGCTGTTTGAGAACGGTCAACTCGCCTCTGCGGCGAGTGTTTTGAAAGAGCAAATGGAGGTTGATCCGGTACTGGCGTCTGTTAACGCGTTTTGTGATCAGAAATGTCCGGCAACCAAGGGCTTTTGCGCGTTGGAGATTATCACGCGGGTCGGTGGCTATGACCGGCTGACCTTTCTCGACACGCCGTTTGAAGGGGTGATCAGCCAGGCGGAGTTTCAGACCTCTCCGCGCGCTGTGGGCAGCCTCACGCGTTGGATGATCGCGCTGGAGGAGCGCAGCCTCGCCTCCAATCAGGTGATCGATCAGTGCGTGCGCGGCGTGATGGGTGAGGCCTCGGCCGAGATGGCGGCGGCGCTGGGAGAGTAGCCCTCTCTTGCGCGTATTCGCTGCTGGCGCTACATCCGTCTGATTATGGCACGGAATGCTCTGCATACACCCAACCTGACGGATCGCGATCGCCTTCCGTCGCGGTTCTATGGGCAGTTTCTGTGCCATGTTGCACTGGGTTGAGGGCCGCCGCCGCCCACCCCTGACCAATTGATGCGACGGAGACTGAAATGTCCGCTCCAAAGACACTCTATGATAAAATCTGGGATGCCCATGTGGTTGACGAGTCTGAGGATGGCACGTGCCTTCTCTATATTGACCGTCACCTTGTGCATGAGGTGACAAGCCCGCAGGCCTTTGAAGGGTTGCGGATGGCTGGTCGCCCGGTGCGCGCGCCGCATAAGACCATCGCGACGCCGGATCACAACGTTCCGACCACCACCGACCGCGAAAAAGGCATCGATGATGAGATGTCGCGCATTCAGGTCGAGGCGTTGGAGAAGAACGCCAAGGACTTTGGCGTGGAGTATTACGGCGTCGATGACGTGCGGCAGGGGATTGTCCATATCATCGGGCCAGAGCAGGGCTGGACGCAGCCTGGCATGACCATTGTCTGCGGTGACAGTCACACTGCCACCCACGGTGCGTTTGGTGCGCTGGCGCATGGGATCGGCACGTCTGAGGTGGAGCATGTGCTCGCCACGCAGACGCTGATCCAGAAGAAATCCAAGAACATGAAGGTCGAGGTCACCGGTGCGCTTGCGCCGGGAGTGACGGCGAAGGATGTCACGCTCTCGATCATCGGCGCGACGGGCACCGCGGGCGGCACCGGCTATGTGATTGAATATTGCGGTGACGTGATCGAGGCCCTCTCGATGGAGGGGCGCATGACGGTGTGCAACATGGCCATCGAAGGCGGCGCACGTGCGGGGTTGATCGCGCCCGATGCCACCACGTTTGACTATGTGCGCGGACGCCCGAAAGCGCCGAAAGGGGCGAGCTGGGAGGCTGCGGTTGCCTACTGGAAGACGCTCTACACCGATGAGGGCGCGCAGTTTGACAAGGTGCTGACCCTGCGGGGCGAGGATATCGCGCCGGTGGTGACTTGGGGCACCAGCCCTGAGGATGTGCTGCCGATCACCGGGATGGTTCCGGCGGCGGAGGATTTTGACGGCGGCAAGGTCGGCGCGGCACAGCGCTCGTTGGAGTATATGGGCCTCACACCGGGCACGCGCCTGCAAGATGTTTCGATCGACACGGTGTTTATCGGCTCTTGCACCAATGGCCGGATCGAGGACCTACGCGAGGTCGCCAAGGTGATGGAGGGCCGCAAGGTCAAGGACGGCGTGCGGGCGATGATCGTGCCGGGCTCGGGCCTTGTGCGTTTGCAGGCTGAGGAAGAGGGCATCGCGCAGCAGTTGCAAGAAGCGGGCTTTGAGTGGCGCATGGCGGGCTGCTCGATGTGCCTGGGCATGAACCCCGACCAACTCGCACCGGGTGAGCGGTGTGCCTCCACTTCGAACCGGAACTTTGAGGGGCGGCAGGGCTACAAGGGCCGCACCCACCTCATGAGCCCCGCCATGGCCGCCGCCGCTGCGGTGACCGGGCGTTTGACGGATGTGAGGGATTTGTAGGTCGGATGTCCTTCTCCGATTACATCGTCTATCTGGACGAGAGCGGGTCGCCACAACTGGACGCAGATCAAGATGATTTTCCAATCTTTGTCTTGGTTTGCGTTTGTATTTCAAAAGGGCACTACGCAGACGTTATGGTGCCCCGTTTGCAGCGGCTAAAGTTTGAGTACTTTGGGCATGACCAAGTAATTTTTCATGAAAGAGATATTAGGCGACAGAGCGGAGATTTTACTGCGCTTAGGTTAGACAAGAGCTTACGAAAAAAATTTCTTGATGAGATCACTGATCTAGTCAAAGAGTTCAATTTTGATATTGCAGCCGCTGTAATCGACAAGGCGAAGCTCCGAGATCAGTATCCCGCTCCGATGTCGCCATACGAACTGAGCTTACAGTTCACTCTCGAACATCTTGCTCTGACGCTGAGAGACAATGGGCAGATCGGCAGAACGGTTCATGTCATTGCGGAGTCACGAGGGACGAAGGAAGATAATGAGCCTGAACTGGTTTTTCGGAGAATCGTGGACGGACAACCCCCGCTCCCTTCGAACCAGCGAACTCTGCTAACGAAATTCACCTGGAATATTCGTTTTTGTGACAAACGCTCCAACTCGAGTGGATTGCAATTGGCCGATCTAATTGCTCGCCCCGTTGGCCTGCAATATCTCCGCCCCAACCAATCAAATCGTGCGTACGACGCTATCGCGAGCAAAGTGACTTGGTGGGTTAAACGCTTCCCAAAAAGCAAAAAGGCCACCGATAAAACCAGCAGCCTTCCGCCGACCGAATAAAGTCCAGCCCGAGACCATACTTGGCGATTGACGGCTTAAAGTCAAGTTAAGGAGAGATAAGATGGATAAATTTACCAAACTGACGGGCGTCGCGGCGCCGATGCCCTTGGTCAATATCGATACGGATATGATCATCCCCAAGCAGTTTCTGAAAACCATCAAGCGATCGGGGCTTGGGGTGAATCTGTTTGATGAGATGCGTTTTGATCGCGAGGGCAACGAGATTGCCGACTTCGTGCTTAACCGCCCCGCCTATCGCGAGGCGAAGATCATCGTGGCGGGGGATAATTTTGGCTGTGGCTCCAGCCGGGAGCATGCGCCCTGGGCGCTGGCGGATTTTGGGATCCGCTGTGTGATCTCGACCTCGTTCGCCGACATCTTTTTCAACAACTGCTTCAAGAACGGCATCCTGCCAATTGTGTTGCCGCAAGAGCAGGTTGAGGCGTTGATGGGGGATGCGGAGAACGGCGCGAATGCGGTGCTGACGGTCGATCTGGAGCGCCAAGAGATCAGCCGCCCCGATGGGCAAACCGTCGCTTTTGATGTGGAGCCGTTCCGCAAGCATTGCCTGCTCAATGGTCTCGATGACATTGGGCTGACCCTCGAAAAATCAGCCGCAATTGACAGCTTTGAAGCGGATTACGCTATCCGAATGCCCTGGAGCTAGTTATCCTGTCGCGAGAGTCATGATCGTGGGGGTCATCTATGGCGCGAATTTCGCGACGGCGGGCATCTGGAACAATCCGGGTTATCAATGCCTTAGCGCGCGCCATTATGGTGATCGTAATCATCGCCGCCCCTGCGTTTTTGTTGCCCGGTGCCTCGCGCACGGGGCAGGAGATTTCGCTGATTATGGGCGCGCTCGTGGCGGTGTTTACGCTCTTTGAGTATGCATCGACCCAGCCCGGTCTGATCGATTTTCGCTTTGCGCCGCCTTACAACCGGTTCCGGTTTTTCACCTTTTCGGTGGTGGTGATTGGGCTGTTGTTTCTGTGCCGCGCGACCGAAGGCGTGGACCCGTTTGCGGGCGCGCTTTTGGCCTTTGCGGATCAGTTGGTGGCGTTGCTGAGCTTTCAGTTCTCACCGCTGACGCTGGCGATTGCGCTGGTGGCGAGTGGTGGGGATGAGGCGTTTGTGGCGCTGGTCTCGCGTGCAGGGGCGATGAGCTTGATCCTCAGCGGGATGGGGCTGGTGTTCTTTACCGTGTTCATCTGGCTGCTGCGGTGGCCGGCGGAGCGGGAGAGCTTTAACCTCTGGGTTAACCTGCCGACATTTGACCCTACGGTGGGCAAGGATGTCTCCTGGCGGTTGCGACGCGGCGGGCTGATCAATGTGATGGTCGGGATGGCGCTGCCTTACGCGACGTTGGCGATTGTCTCGCGTTCGGGGGGGTGGTTCGATCCGGCGGCGCTGGCCAATTACCAGTCGTTGATTTGGGGGTGTGTGCTGTGGGCGTTTTTACCGGTGGTGATTTTCATTCGCGGGATGGCGATGCTCAAGATCGCGTGGCTCATCGACCGGGCGCGCACCGACTGATGCGCTGGGCCGTTGCGCTGGCCTTGGTTCTCTTTTCGCAGGCGGCAGTGGCGGAGACGCTGCGGATCGCGACGTTCAATGTCAGTTTGAGCCGGAGCGGTGCGGGGTTGCTGCTCTCGGAGTTGGAGCGAAATCCGCGTGAACAGACCCAAAACGTGGCCGCGATCATCCAAACGGTGCGGCCGGATATTCTGCTGCTCAACGAGTTTGACCATGACCCGGAGGGGCGCGCGCTGGACGCGTTTCAGCGGCTTTTGGAGGACGGGCAGCGGGGGGCGGAGGGGGTATCGTATGTCTATGGCTATGCGCCCGCACCGAACACAGGCGTGCTGACGGGGTTTGATCTCGATGGCGACGGGTTCACGACGGGGCGGCGGGATGCGCAGGGGTTTGGGCATTTTCCGGGGCAGTATGGGATGGCGGTGTTGAGCCGGTATCCGATTGATGCGGCTGCGAGCCGGAGTTTTGCGGAGCTTTTGTGGGCGGAGTTTCCGGGGGCGATCCCACCGGAGGGGTTTGAAGGTTATCGCGAGGAGGTGCAGCGGCTGTCGTCAAAAGCGCATTGGGATGTCGTGGTGGAGACGCCGCTGGGGCGGGTGCATCTGCTGGCCTCGCACCCCACGCCGCCGGTGTTTGACGGGCCGGAGGATTTCAACGGGCGACGCAACCATGACGAGGTCGCGTTTTGGTCGGCGTATTTAGATGGTGTGCCGCTGACAGATGATCAGGGGCGGGAGGCACCGGCGCCGGAGGGCTTGGTCGTGGTGCTGGGCGATTTGAACACTGATCCGTTTGATGGGGATGGGCGGTTGAGTGCGGTGCAGGGATTGCTGACGCACCCGCGGTTGCAGGACCCGGCGCAGGGCAGCGCGGGTTCTGAGGAGGCGGCGCAGGCGCAGGGTGGTGCGAATACGGCGCACCTAGGCCCGGCGGCGCAAGACACGGCGGATTGGAATGACACGCGCGGGCCGGGCAACCTGCGCGTCGATTACTTGCTGCCTGATGCGCGGCTCAGGGTGGTGGATGCGGGCGTGTTTTGGCCCGCACCCGGTGCGCAGGGTTATGAGCTGCTCGGTGAGGGGCGCGATGCGGCCTCGGACCATCGGCTGGTTTGGGTGGATGTGACGCTGGAGTGAGGGCTGAGGCTGGTGCGCAGGGCCCCTTCCAGCGGGGTGTGCTTGAACGTCGGCAGCAACTCTTGCAGTGGTGTTGC
The DNA here is from genome assembly GCA_038526735.1 of Pseudomonadota bacterium. Taxonomy (GTDB): domain Bacteria; phylum Pseudomonadota; class Alphaproteobacteria; order Rhodobacterales; family Rhodobacteraceae; genus Rubricella. Next base: position 32,810 of record JBCBGM010000010.1, on the reverse strand, counting down.
GTCGAGTTGGTGGGGCACATTCCAGAGATAACGCATCTCTAGCACCTCGCGCATGAGCGGGCTGACGAGGGCCATCAGCCGCAGCATCCGCCACGGAAATCCGGTGTGGCGGACGGGGTGACCAAGGACGTGTTCGACGGCGGTGCGGAGCTCTTCTCCGGTGAGGGTGTAGCCGGGGAAGGGGACGTCGGCGAAGCGGGGGAGGGTGTGTGCCTGCGCGGCGAGCGCTTCGGCGGCGCGGGCCATGTCGGGCAGGAAGGCCCAGGCGTGGGGTTGATCGGTTGGGCCGGGGTAGGCGAAGCGGCCTTTGGGGGCGGCTTTGGCGATGTGGCTTTCAAACCAGTTGCCGCTGTCTTTCACGTCGAGAAAATCGCCCGCGCGCAGGATCAGGCAGCGCGCGTTTGAGGCGCGGTAGGCCTCTTCCATATCGGTGCGGATCTGGCCTTTGCGGGTGGTGGGGGCGTGGGCTGTGGTGCTTGTGAGCAAGGGCGGCATCCCCGCGCCGTAGGGGTAGATGTTGCCGGGAACGATCACGAGGGCGCCCGTCGCCTCGGCGGCGGTGATGACACTCTGGGTGAGGCGGGGCACATCACGCGCCCAGTCGGGGTAGGCTGGGTTGAGGGCGTTGACGATCACATCGACACCGCGCGCGGCCTGGGTGACAGAGGCGGGGTCGAAGATATCGACGCCGGCTGGGCCGCGCGGGGGCGTGCGCACCTCCCATCCGGTTTGGGTGAAAGCGGTGGTGGCGTGGCGGCCAAAACGGCCCCCGGCGCCAAGGATGAGAACGGATTGGGTCATGCTGGGCTCCTATCTGGTACGTCAGACTTGCCCATGCGGTTTTGTAATGAAATTGCCTCTCGGCTCACATATGATATGCATAAATGCATGGATAAGCTCACACATCTCGACTGGTCCCTAATCCGCAGCTTTTTGGCGGTGGCGGAAGAGGGCTCGCTTTCGGGGGCCGCGCAAAAGCTCGGCCTGACGCAGCCGACGCTGGGGCGGCATATCCGGGAGTTGGAGGCGGCGACGGCGTTAGATCTGTTCCACCGCAACCCGCGCGGGCTGACCCCGACCGAGGAGGCGTTTGCGCTGTTGCCCGCCGCGCGGGCGATGCGGGATGCCTCTGAGGCGCTGGGGCTGACCGTGGCGGGGCAATCGCAGGCGTTGGAGGGGGCGGTGCGGATCACCGCCTCTGAGACGATGGCGCTGGAGGTGCTGCCGAGTTTGCTGGCAGAGATCCGGGCAACGGAGCCGGGCATCTCGCTCGATCTGCTGCCCACCGACACCACGCAAAATCTGTTGTTTCGGGAGGCGGATATCGCGGTGCGGATGTTCCGCCCGCGCGAGCCGGAGGTGATCACGAGGCATATCGCGGACCTACCGATTGGCCTCTATGTGCATCGCGATCTGTTGCCGGGAGGGGTGGTGCCCACGCAGATTGACGAGCTTTTGACGCTCCCGCTGGTGGGGCGGGATCGGAGTTTGGACCTGATCGAGGGCTATGCTGCGCAGGGGATCACGCTCTCCCGCGATGCGTTTCAGGTGCGGTGTGACTGCAATCTCACGGGGGTCGCCCTGGTCGAGGCAGGCTGTGGGATGGGCGCGATGCTGACGATGCTGGGCGACCGTAGGCCGTCGCTGGTGCGGCTGCTCCCAGACCTGCAAATCCCACCCTTAGAGGTGTGGCTGACGGCGGCAGAGGCGTTGCGGCGGACACCGCGCATCCGCCGGGTCTATGATTTGCTGGCGACAGGGCTGACGACGGCGCTGGCGTGACCGCTTGGTCGCCTTGACCCTGTGCGGTGCCGCAAGTATCGCCACGGCATACTCAGAACACGCGGAGACACCCCATGGCGAACCCTTCCCTCCTGATCCTGCCCGGCGATGGCATTGGCCCTGAGGTGATGGCGGAGGTGCGCCGGATCATCGACTGGTTTGGTGCGCATAAAGGCATCACCTTTGACGTGGAAGAGGGGCTTGTGGGCGGGGCGTCTTATGACGCGCATGGCACGCCGCTGACCGACGAGACGATGGAGCGGGCGCAGGCTGTGGATGCGGTGCTGCTGGGCGCGGTGGGTGGCCCGAAATACGACGATCTCGACTTTTCGGTGAAGCCGGAGCGGGGCCTGTTGCGGCTGCGCAAAGAGATGGACCTGTTCTCGAACCTGCGCCCGGCGCAGTGCTTTGATGCGCTGGCGGATTTCTCCTCGTTGAAGAAGGACGTGGTCGCCGGGCTCGACATCATGATCGTGCGCGAGCTGACCTCGGGCGTGTATTTCGGGGAGCCTCGGGGGATTTTCACCGAAGGCAATGAGCGCGTGGGCATCAACACCCAACGCTACACCGAGAGCGAGATTGCGCGTGTCGCGCGCTCTGCCTTTGAGTTGGCGCGCAAGCGCGGCAACAAGGTCTGCTCGATGGAGAAGGCCAATGTGATGGAGAGCGGCATCCTGTGGCGGGATGTCGTCACCGAGGTGCATGAGAAGGAGTACTCCGACGTGGAGCTGTCGCACATGTACGCAGATGCCGGCGCGATGCAGCTCTGCCGTTGGCCCAAGCAGTTTGATGTGATCGTGACTGACAACCTCTTTGGTGACCTGCTGTCAGATGCGGCGGCGATGCTGACGGGCTCTTTGGGGATGCTGCCATCGGCCTCTCTGGGGTTGCCGATGGCGAATGGGCGGCCCAAGGCGCTCTATGAGCCGGTGCATGGCTCGGCTCCGGATATCGCCGGTGAGGGCAAGGCGAACCCGATTGCCTGTATCCTGAGCTTCGCGATGGCGCTGCGCTATTCCTTCGACATGGGGGATGAGGCGGACATGCTGGAGGCAGCAGTCGAGACCGCACTCGCCGAGGGTGCGCGCACCGGTGATCTGATGGGGCCGGAGGGCGGCACGCCGCTTTCGACCAGCGGCATGGGTGACGCGATTTTGGCAGCGCTTGAGGCGGCCTAAGCCCGGCGCGTTGCATCTGTTGCATGGCGGGTTTGCCAAATTGAGGCTTCCACCCTGTGGAGCCTTGGCGCAACTCTAGGTTACGCGCGCGGCGTTGGGTCGTGCGCGTAACCGGAACTCCGCTATGACCACCAAGACCAGCCCGCTCGCCGGGGCGCTCTTTGCTTTGGGCGCGTTTGCCGCCTTCGCCGCCCATGACGCCATCGTCAAACTGCTGGGTGCCAGTTACGCGCCGATGCAGATCGTGTTTTTCACCACGCTTTTTGGCTTTCCGATCATCACGGTGGCGTTGTTGCGCGACCGGACGGATGCCAACCTGATCCCGCGCCATCCGTGGTGGACGGCGCTGCGCACGGCGGCGGCGGTGGTTGTGGGCGTGTCGGTGTTTTATGCTTTCAGCGTGCTGCCGCTGGCGCAGGTCTATGCGATCTTGTTCATGACGCCGTTGCTGATCACGCTGCTCGCCGTGCCAATCCTTGGAGAGCGGATAGGCTGGCGGCGGGGGATTGCGGTGCTGGTGGGCCTCGTTGGCGTGATGATCGTGCTCAACCCCAAGGGTGGGGAGTTTGCGCTGGGCCATTTCGCGGCGCTGGTTGCGGCGGTGGGTGGTGCGCTCGCATCGGTCATCGTTCGCAAGATCGGGTCGGAGGAGCGCTCTGCGGTGCTGTTGCTGTATCCGATGGTGGCGAATGCGGTGGTGATGGGTGCGGCACTGCCGTTTGTCTATGAGCCGATGCCGGTGGAGCATCTGGGCGCGTTTTTGCTGACGGCCTGTTTTGGGCTTTTGGGCGCTTTGCTGGTGATCAAGGCCTACCGCGCGGCGGATGCGGCGGTGGTTGCGCCGATGCAGTACAGCCAGATCCTATGGGCGGTGGTGCTGGGCGCTGTTTTCTTCGGAGAGACGGTGGACGCGCAGATGCTGATGGGGGCGGCTGTGGTTGTGGCCTCGGGGCTCTACATTTTGATGCGGGAGAGCACGGCGGGCGTGTCGCTGCGTCGCCCGATCCTGCGGGCGTTCCACATTCGGCCAGACACAGGCCAGCAGCCTCGGATTGGGTTGTTGGTAAGGGGTGCCGGGGCTGCTGAGGCTGGGCGGGATAGGGCCGTGGTGCCCGCAGAGTGACGAGGCTCTTGAATTGGCGCAGGCGCAGGTGTACGCCCCGCGCCACGGTCGGAGTGTAGCTCAGCCTGGTAGAGCACTGTCTTCGGGAGGCAGGGGCCGGAGGTTCGAATCCTCTCACTCCGACCAAAGTTTTTTGAAAGTGTGGGTGTGGTGAGGGTTGGTACGGCGTTGGGTCGCGGGACCTTTTGTTCTTTGGTCAGCGCAGACCAGACCGGAATCAAGCTGAAGGCGCCTGTCCAGCGCTTGCCCGTCCGGGCGGGCTGGCGCTTTGCCACACTGGAGCGCCAAACCAGTCGAGCGATGACGTTGCCACTATAAATCGCGCTGATCGCGGGTCGGAGCGCCATCCCACGGACAAGCGCTGGACCGGCTCCTGTCGCGACATTTTGAGGGTGGGTCGGGCCTCGGCCGCTCTGAAGCAACGATACACGCCCATAACGTAAGCGCCCCCCTTCGCTGGACGCGGGCCTCTTTGCCCCTTACGCAGCGCTCATGTCCTACACGTATCGACTGGCGAAAGAGAGCGATGGTGCGGCTTGCGCGGCGATCATTCTGTAGTGGGATGCGGAGACGCCCTGGATCGGGCCGCTCAATGATCTGGAGACGGTTGCGGCCTGGTGGAGTGGGTGCTTGCGAGAGGTGCCAACGTCTTGGGTGGCCGAGCGCGATGGGGCGGTCGTAGGGTTTTGTTTGCGTGAGGATGACAACATCACCGGCCTCTATATTGCCCGGCGTGCGCGCGGGGCGGGGGTTGGCAAGGCCCTGCTGGATTTGGCGAAGACAGATCGGACTTGGATCACCGTCTGGGCCTATGAAAAGAACACGCGGGCGCGGAAGTTCTATCGGCGGGAGGGATGCGTTGAGGTCTCTCGCGAGGTGGAGGATGGTTCGGGTCTGATCGACCTGGAGCATCGGTGGACTGCCGGCGCGTGAGCTGGGGAAGGTTTCGTCTCAGAGAGTCTCTCCCCATTCCCGGGCTGGACGGCTGTTTGAAATTTCGGCACGGTCGCGGCGAAACTAGAGCTGAGACATCCGATCGTTCAGGAAATTGATACACTCCTTGCGAACTTGGCGACAGGGGCTGCGGTGCAGAGCGTGCCGTTGCAGCTTGTGCACACGCAGGTCGAGGGCAAGCGCGTTACGTTTTGTGTGAACATGGAGCGCGACCCGGTGCAGCGGAATCACCGCAAGGGCACGTTTTATGAGCTAAAAGCGCTGGCCGCGTTGCGGAATGTCTTTCCGGACAACGGCGTGTTTGTGGATATCGGTGCGAATGTCGGCAACCACTCGCTCTATGCGGCGCTGTTTTTAAACGCGCGCAGGGTGATCCCGTTTGAGCCGAACCCGCGGGCCTATGATCTGTTGATCCAGAACGTGTTGGTGAACCGGCTGGAGACTGTCTTTGACCTCTCCAACCTTGGGGTCGGTGTCAGCGACGCTGCGATGTCGGGTTTTGCGATGGAGGAGCGGGACCGCAACCTTGGTGCTGCGCGGATGCTGCCGGGTGAGGGGAGCTTGAGCGTTGTGAAAGGGGATGAGGTGCTGAGCGGCGAGAGCCCGGACTTCATCAAGATCGACGTTGAAGGGATGGAGATGCGGGTCCTTTCGGGACTTGAGCAGACCCTTCAGCGGTGTTCTCCGGTGTTGCTGATTGAAGTGGATAACACGGTCGAGGATGCGTTCTTCGACTGGGCGGATGCGCAGGGCTATGGGCTGGTGTTCACGCATCAGCGCTACAAGACCAACAAGAACCATGTGATCGCACCAAAGGATCGGCTGCCCGCACTCCGCAGTCATTTTGTGGGGACGGGGATGGAGACGAAGGCGCGGTGATCGCGGCCTTCGTGCCGGCCACAACAAACAAAGGTATCGCCTGGGGAGGGTCACCATGTTCTTTAAGGAAAAGACGAGCTTTGAGCCGTTGCCCCTGCCGCATCGGATGAGCTTTTCGGATACGCAGTCGGTGGCAGAGGCGGAGGCTTTTCGGGAGCGGATGGCGGGGCGGCACTCGGTGCGCCACTACGAGCCGCGCCCGGTGCCACGAGAGGTGATCGAGAGCTGTATTCGTACGGCGGGTGGTGCGCCGAGCGGGGCGAACCATCAGCCCTGGCATTTCGTGGCGATCTCTAACCCCGCGCACAAACACCAGATCCGGCTGGCGGCGGAAGAGGAAGAGCGCAAGTTTTATGCCGGGGGTGCGAGTGATGAGTGGTTGCAGGCGTTGGCGCCGATGGGCACCTCCTCTGAGAAGCCGCATCTTGATGACGCCGCTTGGCTGATCGTGATCTTTGCGCAGCGCTATGGTGAGTTTGACGACGGCACGCGGTTCAAGAACTATTACGTGAACGAGAGTGTGGGCATCGCGACCGGGTTTTTGATCGCGGCGCTGCATCACGCGGGGCTGGTGAGCCTGACGCACACGCCCAATCCGATGAAGTTTCTCAATGGCTTGTGCAGGCGGCCTGAGGCGGAGAAGCCGGTGATGATCTTGGCGGTCGGTCATGCGGCGGAAGGGGCGACGGTGCCGCAAGTCTCTACCCTCAAAAAGCCGCTGGAGGAGATTTGCAGCGTTTTTGAGTAGCCGTTTGCGCAACAGTCTGTGGTTTTGAGGGTTATTTGTTCGCCGGAGCCGTGGCGCTATCTCTGGCCTAACCAGTCAGGAGAGAGCCAATGTCTTTGCGCCCCGTCACGTCCACCTCCGTTGCCCAGCCCACGATGGAGGGCGCGGGCGTGGAGCTTCACCGTGTGTTTGGCTTTGGCGATCCGGGCGAGAGTGACCCGTTTCTGCTGCTGGATGATTTCCGCAATGATGACCCGGTTGCCTATCAAAAGGGCTTTCCGTGGCACCCGCACCGCGGCATCGAGACGATCACCTATGTGCTGGCGGGCGATGTGACCCATCGGGACAGCCTCGGGAATCACGGCACGCTGGGGCCGGGCTCGGTGCAGTGGATGACGGCGGGCTCGGGAATTTTGCATCAAGAGATGCCGAAAGGGGATTTCGCCGGGCGGATGCACGGGTTCCAGCTTTGGGCGAACCTGCCGCGTGATCAGAAGATGACGAAGCCGCGGTATCAGGACATGCAGGCAAGCGATATTCCGACCGTGGGGGATGATGACGGCACGTTGGTGCGGGTGATCACGGGTGAATTTTGGGGGGCGAAGGGGCCGGTGGATGGGATTGCGACCGATCCGCAGTACCTTGACGTCTCGATCCCCGCAGGCCGCACGAAGCGGTTCAAGATCGACACGCGGCGGCGGGCCTTTGCCTATATCTTTGAAGGCGAGGCGCGGTTTGCCGATGCCTCTCAGCCCTGGGGGGCGCTGACGGAGAAGGAGTATCAGGGCGAAGAGATCCTGATGCGCGACAACTCCGGCAACCGCACGCTGGTGCGCTTTGGCGAGGGCGATGAGGTCGTGGTGCAGGCAGGCAGCGAGGGCGTGCGGTTTTTGCTGGTCTCTGGTGCGCCAATCAAAGAGCCGGTCGCCTGGCACGGGCCAATTGTGATGAACACGCGCGAAGAGCTGATGCAGGCGATGCAGGACCTCAACACGGGGAATTTTATTCGGGCGCATTGAGGGGGGACGCGCCGGGCCGGTGGTTTGGCGCGCTGAATTGTTTGCTGCGCGGTTTAACCTCGGCAAACCGTATGTGTTTGCTGAGGGTCTAAGCCCTCGCAAAAGCGCCAGGCTGGCGGGACCGGTCCGGTGTGTGCCCGGCGGCCGTTGGCCTTGATTCCAGGCAATTTAGGAGCGCCGCGGGCGACGGCCGGGGGGCCAGCCCCCCGGACCCCCCGGGATATTTGAAACTCTGCAGGGTGGGGACGTGTTTAGGGGAGGGGGACGGCGACCGCCTCTCCCCAGCCATGCACGCTGTCATGGGCGCGGACGAAGACTTCGGATGTTCCGTCTGGCAAACGGACGCCAGAGAGGGAGCGGGTGAAGGGTTGTTCGTTCACATGGGGGTGGAAAAGCTCGCGGTAGCCGAGGCGGTTGCCTGCCGCGTCGAGCACTTCCCAGACGTCTGCGTAGTGGCTCCAGCCGGTGTCTGGGTGGGAGACAGTGACGTCGAAGCGGGCGGTATCTCCGGCAATCGTGATACGGACGTCGGTCACCACCGGGGCGTCGGCCCAGAGCGGGGCCGCGCAGAGAGTGGTGATCAGCAGGGCCGCGCGAGCAAGCACGACAGGCGCATTTTGCGGGTCTCGGCGCAGCCGCAGTCAGCAAACAGGATCTCGCCGATGAGCTTGGTGATCGAAAAGCGATGTCTGATCATGTGAGTCGTCCTCCGTGCATACAGGTATATACCGTTCGCGTGTTTCAGTCAGTCACAAGGATGCGATGAGACTGTTCACGAATGCTGATCAATGCCGCTGTGTTCGGTGAGTGCCGCCATCAGGGCCCGCGCCCCCCACCGGTGCAGGCAGCGCTGGGCGGTTGGGCCGTAGTCTGTGTGGATGCCTGCAAGATTGAGGAGTTTGCCGGGCATGCCGAAGGCCGAGAGGGCGACATGGCCGGGGTGCAGGCTTTCGGCGGGTGCGCCGTTGGCGAAGATCACCTCGAGCTGGTCGAAGAGGAGGTGGATGTACTCAAAGTTGCTGGGCAGCGTGGCCTGCGTGCTCTGGGCATCGAGGGGGGCGATGAACTGTGCGGCCACGAGAGCCTCGGGCACGCCGAAGAGGGCTTGGACGGCGGCGTGGCGGATCAGGAAACGGTGGTTTGGGGAGACGCGCAGCGGAGCTGCGGGGGAGATCGGTGCGGTTTGAGCAGTGATCGTGACCGGGCGCATGCGCGGGTCAAAGCGCGCGATGCCGGAGACGGTTCTGCGGCCAATCCAGCGGATCGGTTGGAGGCCGTTGTCCATCGTCACCACGAGGTCGCCCGCAGCCAGGGTCTCGATGGGTTTTTGGCCGAGAACGGTGGTGATCAGGGTGCCGGGGCAGAAGCAGGGGATGCTGCCCTTGGTGGGGGACGTGTTCACGGTGTAGGCGCCGCTGTCGGCGACGGCCGGATTGTCCGCATCGCTTTTGCGGATGATCAGGGACTCGCCCGCGCCCGCTTGGCCAATATCGACGGAGGAGAGACCATTGGCGAGCCCTGCGGTGGCGGTGACGACACCGGCCTGATCATCGAACGAGTAGAAGCCATAGACGTTGTCGGCGGTGGTGCCATCCGCGGATTCGACCAGCGCCACGGCTCCGCGTTTGTTGAGGCCATTAAAGCTGGTGGAGCCGTGGACAACGTAGATATCCCGCCCGCCAGAAACGGTTGGGCCGGAGACATTGGCTTCGGTCAGCTGGGTCGTCGATTTGACGGTGCCGTTCTAGTTGTAGTTGACGATGTAGAGGTCGGCGACGGACGACCCTTGCTCCACTGCGATCTCGATGAAATCGACGGAGGAGTTTCCGAGATATCGGATCTCGGACATGAAGGGGTCGTTGGGCATCGCGCGCTCAACCTACGGGCGAGTTTTGCTAAAGGTATCGTCTTATTCTCAGAGAATTCCAGCGTGCTGTGTTTCGACATGATCTTGATCACGCAAAGTGATGCAAATGCGCGGATACGCCGGTTTCCCTTGATGATTGGATGCGCTAGAGCGCGAGCGCATCTGAGCCTTGGAGAGAGAAATGGGCTACAAAGTCGCCGTCGTTGGCGCCACGGGCAACGTGGGCCGCGAAATGCTGAACATCTTGGCCGAGCGCCAGTTCCCTGTGGACGAGATTGCAGCGCTTGCGTCGCGCAAATCGCAGGGGACCGAGGTGAGCTTTGGCGACAAGACCCTCCTGACCCAAGACCTCGACCAGTTCGACTTCACTGGCTGGGATATCGCGCTCTTTGCGATCGGCTCCACGGCGACGAAGACCTATGCGCCCAAGGCTGCTGCGGCAGGCTGTGTGGTGATCGATAACTCGTCGCTTTACCGCTATGAGCCCGATATTCCGCTGATCGTGCCCGAGGTGAACCCGGATGCGATTGAGCACTACTCCAACCGTAACATCATCGCGAACCCCAACTGCTCGACCGCGCAGATGGTGGTGGCGCTGAAGCCGCTGCATGACCGCGCCAAGATCAAGCGCGTGGTGGTGAGTACGTATCAGTCCGTCTCGGGTGCCGGGAAAGAGGGTATGGATGAGCTGTGGAACCAGACCAAGGGCATCTATGTGCCGGGGCAGGAGGTTGAGCCCTCCAAGTTTCAGGCGCAGATCGCTTTTAACGTGATCCCGCATATCGACGTCTTCATGGAAGGTGGCGACACCAAGGAAGAATGGAAGATGGTCGTCGAGACGAAGAAAATCATCGACCCAAAGATCAAGGTCACGGCGACCTGCGTGCGGGTGCCGGTGTTTGTGGGACACTCCGAGTCGGTGAATGTCGAGACCGAAGACTTCCTCGATGAGGACGAGGCACGGGACATTTTGCGCGAGGCACCGGGGGTGCTGGTCGTCGATAAGCGCGAGGACGGTGGCTATACGACACCCATCGATTGTGTTGGCGATTTTGCAACATTCGTCAGCAGAATCCGTCAGGACTCGACAATCGAGAACGGGCTTAACATGTGGGTGGTGTCAGACAATTTGCGCAAGGGTGCGGCGCTCAATGCCGTGCAAATCGCAGAGTTGCTGGGGCGCCGGGTGCTGCAAAAAGGCTGATCCGCGCCCCGCGAGGGGAGAGCGGTATGATTATGCGGCTTCTGCTGGTTCTGGCGTGCTGCGCGAGCGTGGCACGCGCTGATCCGGGTGCTCGGGATCGTGGGTTTCAGGTTTTTGCTGGCACGCTGTTCCAGAACGATTGGATCACGCTCTTCGACCCGTTCTACATCAACCAAGAGCGGCCGGGGCTGGTGGGTCTGACCTACGAGCGGCAGTTTGCGCAGCTTGGGCGGGTAGAGTTTCTGGCAGAGGCGCAGATCGTGGGCCATGCCGGAAAGCAAGAGGTGATCGAGTTTAACGGGCCGATCGTCTATTTTCGGGTGCCGTTTCGCGATTTGTGGCTGAGCAGCTTTGCCTGGGGGATCGGGCCGTCTTACGCCAGCCGTCCGCCGAAGTTTGAGAAAGAGCGCAATGGGCGCGCTCAGAACTTTCTGGTGCATTGGACGGCGGAGTGGGCCTTTGTCGATCATCAGGGCCGCGATGATCGGGAGTGGACGATCCGCATTCATCACCGCTCAAACGCGTATGGGTTTGCCGGGCCGCATGGCGGCAGCAATGCGATTGTGATTGGGCGGCGGTGGTTTTTCTGAGGCGCTAGATAGGCTGGAAGGCCTGCGCCTCTCCGTCAAAGGCCATCATGCGCCCTGTGCCGATCTCAAACCAGACGCCGTGGATTGTGAGCCGGCCTGCCTCAAGCGCATCGGCGACGAAAGGGTAGGTTGTGAGATTTTGCAGCGAGACGCGGACGCCCTGCTGCTCCATCGCGGTGAGCTCTTCCTCTTCGGGGAGGTTGCGCTCTTTGATCGCCTGAAAGCCGGGGCGGAGGATGTCGATCCAGCGGCCGATGAAGCTGTCTTTCTCCTCAAACTCTGGTGCGTGGCCGGAGCACATGGCGTGACAGGCGGCGACGCCGCCGCAGCTGGAGTGGCCGATGACAACGATATGGGCGACACCGAGGTGCTTTACGGCGTATTCAATCGCGGCGGAGGTGCCGTGGTGGTCATCATTGGGCGTAAAGGGCGGCACCAGATTGGCGACATTGCGCACGATGAAGAACTCGCCCGCATCCGCGCCGAAGATCCGCTGAGGCTCCACACGGCTGTCGCAGCAGGAGATGACCATGGCGCGCGGGTGTTGGCCGTGCTCGGCCAATGCGGCGTACCAGGCCTTGTTTTCGGTGAATTCGGTGGCGCGCCAACCCTTCATCCGGGTCATCAGATAGGCTGGCAAAAGGCGGGCGGTCTTGGGCATGGCGTCCTGTCTGACAGTTTAAAAGGTCGGTAGCGTGTTGAAACTGTGCAATCAAGCTTTCGCGGTAACACCTCATTTACGGCTTGCTGCGATAGTGAGCGTGGGTGACGAGGAGACTAAGACGATGACTGGGGTGGTCCGTCTGATTACGGAGGAACCAGCCTCCGTATCTATCGAAACGGTAGAGGCGTTGCGCTCGGGCGTGGCGCCAGAGAGCTGGTCAGAATTTCTGGAAGATATTGCCTTTGGCCTCACGCGTGATCTGGCGTGCCTTGAGCGCGCCATGCAGGAGCGTGATCGCGCTGCGGTGGAGGCGGTGGCGCATCGCCTCGCAACCGCTGCGGCCTCTGTCGGATTGCATGAACTCGCGCAGGTCTCTTATGCGCTGCGCGACGTGTTGGAGCAGCAAGATCCGGTGGCGACGGCGGCGCTGGCGGCGCGGGTTTTGCGGCTTGGGGGCGCTTCGCTGATTGCGCTTGTGGCGGCGGATGAGCCGTTGGGCGACGACTAGCCGTCGCGAGAGCATCCAAGTTGCATTTCGCCCTGCGCGCGGACGAGGGTGCCGTCGGCGGAGGCCTCCCAAAACACGACATAGGTGTCTTGGCAGAGGAGGAGCGAGCGCACCATGGAGGCCTGCCCCAGCCGCCCATCGCGGGAGACCTGAACCCCAGAAAACCCCTCACGCTCAAGCGCTTGGCCGAATTGTGCAAGCGGCGTTCCGGGTGGGAATTGCTCAGCAATCGCCTCGGGGAAGGGCAACTCACTGCCGAAAGTGGGGACATCGGGCGCGGTGATCCAGAACGCCAGCCAGAGCACCGGGATGCTGGTGCAGGCGAGCACCACAAGCCCCGCGATGTTCTGCGCGACCTCTTTGAGATTGCGCGGGATGCCCTCGTTGTCGCCGGTGTCGCGCGGATCGTCAGTCATCGAGTTTTCGCGCCTCATCGATCAGCAGGATCGGCACGCCATCGCGGATCGGATAGGCCAGATGCGCGCTCTTTGAGACCAGCTCTTGCCTGGATTGGTCGTAGGTGAGGGGGCCGCGTGTGACCGGGCAAACGAGCGCCGACAAGACCTTGCCGTCGATCTTTGTCGGCTCCTGCGTCATTGCAGCGGCGTGCCCTCACCCCCCGACCGCATCGCGAATTCCATCAACGTCACGAGGGTTTCGCGGCGGTTGGTGAGCGAGGGGGCCTCAAGCAAGGCTTGCTTTTCTTCGGGGTCGAAGGGGCAGAGGATTGAGAGCGAGTTGATCAGCAGCTCGCTGTCGGCCTCTTTGAGGCTGTCCCAGTCAGACGAGATGCCCACGGCGTCAAAGTACCGCTCCAGGAGTGCGAGGAAGCCGGGGCGATTGAAGCCGAGGTCTTTCTCTTCGCCGCCAAGGTCGCGCTCGAAGCTGTCCCATTCGACACGGGCGCGGCGGTAGGGGGTGAAGCCATCCTCCTCGCCGATCATGCGGAAGCGGCTGACGCCGGAGAGGGAGATGATGTACCGGCCGTCATCCGTCTCTGAAAACGAGGTCACGCGGCCCACACAGCCAATGGTGTGGAGCATGCCAGACCCTTTGACCCGCTCTGGTGCGTCGATGGGTTGGATCATGCCGATGAAGCGCTCAGGCGTGCGAAGGCAGTCTTCCATCATCGCCAGATAGCGCGGCTCAAAGAGGTTGAGCGGCAGGCGCGCGCGGGGCAACAGGAGTGCGCCCGGCAGCGGGAAGATTGGGATGATCTCGGGCAGGTCTGCCAGGGCAAATCGCTTGGCCATTTTGTGCCTCAGGCAAATACGAGAGAGGAAAAGCGGCGGCGACCCTTTGCGACGAGGGGGTCTTTGGGGCCGAGCGCGTCGAAGAGTTTGAAGAGCGTGGTTTTGGCCACTTCGTCCTGCCACTCGCGATCTTGGCCAAAGAGTGTCAGCAGGTGCTCAATCGCGGCCTCGTTCTGGCCTGCGCCGATGAGCGCCTCGGCAAGGGCGAGGCGGGCGGCCTTGTCTTTGGGGTCTGCGTCGAGCTTGGCTTGCAGACTGGCGATCTCTGCCGCGTCCCCGCCCATGCCGGCGAGCGCCATTTGCGCGACCACTGCGGCGATCAGCGGGTCAGATTTTTGATGCTCGGGCACCGCGTCAATGATGGCTTGCGCCTGCTCGGTTTGATCCAGCGCGATATAGGCTTTCGCGAGGCCCGCTTGGGCGGCGAGATTGTCTGGTACCTCACCCAGAATGGCGGCGTAGGTTTGGGCGGCGTCGGTGATGGCACCTTGCTCCAGCATCTCATCGGCGGCCGCAATGGCCTCTTCAATGCCCCCACCGGCCTGGCCACCGGCGGCTTGCACGACGCGGTCGATGAATTGCTTGATCTGGCTTTGCGGCAGTGCGCCCATGAAGCTATCCACGACCTGCCCGCCGACCACGGCGATGACCGTGGGGATTGACTGGACTTGAGCTTGCGCGGCGATGCGCTGGTTCTCGTCCACGTTGATTTTGACGAGCTTGACCGCACCGCGCGCGTTTTTCACCTCAGCCTCGATGGCAGGGGTGAGCTGCTTGCAGGGGCCGCACCAGGGCGCCCAGAAATCGACGATCACGGGGGTTGTGGCGGAGGCCTCGATCACGTCGGCCATGAAGGTTGCCTCTGATCCATCCTTGATCAGATCGGCTGCGGGGGCGCTTGCCCCTCCACCCAGTTCCAGCATCGTATTTGTCTCCTGCGCGCGGGCCTTGGCGGGGATGTATGCCGCGGGGGGCGGCGAGTCCAACCTCAGGCGGCGGCTTCTTTCGCTTTTTCCTCCAACGCATCGAAATCAACCTCGGTCACGGCGTGGCCGGTGGTGCTGAGGATGCGGCGGATGTCATTGGTCGAGATGGCGACGGTGGCCTCATTGTGCAACGGGTGACAGGCCAAGAGCGGCTCTGCGAAGAGTTGCTGGTCGAGGATCACATGCACGCGCGCCTCTGCGTCATTGACGACGGCGAGGGGAGTGACCGCGCCGGGGGTGACGCCGAGCACCTCTAAGAGCAAGTCTGGCTTTCCGAAGGAGAGTTTGCGCAGGCCGATCAGCTTTTCGAGATCGCGGATGCGGATACTGCGGTTCTCCCGACACGTGACCAGCACCAGATCGCCCGATTTCGCCTTGAGAAACATGTTTTTGCAATGCGCGCCGGGGATATCTCCGCGCAGGGCTTTGCTGTCTTCGACCGTAAAGAGAGGCGGGTGGCGGTGGAGCGTGTAGGCGATCCCGAGGTCGGTGAGGCGGGCCAGAAGTGTGTCTTCGGTGTGATGTGTCATGGGGCGCGAGGGTAGCGTGTGCGATTTGCCCTGCAAGACCCCTTGCACCCCCGGAACGAATCTATATACGTCGCGCTCACCCAAGGACGCGGGCGTAGCTCAGGGGTAGAGCATTACCTTGCCAAGGTAAGGGTCGTGAGTTCGAATCTCATCGCCCGCTCCAATTTCTCTCATGTGTATGGTGATTTGCGTGTCCGCCCCTATGTGGCGGAGCAGGAGAGAGCATGACCATCCAATTCGACAACACTTACGCCGCCCTGCCCGAGCAGTTTTACGCGAAACAGCCCCCTGGGCCGGTCTCTGCGCCCAAGATGATCAAGGTGAACCACGGGCTGGCCGGGGTGCTGGGGTTTGATCCGGTGGCTCTGGAGGCTGAGGACGGTGTCGCGTGGCTTGCCGGGAATGCGGTGCCTGAGGGGGCCGCGCCGCTCGCACAGGCCTATGCAGGGCACCAGTTTGGCAACTTCGTGCCGCAGCTTGGGGATGGCCGGGCGCTCTTGTTGGGTGAGGTTATTGGCTCTGACGGGCTTCGGCGGGACATACAGCTGAAGGGCTCGGGCCGGACGCCGTTCTCTCGGATGGGCGATGGGCGTGCTGCGCTGGGGCCTGTTTTGCGGGAGTATATCGTCTCTGAGGCGATGCATGCGCTGGGCGTTCCCACCACGCGCGCGCTGGCGGCGGTGGAGACTGGCGACCGGGTGTTGCGCGAAGATGGGCCCTTGCCGGGCGCTGTGCTCACACGGGTGGCACAGAGCCATCTGCGGGTGGGCACGTTCCAGTATTTCTACGCGCGCCAGGACGTGGACGCGCTCGAGACGCTTACTCGCTACGCGCTGGAGCGGCATTATCCGGACGATCAGGGGGAGAATCCCGCACTTGCGCTTTTGGACAATGTCATCGCGCGGCAAGCGCGGCTTGTGGCGACCTGGATGCAGCTCGGCTTCATCCATGGCGTGATGAACACCGACAATTGCTCGATTGCCGGGGAGACGATCGATTACGGGCCCTGCGCCTTTATGGACGGGTTTGACCCCAACAAGGTGTTCTCGTCGATCGATCAACAGGGGCGCTATGCCTGGGGCAATCAGGGGCGGATTGCGCATTGGAATATGGCGCAACTGGCACAGGCGCTCTTGCCGGTGATTGATGCGGATGAGGACAAGGCCATCGAGGCCGCGCAGGCAGCTGTGAACCGCTTTCCGGCGCTGTTCCAGCTGGCTTATGTCGAGGGGTATCTGGCTAAGCTGGGGCTGCCTGCGGAGGTTGAGGGCGGTGAGGCGCTCGTCGAGGCGACTTTGACGCTGCTGGCGCAGGCGGGCGTGGACTATACGCAGTTCTGGAGAGCGATCTCCAGGGATGTGGGCGAAGCGGCACAGATGTTTGCAGACAAGGCCGCATTTGAGGCTTGGGCAGAGACGTGGCAGGCGCTGGGGCCGGATCATGCGGCGATGCTGGGTGAGAATCCGGTGATCATCCCCCGCAACCATCAGGTGCAGGCGGCGATCACAGCGGCGGAGCGTGGAGACTATTCGATGTTTGAGGCGCTGACGCGGGCGCTGGAGACGCCCTTCACCTTCTCAGACCAGACCGCGCCCTACATCGCGGCCCCCGCGCCAGAGGAGGAAGTGGAGCGCACATTCTGTGGCACATGAGGACGATTCTTGTGACGTTACGTAGCTGCAGTGCAACATCAGCGACCCCAATCGTTGAAAACAAAGGATTAATTGGCTGTCTTATGCGTTGCAATCATAGCAGCCATGCACTAATTGATCTTCCGTGAACGAATTATGACGGCATATTCCGCCGCACACGGGATACTCCGCACAATCTGAGATGAATGAGGGACGACATGTTCGATGCCGCCGACGCACAGGCTTACACTAACGACCAGGGTGCACGTGCTCGTCGTTTGTTTGCCGCTGTCGTGCTGGCAGCGCTGGATGACGCGATTGCCGACGACAAGAAATATGGAAACGGCGCAGAAGTGATTGCCCGATGGGCCCGCTCGCGCGACGGCCGTGATGTGCTGATGTGCGCAGGGATTGACCCCTGCGAGCGCACCGTAGAGGGCCTGATGGAGTTTGTCAGCCGCGGCGTGCGCACCTCGGTGGCTCTGTCTCGCGAAGAGAGCGAGCGCCGCAACGCAGCCTAATCTTCACGCACACCTGTGCAAAAAGGGCGGCCTTTGGGTCGCCTTTTTTGTTGCACTCTGCGCTGGAATAAATAGTTGATAATATCCAGTAATGAGGGAGACGTGCGATGAAATATGCGGTTTGGATAGCGAGCGGTTTGCTCACGCTCGCGTTTGTGGGCAGCGCCTTTGCCAAGCTGATGGGTGTGCCCGAGGTGCTCGTCGCGTTTGAGAACCTCGGCCTGCCCAGCTGGTTCCCGGCGTTTGTTGCGCTTTGCTATATCGCGGGCGCGGTTGGCCTGTGGATCCCGAAACTCGCGGCCCCGGCCTGCGTTGGGTTTATCACCGCAATGGTGGGGGCTGTAATCTACCACGTCGCGTTGACCCCAATCGGCGAGGCTGTGCCCGCCGCGGTGCTGCTGGGGCTGAGTATCTTCGTGTTTCTGCGGAAGAAAGATCAGGCGTTCTGGGCCTGATCTTTGCGCGGTTTTAGCGGCCCGTGAAGCTTTCGAGCCTACCGGCGGCAAGCTCACGCTCAAGATACAGCGCGGCGGCAATTTGGTCGAACCCGACATCGCCACCAAACGCAAACCAGGTGGGCTGCATGGCGCGGACCCAGGCGTAGCGCTCCTCCTCTGACAGCTCGACGATCGGCGTGCCGTCGCTGCGGATCTCGCGTTTGGATTGCTCGGAGAACTCAAAGGCAAAGCGGTTGCGCTCTAGCCCGACGAGCATCACCAAAAACTCCAGATCAGCCTGAGTGGCCGGATCAAGGGACTGCCAGAACGGCTCCGACACCACGAGCATGTACTGCACCAGCCCGTGGTTGGAGACGGTGACGGCCGCCTGGTTGAGGTGCAGCCGACGGCTCGCGATGGTGGTGAATGTGGAGTTTTGTGCGTTAACCACACCGTCGCGCAGGGCGGTTTGCAGGGCGCGGGGGTCCAGCGGGCGTGGGGTTGCTTGCAGCGTGTCAATGTAATGCGCCTCGATCACGCTGGGCTGGATGCCGACGTTGAGGCCCGCGACATCACCCGGGCTGCGCAGGGGCAGGGGGCCCGAGAGCTCTTTCATCCCGTCTGTCCAGTAGCCTAGGCCGCGCACGCCCTCATCGGCCATCTCTGTCAGCAGGGCGAGGCCTGCGGGGCTCTCTTGATAGGCGAGCACCACGTCGAGGTCTTTGAAGAGGAAGGGCATGTCAAAGATCAGGAAGCGCGGAGAAAGCTCCCCCATCGTGCCCATCGCGGGGGCCGCCATCTGAAAGCTGCCATCGGCGAGGCCCTCGGTAACGCTGGCGTCGGAGTAGTTGGGGGCGTCGGCAATCACCTCCATGCAGAGGCGGCCCTGAAGCTCCATATTGACCATCTGCGCGAGGAAGGCCGCTGCCTCGCCTTTGGGGTGGCCGGTGGCGGGGGCGTCATGGGGGAAGGTGATTTTCGTCTCCCCCGGGTCACAGTTTGCGAATGCCAGTGCAGGCGCGCAAATCGCCGCCGCCAAAAGACCCATCCACCGCATGCTATTCCCCCCGGAGTGTGTGGCTTTTTTCGGAGTGTGGAGGGTGGCGGCGTGCAACTCAAGGGGGTGGTTGGTCGCGGTGAGTAAGAGCTAGTTGGTGTGAGGTAATATTATACCGCTTTTCTAAGCCATTGAATCCAAATGAATTCTTATTCTGTTCCTTAGTTTTTGTTGGTACTGTCGCAACCTGTTGTGCCTAATTGGGTCTCGGATGCTATATATTGCTTGATTTTTCAAATTGAGAAATTATTTTCACATCAGGAGGTCGACATGCCCAAGCCCTACAGCGAAGTCGGTAAGTTCGTTCGTGTGAAGATGATTGAGTCTGATGTGACTCTAGGGGGTCTTGCTGAGAAAATCGGCTGCTCTTCTTCACAGCTTTCGAACCAAATGAGAGGGTTGCGGCCGATTTCACAGGCTTGGGCTGATCGAGTTTCGCTCGCTCTAGGATTGAATGAGGGCGAGGCGTTCGACCTTGCCACCCTCACTGCTAAAGAGACTGGGCTTGTGTCTGTGGCAGATGATCAGGCTGCGGATACTCTACGTTTCCTTACACTCCGGAAAAAAATGTCGCCGGACGAATTGGATAGGCTCTTCAAGTCTTTGACCTCTGGGAGAGAAGTCAATGAGGCGTAGCCGAGCGATTGAAATCTGTACAGTCGCAGATGCCGTTCGATCGGCGTTGTATCGGGAGGGTGAAAAAGTATGTCCGGACGCAATCGCATTCCGCGCTTTGCCAGCGCGTAACATCGATATCGAGATCTATATCGAACCCGACCTTTGCTACCGTGGGAACAGGGTAGACGGATTATCGGGTGTCGATTGGGTTATATTCGATGAAAGGATCTATGAGGCCGCTCGTCGGGGTTGTGGTTCGTCACGTATTGCGATGTTGCATGAACTCGGTCATCCAATTCTTGGGCATCGTGGAATAAACCCTCGGGGCTTACCTTACTCCAACTCATCATATACATCCCGGACGACCGCCGAACGAGAGAACGAAGCATATCTGTTCGCGTCGTTTGTACTTGTGCCTCCCTCGTTCGTCACAACCGAAACGCGCGCTGCTCATATCGATATACGTTTCGGAATTACAAGAGATGCAGCAAATCACACTCTTCAGAAGTATCGAGCAATTTGGCCGAGTAAATGGAGATGACCATGATCGACCAAGAACACCGCAAGTCATTCGCCGAGAGAAATTGGCGGCTATTAGTTTTAGCCGCCTCGGTGGCTCTTCTAGCTGCTGCTATGGGTGTCAATCTGTCTATAAAAATTGACCGCCCAGATACTCAAGTAACCATCGAGGTTGGGCCGAGTCTCACCCATCCATCTTCAGTGCATTAATGAACGCCTCCTGGGGGATCTCAACCCGCCCAAACTGGCGCATCTTCTTTTTACCCGCCTTCTGCTTTTCCAGCAACTTCCGCTTTCGGGTGGCGTCGCCTCCATAGCACTTTGCGGTCACGTCTTTGCGGAGCGCCGAGATGGTTTCGCGGGCGATGATGCGGCCGCCGATGGCTGCTTGGATCGGGATTTTGAACAAATGCTGCGGGATCAGCTCTTTCAGCTTTTCACACATCGCGCGGCCGCGCGCCTCGGCTCGGTCGCGGTGGACCATTACGGAGAGCGCGTCCACCGGTTCGTCATTCACCAGAACCTGCATTTTCACGAGGTTGTCGGCGGCGTAGCCGATCATCTCGTAATCAAATGACGCATAGCCCTTGGTGACGGATTTTAGCCGGTCATAGAAGTCGAACACCACCTCGTTGAGGGGCATGTCATACACCACCATCGCGCGGGCGCCGACATAGGTGAGGTCTTGCTGAATGCCGCGGCGGTCTTGGCAGAGTTTGAGCACATCGCCCAGGTAGGTGTCGGGCACCAGGATCGTGGCTTTGATGCGTGGCTCCTCCACCCGGTCGACCTTCACAACATCTGGCATGTCGGCGGGGTTGTGCATCTCTAGCATCTCGCCGTCTTTGAGATAGACGTGGTAAATCACGCTCGGCGCGGTGGTGATCAGGTCGATGTCATATTCGCGCTCAAGCCGGTCGCGGATGACCTCAAGGTGCAACAACCCCAAGAACCCACAGCGGAAGCCAAACCCGAGCGCGGCGGAGGTTTCCATTTCTGACGTGAAGGACGCGTCGTTGAGGGAGAGTTTCTCGATGGCGTCGCGCAAGTCTTCAAACTGGGCGCTATCAACGGGGAAGAGACCGCAGAAGACCACCGGCACAGAGGGCGCAAAGCCCGGCAGGGGTGTCTCAGTGCCCTTTTTCTCGGTCGTGACGGTGTCACCGACGCGGGTGTCGCGGACCTGTTTGATCGAGGCGGTCAGAAAGCCCATCTCGCCGGGGCCAAGCTCATCCACGGCCTGCATCTGCGGGCGGAAGACACCGACACGGTCCACCGGATACACGGCCTTGGTGGACATCATGCGGATGCGGTCGCCCTTTTTCAGCACACCGTCCACGACGCGGATGAGCACCACGACGCCGAGATATGCGTCATACCAGCTGTCCACCAGCATCGCCTTGAGCGGCGCGTCGCGGGTGCCCTCGGGCGCGGGAAGGCGTTTGACGATGGCCTCCAGCACATCCGGAATGCCAAGGCCGGTTTTGGCCGAAATCTCTACCGCTTCAGAGGCGTCAATACCGATGACGTCTTCGATTTGTTCTTTGACGCGGTCGGGCTCTGCCGCCGGAAGGTCGATCTTGTTGAGGACCGGGACGATCTCATGGTCGGCGTCGATGGCCTGATAGACGTTGGCCAGCGTTTGCGCCTCGACGCCCTGCGAGGCGTCCACCACCAAAAGCGAGCCTTCGACGGCGCGCATGGAGCGGCTAACCTCATAGGCGAAATCGACGTGGCCGGGGGTGTCGATCAGGTTGAGGACATAGGTCTCCCCGTCCTGCGCCTTATAATCGATCCGCACTGTGTTGGCCTTGATCGTGATGCCCCGCTCACGCTCGATATCCATCGCATCCAAGAGCTGATCTTGCATGTCGCGATCTTTCACCGTCCCGGTGGACTGGATCAGACGATCTGCCAAGGTCGATTTGCCATGGTCGATATGGGCCACGATGGAGAAATTGCGGATATTCGAAAGCGCTGTCATGCCCGGCATATGAGCGGGTTCTGAGAGCCGGTCAAGCATCGCTCCCGGCGTGTGGGCGCGCCCGATTTGCGCAGGGGGCGGGTCAAAACAACTTCACGCGCCGGTGCATTGCGAAAAAAGCGATTCTGCGTAATGATGCATGGGCGAGGGAACTCGCGTTGGGGGGCGGTCAGAAGGGCCGCGGCATCGGATCGGGGGATCAACGAGATGCATAAACGTGTTTTGGCTGTAACGGCCGTTCTGTCTCTGAGTGCTACAATGGCGTTCTCGGAGGAACTGAAATCTGCCTGCGAAGCGACCGGCAATCTGTCGGAGACGGATTGCACCTGTTTTGCAGATGTGGCGACGACCTCGCTGTCTGAGGAAGATCAGTATTACTTGGCGATGATCATTCCTGGCCCGGATGGCGCGCGTGCCGCTCTGGAAGACCTCGCAGGCGATGCGCCGGCGTTTATGGAGCGCTACAAAGCATTTTCAGCTTTGCTCGACACGACCTGTTTCGCCGCTGAGGCGGAGACTGAGGATGATCTGGTCGAGACTGCCGCTGACGAGACCGAAGAGCCGGTGGGCCCGCAGCCAATCACTCAATGACTTAGTCTGCGAGTTGTGGCGGGGCTAGGGTGATGCCCAGCCCCTCAACGGCGTGCTCAATAATATCGAGCACATCATCAAACCCGTCATTTCGGTAATACGGGTCGGGCACATCGCGCCCGATGGCACCCGCGGTGAAATCCATCATCAGGTGCAATTGCGCGCGGCTGTTGAGTGGGCGCATGCGGTGCAACGTCTCGAGATTGTCGCGATCCATCGCGACGAGATGCTCAAACCGGTGGAAATCTGCTGGGAGGACCTGGCGCGCGCGGATGCCCGAAAAGTCATATCCTCGCGCCTCTCCGGCGGTGATGCTACGCGGGTCTGGAGTGTTTCCGGCGTGCCAATTGCCGGTACCGGCACTGTCAAACTCAAAGGGCAACCCCTCCAGCCGCTGGCGCGCGACGGCTTCGGCCGTTGGTGAGCGGCAGATATTCCCCAAGCAGATAAAAAGCACGCGCGTGGTCATGGTCGGGCGGCAGTGGTTGTTATTATTGTGTGCCATAGCATACAGTTATTAGGTCCTGATTTGCAATTCCACATTTTGGAAAGGTCTTGCTCGGTACCGTGATGTGCGCGACGCATCTAGGTTCGTCGTGTCGCAGGGAGGGAGCGCTATGAAACTTGTGGTTCTAAGCGGGGCAGGGCTTTCGGCTGAGTCGGGGCTTGGTACGTTTCGCGACAAAGATGGGTTGTGGACGAAGTATGATCTCAGCGAGGTTGCCACGCCCGAAGGGTTTGCCGCGGACCCAGACAAGGTCTTTGCGTTCTACAATGCGCGCCGCCGAAATGCCGTCGAGGCGCAGCCAAATGCGGCGCATTACGCGCTCGCGGAGCTTGAAAAGGCTTTGGGCGATGACCTCACCTTGGTGACGCAGAATGTCGATGACCTGTTAGAGCGTGCAGGGGCCACGTCTGCGATCCATATGCATGGGGAGTTGATGTCGGCGTTGTGCTCTGAGTGTGGCCACCGCGAACCCTGGCGCGGCGATCTTGATGCAACCAGCGTTTGCAACGCTTGTGGGGCAAGGGCTTTGCGCCCCGATGTCGTGTGGTTTGGGGAGACGCCCTATCACCTCGACCGGATTTACGCGGCGCTTGAGGAGGCTGATCTCTTCGTCTCCATCGGTACCAGCGGGGAGGTGTATCCGGCCGCTGGGTTTGTACAGACGGCGGATCAGGTCGGGGCGAAGACGCTTGAGATTAACCTCGCACCCACCGACGGTTCGCGGCTTTTTGACCGGCGCATTCTGGGCCCGGCGTCAGAGACGGTGCCAGCGTGGGTCAAAACTCTAATCTAGGCACAAAAAAACGGCCCCGAGAGGCCGTTCTTCATCTACCGGTTTCGCGTTTAATCAGGCGGCGGCTGCTTTTTCGATGTCGCGCTTCACTTTGAGCGCCTTCTCGGAGAGATCGCTGTCTTTCGCTTTTGCGAGGTAGGCGTCGAGACCACCGCGGTGGTCAACGGTGCGCAGCGTGGAGGCTGCGACCTTGAACGAGAACGAACGGCCCAGCGTATCGCTCAGCAGGGTCACGTCATTGAGGTTGGGCAAGAACCGACGGCGGGTCTTGTTGTTGGCGTGGCTGACATTGTTGCCGGTCAGCACACCCTTACCAGAAAGTTCGCAGCGGCGGGACATCGCATCCTCACAAAGGCTTTGGGCCGCGAGTCGCCGCGGCAGGTTCAAACGGATGCTGCCCTTTAGAGAAGCCCGCCTTGGGCGTCAAGCAACTCCGCCCGCCTTTGCGAAAACCGCAGCGAGCGCCTGGTCGGCGGCATCGTCGGGGGTGAGCGTTCCGTGACGGACGGCGGATTGCAACTCGCCTAGCATCGCGGCCATGCCGGGGGCGGCCTTGAAGCGGGTTTTGAGCCCCTCTTCGATCTCATGGGTGAGCCAGTGCTGGGCCTGCTCAGAGCGGCGTCTGTCGAGCACACCTTGCGCGCGCCGCCAGTCGGCCAGCTTGGTGATGTCCTCCCACGCCTCTGACAGTCCAGCGGAGGTGATCGCAGACACCGGCACGGCTTTGGGGAACTCCTCGGGGTCGTAGTCGCGTTTGCGCAAGAGGCGTAGGGCACCGGCATAGTCTGCCACAGTGCGCATGGCGGTGGATTTGAGCTCTCCGTCGGCCTTGTTGACGAGGATGAGGTCGGCGATCTCCATGATGCCGCGCTTGACGCCTTGCAACTCATCGCCGCCGGCGGGGGCGAGCAGCAGGAGAAAAATGTCGGTCATGTCGGCGACCATGGTCTCTGACTGGCCAACGCCCACAGTCTCGACCAGCACCACGTCAAATCCTGCGGCCTCGCAGAGCAAGATCGCCTCGCGGGTGCGTCTTGCGACACCGCCCAAGGACGAGCGGGAGGGCGAGGGGCGGATGAAAGCGTCGGGTTTGCGCGACAGCTCCTCCATGCGGGTTTTGTCGCCCAGGATGGAGCCGCCGGAGCGGGCGGAGCTTGGGTCCACCGCCAGTACCGCGACGCGCAGCCCTTGCTCCAGGAGCATAAGGCCGAAACTCTCGATGAAAGTGGACTTCCCGACGCCCGGTGTGCCCGAAAGCCCGACGCGCAGCGCTGGGCGCTCTGGCTGGGGCAGGGCGCGCAGCAGAGCGCGGGCCTCTTCCCGGTGGTCGTCGCGGGTGGATTCGACCAACGTGATGGCGCGGGACAGGGCGCGGCGCTCTCCGCGTCCGACGGCTGCGGCCATTTCCGTTGGTGATTGCATGCAACAACCCCTTGCAGACACACAGCCGTGATGGCCGTGGTCTTTCCGATTTCGCAAATCACCTCATATCTTGACCTCAGCGAAAGCAAAAGGAGCGCAGCGGATGCGTGTCGCGATTTTCAGTGCTGTCATTGCCGCGGCGAGCGTTCCCGCCGTTGCGCAGGATAACCCGCTTACCCGCGCGTTTTCAGTCCATGCCGGGGGCGTGAAAGTCGCCGAAGGTGACATCGCGGTGACCCGGTTCAATCAGGCTTACGCAGTGGCCGTCTCGGTCGAGGATGCGGGGATCGCCTCGTTCTTTGTTGATGCGCTCTACACCGCGCAAGTGGAGGGCGTTGTGGAGGCGGATGGCACCCTCCGCCCGGATCTCTTTTCGGTGAAGGCATGGTGGGATGGCGATGAGCAGGAACTCGACATCAACTACGACGGGCAAGGCCCGGTCTTGGTCGATTACCGCCCCGAACCGGATTGGTTGGAAGGGCCGCTGCCCGCAGTTGAAGATCAGGGCGGCACGGTCGATCCGCTAACCGTGTTTGCGCATATGCTTTGGCCTGCCTCGCCTGAGGAGCTCTGCGGGCGCGGCTTTGAGGTGTTTAGCGGCTCTCGGCGGTCGAGCATTCTGCCCGAGGCGCCACTGGAGCCGCGCGACGGCGTGATCACTTGCCCCGTCGAATACACCCGCTTTGAGGCCAATGATGAGGGCATCATGGAGCCTGAAACGATGGACTTTCGCATCGAGCTGCGCGCCCGCGAAGATGGCCTGTGGGAGGCAGATCGCCTCGTCGGAGACACCCGTTTTGGCTCTTTCGTGATGAAGAGCCGCGACGGATAGCGCTTGCAGTGGGGGCTTTGGCGCGCCAAGCGTCTGCCCGCGATGACAGACCCTTTGCCGATAGATGAGGTGCTTCCACAGGTCGTGGAGTGCGTGCGCGTGCAGGGGCAGGTGGTGTTGCAGGCCCCGCCGGGGGCAGGTAAGACCACGCGTGTTCCGCTCGCTCTGTTGCCAGTCACTGAGGGGCGTATCCTGATGCTAGAGCCGCGCCGCCTGGCTGCGCGCGCGGCGGCGGAGCGCATGGCAGAACAGCTTGGCGAAGCTGCGGGGCAAACGGTGGGCTACCGGATGCGGGGGGCGCAAAAAACCTCCGCTTCGACCCGCATTGAGGTGGTGACCGAGGGCATTCTGACCGCGATGATCCAGTCAGACCCGGAGCTGTCTGACGTCGGCGCGGTGATTTTTGACGAATTTCATGAGAGGTCTTTGAACGCTGATTTGGGTCTGGCGCTCTGTCTTGAGATCAAGGCCGCGCTCCGGCCCGAGTTGGCGCTAGTGGTGATGTCGGCCACGCTCGATGCGGAGGGTGTGGCGGAACTCATGGGCGATGCGCCGGTGGTGACGTCTGAAGGTCGGGCGTTTCCGGTGGTGACGCATCACGCCCCGCGTCCGGTTGATCGCAAGCGCGGGTTGGCGACCTCTGTCGCGCAGCAGGTCGAGGAGGCGCTTGCACAGGAGCCGGGCTCTGCCTTGGTGTTTTTGCCTGGTGTTGGGGAGATCCGCGCGGTGGAGCGGGCGCTGTCAGTGCCGGGCGATGTGGATGTGCAGCCGCTCTACGCGGGCCTGCCGTTTGCTGCGCAGCGGGCCGCGATTGCGCCGGCAAAGCCGGGGCGGCGGAAAGTGGTGCTGGCGACCTCGATTGCCGAAACCTCGCTCACGATTGAGGGTATTCGGATTGTGATTGATGCCGGTCTTTCGCGGATGTCTCAGTTCGATCCGGGGTCGGGCATGGCCAAGCTGGTGACGCGGCCTGTCTCTCGCGCGGCCGCCGATCAGCGGCGCGGGCGGGCTGGGCGCGTTGAGCCGGGTGTTTGTTTTCGGATGTGGACGGAAGGGGAAGAGAGGGCACTGCCCGCCTTCACTTCGCCCGAGATTGCGACGACGGACCTGTCGCCTTTGGCATTGGAAATGGCACGTTGGGGGGCGGTGGAGTTGCCGTTGCTGACCCCTCCGCCGACCGGTGCGTTTGCGGCGGCGCAGGACCTGCTCAAGATGCTCGGGGCGCTGGATGCACAGGGGCGGATCACCGCGCATGGGCAAAAAATCGCGGCGATCCCGGCGCATCCGCGGCTGGCGCATATGCTCTTGCAGACGCCCGGCTCTGCGCCGGTCGCAGCTTTGGTGCAGGGGCGGGATGTGTTGCGCGGGGCAGGGGGCAGCGATCTGGTGCTGCGTGTGCGAGGGCTGGCCGACCCGAAGCTGTTTCGCAGGGAATATGCTGGTGCGGTCGATGAGGCTGCGCTGAGTGAGGCGTTGGCGGAGGCGAAGCGGTTGGCCAAGTTTGGCTCAAGTGGTGCATTGAACGTCGCGGAGGCTTTGGCGCGCGCTTATCCGGATCGCGTTGCAGCGCGTCGGCCCGGAGCGCAGCCGCGGTATTTGATGGCGGGGGGGAAGGGCGCGTTTTTGCCCAGTGATGACCCTTTGGCCGGTCAGCCGTTCTTGGCGATTGCTGACCTGGATGGCGATGCGACGGAGGCAAAAATTCGCCGTGCTGCGCCTTTGTCAGAGAGCGAGGTGCGGGCTCTATTCACTACGGAGATCACCGAAACTGAGGTCTGCCGCTGGTCAAAGCGCAACCGGCGGGTTGAGGCGCGGCGGCAAGAGCGCCTAGGGGCGTTGGTCTTGTCTGATCAGTTGTGGCGCGATGCCCCGGATGACGCGATTGCAAAGGCGGCGGCAGAGGGCGTCCGCGAGTTAGGTCTCGCAGCGCTGGGTTGGAGCAAGGCCGCGCGGCGGTTGCAGGCGCGGGTGATGTTCTTGCAGCCGCAGGCGGAGGCGTTGCCGGATTTCTCTGACACAGGGTTATTTGAGACGCTCGATGACTGGCTGGTGCCCTACTTGGGCAAAGTCCGCAGTGCTGAGGATCTTCGGGCGTTTGACCCTCTGCCTGCATTGCAGGCGCGCCTCGATTGGGCGGCGCAGCAGTTTCTCGACCAGCACGCCCCCGCCCAGTTCAAAGCGCCCACCGGGCGGCAGGTGCCGGTGTTTTATGGCGCGGACGGGCCGGAGATTGAGATCCGCCTGCAAGAGCTTTTCGGCTTGACCACGCATCCCACCCTTGGCCCGGCGCGGATGCCGTTGCGGATCACGCTGCTCTCTCCGGCGGGTCGGCCGTTGCAGACGACCTCTGACCTGCCGGGGTTTTGGCAGTCGTCTTACCTTGATGTGCGAAAGGATATGCGCGGGCGCTATCCAAAGCATCCGTGGCCCGAAGACCCAACCACAGCGCAACCCACTGTGCGGACAAAGCCCCGAAGCGGCCAGTGATCAACATAGACCTGGGCTACATCGCGCCCTATCTTGTCGCTCACCAAGCAGGAGAGCTCTGTGACATCATCCGCCTTTAAGCTGACGCGACCCACCGGCACGCCCGGGCATATCGTGTTTAGCTCACCGCATTCGGGGGATGAGTATCCAGCGCAGTTTTTGCGCGACAGCCAGCTTGATGCACACACACTGCGCTCGTCAGAGGATGCGTTTGTGGACCGGTTGTTTGCGTCCGCTCCGGGGCTTGGGGCGACGCTGATCTCGTCACGCATCCCGCGGGCTTATGTCGATTTGAACCGGGAAGAGACAGAGCTTGATCCGTCGGTCGTGGAGATGGAGCGGCGGTCGGGGCTGAACCCTCGGCTGGCGGCAGGTTTGGGCGTGATCCCACGCGTGGTAGCGGAGGGTCGGGTGATCCGGCCCGGCAAGATCACGCGAAAGGCCGCCGAAAACCGGATCGCGCAGTTCTACCGCCCCTATCACGCGGAGCTTGAGGCGCTGATGACCGAGGCGCACACGCGCTTTGGGGAGGCGGTGCTCTATGATTGCCACTCCATGCCCCGCGATGCGCTGCGCGGGCACACGGCGCGAGGCGGTAAGCTGCCCGAGATCGTGCTAGGAGATCGCTTTGGCTCGTCCTGCGCGCCTCGGATCATGGCGCAAGCATTGAGTGCGTTTGAGGCGGAAGGCTTTCGCGTGGTGTGCAACGCGCCTTTTGCGGGCGGATACATCACCCAAGCCTATGGTCGGCCCGAGAAGGGCTGGCATTGCCTGCAGATCGAGATTGATCGCTCGCTTTATATGGATGAGGCCGCAATTCGCCCGCGCGGTGACTTTGAGGCGTTCCGAGTGCGGCTCGATGCTGTGGTCGAACGCCTGATCGTTGCAAAAAGCGCAGGCTTTAGCGTCGCGGCCGAATAGACACCCCAAAAAAAGAGGCCGTGCACGAGGCACGGCCCAAGTCTAGGGAGGAAACGCCCATGGAGGGCGACAATGCAAACGCATTGTAGACCCGATTATATGCTGCGGCGCACATAATGCAAGCAGTCCTGACGTAAACTGGCAGCAAAACCGTGCTGCAGCTGCGTTGCCTTTGAAAATCAATAGTTTTCAGAGATTTTAGATCGCAGTTAATCTCAAGAGGCGTCTATTCAGCGTCAAATATGTTGCGTCGCAGCAACATCAGCGCAGTCCTCTACCTTTCGTGATCGCGGTATTTCCGAACTTCGCACGGATCGAGTCGGTCGCGCGCTCTGCTGCGGCTCGTTTGGGCGCAGCCGGATCGAGCAGATCAGGAGAGTCGGTCATAGCGTCGGCAACTTTGAGTTGTGAAAGCCCCACACCGATCAGTCGAAACGGCCCGCGCTTGAGCTCTCCTGCCAGCAATTCTGCGGTGCGTTTGTAGATCGTGTCGGCCATTTGGGTTGGATGGGTGAGCTGGACCTGCCGCGTGAGGAGGGAAAACGACGCGGTTTTAAGCTTGAGGGTCACGGTGCGCCCCGCAATCTCTTTCGCTTTCAGGCGGTCAGAGACCTTTTCGCACATCCGCCACAGATGCCCTTGCAACAGATCGGGGTCCGAAATGTCATCGGAGAACGTCGTCTCATTCGAGACGGACTTCGCACCACCCCCGCGAGAGACACGGCGGCTGTCTTTGCCATGCGCGAGGCGCCACAGATGGCTGCCCATTCCGCCATATCGCGCAACAAGATCAGCCTCCTCATGGCGGCGAATGTCAGAGATGCGGCGCAAACCATCTGCGGCGAGGCGCTTTTGCGTGGTCTTGCCGACGCCCCAAATGATGCTGATGGGCTGGCTTTCGAGGAACGCATCGGTATCTGCCACGCCGATCACCGAAAACCCGCGCGGTTTTTCGAGGTCAGAGGCGACCTTGGCCAGAAACTTGTTATGCGACAACCCAACAGAGGTGGTAACGCCAACCTCCCGCTCGATATCGCGTTGCAGACGCGCCATCAGAATCGCCGGTGGCGCGCCGTGCAGGCGCTCGGTTCCAGTCAGGTCGAGGAAGGCCTCATCGAGGGAGAGCGGCTCGATGAGCGGGGTGAGCTCCTCCATCTTGGCGCGGATCGCGCGGGAGGCCTCCACATAGGCGTCCATCCGAGGGCGAATAACCTCGGCGTCGGGGCAGAGCTCCAGCGCCTTGAACATCGGCATCGCAGAACGCACGCCGTGGATGCGGGCGATGTAGCAGCAGGTGGAGACAACGCCGCGCCGTCCGCCGCCGATGATCACGGGTTTGTCTTGCAGGCTGGGGTCATCGCGTTTTTCGACGGCAGCGTAGAACGCGTCGCAATCCATATGCGCAATGCTCAGGCGGTTGATCTCGTCATGAACCACAAGCCGCGGGGAGCCGCAGGCGGTGCAACGCCCCGGCACGCTTTGGCGGTTTAGACAGTCTCTGCAAAAGGCATCGGCCATATGGGAGAAATACGCACCCTAGGCCGCGCAAACAATGCTCAGGAGAGCTCCGCGAGGATCGCTTGGGCGGCGCTCACCGGGTCTTCGTCGGCATAAATCGGGCGGCCAACGACGATGTGGTCTGCACCATCCGCGATGGCCTGGGCAGGGGTGGCGACGCGCTTTTGGTCGCCAAGTGCTGCACCAGCAGGGCGTACGCCGGGGGTGACGATCTTTTTGCCCTTGGCCTCGGGCAATGCACGGATCGCGGCGATCTCTTTGGGGCTGGCGATCACCCCGTCAGCCCCGGCGAGAAAGGCGCGGCGGGCGCGCTCGATGACCAGCTCTTCGATGTCTCCGGCTTTGATCAGCCCGGCATCAAGGTCAGCGCGGTCTAGGGAGGTGAGGATGGTGACGGCGAGAATTTCGAGGTTTGAGGCACCTTTTCCTTCCGAAGCGGCGGCGACCACATGCGGGTCACCGTGGACGGTCAGATAATCGAGATCGAACTGCGCGAGCCCCCGCACAGCCGCCTCGACCGTGTTGCCGATGT
Organism: Pseudomonadota bacterium; assembly: GCA_038526735.1. Classification (GTDB taxonomy): domain Bacteria; phylum Pseudomonadota; class Alphaproteobacteria; order Rhodobacterales; family Rhodobacteraceae; genus Rubricella. The sequence goes on along the minus strand of JBCBGM010000010.1, from coordinate 1,175 downwards.
CAAAGAGCTTCATGTCGAGAAACACACCCAGACCGCGCTCTTTCAATTCCATCGCAAGCGCCAGCCCGCCGCCGGTGAGCATGCCCAGACCGATCTTATAGAAGCCGACGGAAGGGCCAATGCGGTTGACCAAGGCCTCCGCATCCAGCGCGTTCCCGACATCGAGGGCTACGATAAGGCGGCGGTCTTGGTCGGGCATGGCAACTCTCCTCGCCTGCGCAGTGCCAGCAGATTCATCGTTTTACAACTATAGAGTGGATTTGACCTCGGTCAGAGCGGCGACTCGCGTTTTGCGCGAGTACCTTTGCATCGCAGCATATCCGAGGGGGATCATTATGCGCGGTGGAACCAGCGTGATTGCGTTTGTCCTGTCGATTGCCGCCGCAACCGTCAGCGCGCAGGAGATCTTGCCCGGGGAGGTGGTGATCGTGGATCAGAGGGTCTCTGCCCCGCTGACGCAAAACCTGCCCAGCGGGTGGCGGGGGGTGAACCTCTATATGGATGGCGCCTGCGTCGCCTGCCACGAAAACCCGGAGCTCTCCAAAACCGGGCTGATGGGGGATTTGGGGCCGAAGGTGGGGATGCTCGGCGAGAAATATGATCGCGAGCAGCTGAGGGCGATCTTGGTTGATCCGTCAGCGGTGTTTGGTCTCGAAACCGCGATGCCGGGGTTTTACGTGGGTGAGCCGGGGGAGACTCTGATGACCGCGCAAGAGATCGAGGATGTCATCGCCTATCTCATGGAGATGCGGCGGTATTGATCTGCGGCGGGGCGGGGCAGGGGCGCTGCCCCTCACCAGCCGCGTCGCCTTCGGCGAGCCGGCTGGTTTCACCCTGAGGTATTTCCATCAAGATGAAGATTGGACGTCTTTAATCGTCTGATCTTGCACACCATCTCTTGAGCACACAGCGTGCCAGACGGGCGCTGTCCCATAGGCCGCGAGAGGCGCGCTTCGGGCGTCTTGGAGAGCGGTGCTGCTGAGGAGACACAGATGAACTTTGAAACGTTCACCGAACGCGCGCGCGGATTTGTGCAGGCCGCTCAAACGATTGCGCTGCGCGACAACCACCAGAAACTGATGCCCGAGCATTTGCTCAAGGCTCTCTTGGACGATGACCAGGGGTTTGCCGCCAATCTGATCGGGCGTGCAGGCGGCGATGCGCAGGCCGCGCGC
>JBCBGM010000009.1:0-69156 GCA_038526735.1 Pseudomonadota bacterium | reverse complement strand
CTGATCAAGCGCGCCCCACATGACCCAGAGCGGCAGGCTGGCGAAGAGGTCATGATCCTCGATTTGTAACGTTATGTGCACGATTTGACACAAAGCATGAACAGATGTAGAACTGGCGCAAACAAAGCGGAACCAAAAGGGTGGGCCGGTTCTTATGTTAACGCGAAAGCAACTCGATCTTCTCAATTTCATTCAAACCCGGATGGAGAAGGACGGCGTCCCGCCCTCCTTCGACGAAATGCGGGAGGCGCTGGACCTGCGTTCAAAGTCGGGCATTCACCGGCTGATCACGGCGTTGGAAGAGCGCGGCTTCATCCGCCGCCTGGCACATCGCGCGCGGGCGATCGAGGTCGTTAAGCTGCCGGACGGAACCACGCCGCAAGGGTTTAAGCCCGACGTGATTGAGGGTGGCAAGGCTGACCGCCCCAGCACAGCGTTTCAGGTTGAGGGCACGAGTTATGACGTGCCCGTCATGGGCCGTATCGCTGCGGGCACACCGATTGAGGCGATCCAGCAGGTTTCTCATTCGGTCGGGGTTCCGGGTGACATGATCCGCCGCTCGGGTCGGCATTACGCCTTGGAAGTGCGCGGTGACTCGATGATCGAGGCGGGCATCTGCAATGGCGATGTGGTGGTGATTCACGATCAAAGTGATGCAGAGAGTGGTGATATCGTGGTTGCACTTGTCGAGGGGCAGGAAGCGACCCTCAAGCGGCTGCGCAAACAGGGCGGCTCTGTCGCGCTGGAGGCAGCAAACCCGGCCTACGAGACGCGCATCTACCGCGCCGATCAGGTGCGGGTGCAGGGTAAACTCGTCGGGCTGATCCGCACTTATTGAGGCGCCCAGGGGCGGTTATCGGCCCTAGGATAGCGCAACTCAAACCCGTTGGGCGTGACAAAAACACTGACACCTCCGTGCCTTAGGTCATCGGGAGTGATGGTCTGGCAGCCGTTTGGTCGGGTCTGTGACGGGGTGACAACGACGTCCCTGTCACTGCAATTCGGTGTCCCCTCCCGCGACCAGATCAGCCGCGTCCCGGTCGCAAAATCCCAAACCGCCTGATCCCGACCGCGCTGGCCCGTCCAGAGCCCGACAGCCGTTTCGCGGGAGATGGGTTGGGCGTCATGCTCCGCCCAAGTCTCCACCGCAAAGCCACTGCCGCGCCGGGCGGAAAGCGCGCGGCCCTCTTCCGTCAGCACCCCCACGACGCGCGCATCGGCGCTGATCAGGATGTCAGGCCTAGGGTGGGTCGCCCAAAGCGGCAGCGCGAGCAGCATCGGCGCAAGCCCCAAGACGCGCCCTGCCCCGCGCCACAGGATCAACCAAAGCCCGCCCGCCACGATCAACGCGAGCGCGATAGGCGGGCCCATCGGAATGGCGCGGGTGGCGCCGGGAAGGCTCGCGACCGTTTCGGCCACGCGCAGGATCCACTCGATCCCCACACCCATGGCCATCAGCGCGAGGCCCTCAAGCCCAAAGGGTGCCAGCAGTGCCGCGACCACGCCTGCGGGCATCACAAACAGGCTCATCACCGGCACGGTCAGAAGGTTGGCGATCAGGCCGTAGCTGGCGGATTGGTTGAAGTGAAACGCTCCGAACGGCGCTGTCGCGAAACCCGCGACCAGTGACGCGATGATCAGCGCCAACACCGGCCTAAAGCGCGAGACAAAGCCCCGCTCGGCATCCCGCCACCACGCGTAGCGGCGTAATTGCTCAAAGGTTGCCACGAGGGCGGCCGTCGCGGCGAAAGACATCTGAAAGCCTGCGCTCAGCACACTCTCGGGCCGCCACAACAGGATCAGTGTCGCGGCCAAAGCCACCGCGCGCAGCGTGAACGGGGGGCGATCGAGCAGCACCGCACCAAACACCACCGTCACCATGATAAACGCCCGCTGTGTTGCGACCGATGCGCCCGAAATCGCCAAGAACGCCAAAGCGGCAAAAAACGCGGCAACGGCAGCGATCTTTTTGGTGTTGTAGGTCAGCGAAATGCGCGGCGAGAGTGCGAGCGCTTTGCGCAGGGCGAAGAAGACAAAGCCGCTCACCAGGCCCATATGCAGGCCCGAGATGGCCAGCAAATGCGCGAGGTTCGAGGCGCGCAACGCCTCCAGGGTATCGACGGGCAAGTTGGCACGATCCCCCACCAAAATCGCCGCTGCAAACGCACCTGTGCGCCCCTCCATCCGGCTTTGAATGCCCCGCGAGATGTCATGCCGCCAGCGCAAAAGCGTGATGCCCCACCCGCCCGCGCAGGTGCTGCGCTTCAAAACCGGCGTCGTGGTGTAGCCCAGTGCGCCCAACTGCTCGAAGAACGCGTGGCGGCGAAAGTCATACCCTCCGGGCTCAACGGGTGGAGACGGCGGGCTCAGACGCGCATGCAGGCGCACGCAATCGCCTGGCCTCAGCGTAATCGGCGCGCGATTGCCCACCAACGCGATCCGCACCCGCGCGGGCTGGGCGTGGCGCTCGTAGAGGATCACTTGGTCGAGTTCGATCCGCGGATTGCCACTGGCCGAGCGGGAGACCTCGCGAATGCGCCCCTCCACTGTCGTAGCCACTGGCCCAGAGAGCACAGGCGCGCCCACATGCGCGGTGCGCAGCGTCGCCATCGCGCCGCCCAAAAGCATCGCTGCGATCAGCATCATCGGAAACGAGACCGACAGCAGCGCTTTCGGCGACGCCACAAGCAGCAGAGCGCCAAACAGCGCGCAAACTCCCGCGACCAGCAACGATGGCTCCGAAGATAGCGTGAAATAGGCGATCACCCCGGCCCCAAACGCCACCGGCCACCACAGGATCAACTGGCGGCGTTGCCCCTCCAGCGTGGCCTCAAACGGCGTCAGCCAGACCGGTATGGACGGCTCGTAAAAAGATGCACTAGACACACGGCAGACAATGACCGCAGACCCTTTCAAGAAGGTTAACAGAATATGAACACCGGCGCTGACAGCACCGTGGTGACCCGCTTTGCCCCCTCTCCTACCGGATTTTTGCACATCGGCGGCGCGCGCACCGCGCTCTTCAACTGGCTCTATGCGCGGCGCCACCAAGGCAAATTCCTGCTGCGGATCGAGGATACCGACCGCGCCCGCTCTACGCCCGAGGCAACCGAGGCGATCTATGCGGGCATGCGTTGGCTAGGGCTTGATTGGGACGGCGAGGCGATCAGCCAGTTCGCTCGCGCAGACCGTCACCGCGAGGTTGCCGAGGCGATGCTCGCGGCCGGAACCGCCTATAAGTGCTTCTCCACCCAAGAGGAAATCGCCGCGTTTCGCGAGGCGGCCAAGGCTGAGGGGCGCTCAACCCTGTTCCGCTCGCCCTGGCGCGAGGTTGATCCAGCGAGCCACCCCGATCAGCCCTTTGTCGTGCGTCTGAAAGCCCCGCAGGACGGCGAAACCTCCATTACCGATGAGGTACAGGGCGCGGTGACCTGGAAGAATGACACGCTCGATGACCTGGTGCTTTTGCGCTCTGACAGCACGCCCACCTACATGCTCGCGGTCGTTGTCGATGATCACGATATGGGCGTAACCCATGTGATCCGCGGCGACGATCACCTCACCAACGCCGCCCGCCAGAGTGTGATTTACACGGCGAACGGGTGGGACATTCCGGTCTTTGCCCATATCCCGCTGATCCACGGGCCCGACGGCGCGAAACTCTCCAAGCGCCACGGCGCGCTCGGGGTCGAAGCGTATCGCGACATGGGCTACCCGGCGGAGGCGATGCGCAATTATTTGGCGCGTTTGGGGTGGAGCCACGGCGACGACGAGTTTTTCACCACCGCTCAAGCAACCGAGTGGTTTGGATTTGACGGCATGGGCAAAGCACCCGCGCGGTTTGATTTTGACAAGCTGGCCAACCTCTCAGGCCAGCATCTTGCCGTGATGGATCCAGACGCGCTCCTCGCTGAGCTTGACGCATTTGTTGCGCTGCAGCACCAAACGCTCCCGCAAGACGTGCGACGTGATCGCCTGCGACATGCGCTCCCTTCCCTCGCAGAGCGCGCCAAGACCCTCACAGAACTCCATGATTCTGCTTACTATTGTCTCGCTGAGCGGCCGCTGGCGCTCGACGAAAAGGCCGTCAAACAGCTCGCATCGGTATCCCGTGGTATGCTGAGTGCGTTGACTGACCAGTTTCAATTTGTTACGTGGCAGCCCAACGAATTGGACGCTTTCTTACGCGGATTTTCAGAGGAGAACGGGCTCAAACTTGGCAAAGTGATGCAGCCACTGCGGGCGGCGCTCACCGGGCGCACAGTCTCCCCGAGTGTTTTTGAGGTGCTCATCACCCTTGGCCGCGATGAAACCATTGCGCGCACAAACGACGCCCTGCCCCTCACCGCCGCGGATTGAAGCGCTGATCCTGTTTAAACGCCTTTTTGAGGCTGACCCACACACCGCGAGCCCCGCTCGTGGCCTCGACTGAAGGGATACCGCATGGCTGAAACCGCAAAGCTCTCCTTAAAAGGCAAAGACTATGAATTGGGCGTGCACAGCCCGACCGAAGGCCCGGATGTTGTAGACATCTCAAAGCTTTACGGCATGGCGGATGTGTTCACCTACGATCCGGGTTTTACCTCCACCGCGGCCTGTGAAAGCGCGATCACCTACATCGACGGTGGCGCCGGCATTCTGCTGCACCGGGGCTATCCGATTGATCAGTTGGCGGGCAAATCTCACTACCTCGAGGTCTGCTATCTGCTGCTTTACGGTGAGCTTCCCTCTGCGGCGCAGCTTGAGGACTTCACCAACCGCGTCACCAACCATACCATGCTCCATGAGCAGATGACCGGCTTCTTCCGTGGCTTCCGCCGGGATGCGCACCCGATGGCCATCATGTGCGGTGTCGTGGGCGCGATGTCTGCCTTCTATCATGACAGCACCGACATTTCTGATCCGTGGCAGCGCGAGGTCGCCTCGATCCGCCTGATCGCGAAAATGCCGACCATTGCGGCCTGGGCCTACAAATACTCCATCGGCCAGCCCTTCGTGTATCCGAAGAACGACCTCGATTACGCGTCGAACTTCTTGCGGATGTGCTTTGCCGTGCCTGCGGAAGAGTATGTCGTTGACCCGATCCTCAGCCGCGCGATGGACCGCATCTTTACGCTGCACGCCGATCACGAGCAGAACGCCTCTACCTCCACGGTGCGTTTGGCAGGCTCTTCGGGCGCGAACCCGTTTGCCTGCATAGCAGCCGGTGTGGCGTGCCTCTGGGGCCCGGCGCATGGCGGTGCGAACCAGGCTTGCCTTGAGATGCTGCGAGAAATCGGCTCAGTTGACCGGATCCCCGAGTACATCGCCCGCGCCAAAGACAAGAGCGACCCATTCCGCCTCATGGGCTTTGGCCACCGCGTCTATAAAAACTTCGATCCGCGTGCGACGGTGATGAAGCAATCCGCCGACGAGGTGCTTGAGCTCTTGGGCGTTGAAAACAACCCCACGCTTCAGGTCGCCAAAGAGCTTGAGGCGGCAGCGCTTGCAGACCCCTATTTCACCGAGAAGAAGCTCTTCCCGAACGTGGATTTCTACTCGGGCATCATTCTCGAGGCGATGGGCTTCCCCACCGCGATGTTCACCCCGATCTTTGCGCTCTCGCGCACGGTTGGCTGGATCTCGCAGTGGAAAGAGATGATCGCGGACCCAACCCAAAAGATCGGCCGCCCGCGCCAGCTCTACACGGGCGCGCCGTACCGCGACTACGTAGACGTCGAAAACCGCTAAGCTTTTCGCTTGAGACCTTTGCAGCGCCCCGGCACAGTCCGGGGCGTTTGCCGTTGAGGATCCCGCATGTCGAAATCACTCAAACGCGTGCGTGCGGCCCTTGCCGATCTGGGCCTGCCTGACACCACGCAAGAAATGCCCGACAGCACGCGCACCGCCGAAGATGCCGCGCGCGCCTGTGGGTGCGCACTCGACCAGATCGTCAAATCAATGGTGTTTGAGCGTGAGGGCGCGCTGGTTTTGCTGCTGATCGCGGGCGGCAATCAGGCCCCAGCTGAGCTAGGCGGCGCGCCGTTGTCGCGGGCTGATCCGCAGCGCGTTCGGGCAGAAACCGGCTTTGCGATCGGCGGGGTCGCCCCGATCGGGCATCTGAGCGCGCTGCCCGTCTACCTCGATCCGCGCCTGCTGGAGTTTGATCTGGTCTGGGCCGCCGCCGGCACGCCGCGGCACGTGTTTTCGGTCAACCCAGACATGTTGCGCACGCTCATCAGCGCCGAGACACTACCCCTCTAAAGCGCGCCGATACCGGGTAACCGTGCGGTAGTCTTTGCGCGGGCCCTCAACGCGCCATTCCGCCGTCCAATGCGCCTCATCGTGAAAGAGATAGCGCACTTCGTAGAGGTCTGCGGCGCAGACGTGGTCGGCGGTGTCCTCGGGCAACAGTGGGTTAAAGCTGTGGAAGGGGCGGTCATCCTCAAAGCTCACATCGATGCGGTCACGAGACGGAAAACGCCAGATGTAACGGCGGGTTGCGGTCACTTCTTTAAGGCCTGCAAAGGTTAACAGACCCTCTTCAAGGTAATCCAACCGCTCCAGATCGCCGGTGCGAAAGAACCACGCCTTGCCCACAAGCCGCCCCTGCCACCGCGAGTCGAGATCGGTGATGTCGCGGCGCAAATGCCATTCGCCCGCAAAGCGGCGCATCACAGGGCCAAGGCGCGGTTCGGTATTCATCGCGCTTGGTAAACGCCATCGACGGCGTTGCCGCGCGTGTCGGTGAAGCGCAGGCCACCGGCAATCTCCGACACGCTGTAGCAATCCCACCCATCGGCGGGCGGCCATTGCGAGCAATAGAACCCGCCCTCAACGCGCCAATAGCCCCAACTTGGCGCGCCCGCATCATAGAGCGTGCGGCCCGATGCATAAAACACCTGCCGCGCGCCGCCCTCGTAGGTGAGTGCCCTCTCACTGAGCGCTGCGGTAATCGCAGGCCCCGGCAACGGCTCTGCCGCGGCCACGCAGGGTGCCAACACGAATGCCAAAGCCAGGCGCATCTCCCCTCCCTGTCGCATTGCAGCCACTTGGCGGGCACCGTATCACCCCGCCAAACCCAAGCAAAGCGAGCCGCCGATGATCCCCCGCTATTCCCGCCCCGAGATGGTCGCCATTTGGTCCCCCGAAACCAAGTTTCGCATCTGGTACGAGATTGAGGCACACGCCTGCGACGCTCAAGCCGATCTGGGCGTGATTCCAAAGGAAAATGCGGAGGCGGTTTGGCAGGCAAAGGATGTTGAGTTCGATGTCGCACGCATCGACGAGATCGAGGCCGTCACCAAGCACGACGTCATCGCCTTTTTGACCCATCTGGCAGAGATCATTGGCAACGATGAGGCGCGCTTTGTGCATCAGGGGATGACCTCCTCCGATGTGCTCGACACGACTTTCAACATCCAGCTGGTGCGCGCCGCCGACATACTGATTGCCGATCTTGAGGGCCTGCTCGCCGCCCTCAAACGCCGCGCGCTGGAGCATAAACTCACCATCCGCATCGGCCGCAGCCATGGCATCCATGCCGAGCCGACGACAATGGGCCTGACGTTTGCGCGGTTCTACGCAGAGATGGACCGCAATCTCACCCGCCTGCGCACCGCCCGCACCGAGGTGGCAACCGGTGCGATTTCTGGCGCGGTGGGCACCTTCGCCAACATCGACCCGGCGGTCGAAGCACATGTCTGCGCTCAACTGGGCCTGGAGCCGGAGCCGATTTCTACCCAGGTCATCCCCCGCGACCGGCACGCAGCGTTTTTTGCAACGCTCGGCGTCATCGCCTCCTCAATCGAGAACATCGCGACTGAGATCCGCCACATGCAGCGCACCGAAGTGCTTGAGGCGGAAGAGTTTTTCTCCAAGGGGCAAAAGGGCTCATCGGCGATGCCGCACAAGCGTAACCCGGTGCTGACCGAAAACCTCACCGGTCTCGCACGGCTCGTGCGCATGGCCGTGGTGCCCGCGATGGAGAATGTGGCGCTCTGGCACGAGCGGGACATTTCGCACAGCTCGGTCGAGCGCAACATCGGGCCAGACAGCACCGTCACGCTCGATTTTGCGCTCGCACGCCTCACCAGTGTCATCGACAAGCTCGTGATTTACCCCGACAACATGATCGCCAATATGAACAAGTTTCGCGGGTTGGTGCACTCCCAGCGGGTGCTGCTTGCGCTCACCCAAGCCGGTGTCAGCCGCGAAGATGCTTACCGCCTCGTGCAGCGAAACGCCATGAAGGTGTGGGAGCAAGGCGCTGATTTCATGGTAGAATTGAAGGGCGATACCGAGGTGACCGCCGCCCTCTCAGAGGTGCAAATCGAAGAGAAATTCGACCTCGGCTATCACACCAAGCACGTCGATACGATCTTTCAGCGGGTGTTTGGAGACGCCTGAAGCCGCTCCATCCCCGCCAAAAACCCGCGTGTGTAGGCGGCAGGCACCATCACCTCGCGCACACCGCGCGGGCTGGAAAAACTGACTGAAAAGTCCTGGATTTGCGCCTTGGTGATGTCCTCCGGCAGCAGAGCGACGGCGAGATGTTCGCGCATCAGGCAACCAGGTGTCGTTGGGATCTCTGACCAGGTGCAGTTGCCAGGATCGCGCGAGAGTGTCGCGAATGCCCGAGGCTGCCCTGCGTGCCAGGCCTGAGAGACCCGCATCGGCCGCTCTGACTTGAGAATCACATAGAGCTCGGGCGCAGGCAGATCGAGCCGCTGTTGCAGCGCATACCCCTGCCACCGCCCCTCGATCAGAGGGCCCACAACCTCGATTTGCGGGAGATTTGGCTCCTCACGCAAATATGTACGCTCGGCGACAGACTGCTCCGAGACCGCACAAGCGCTTAGAAAAAGGAGCAAAACCGCAAGTATCCGCATGCGCTTACAGTGGCGCTTGCGTGGTTAAGCGGCGGTTAACGACATCTTTCCACCAGACAGAGAGCGCGTGCTTCATAGAATGCTAAGCTCTTACTCGTTCAATAGGGAGCACACGGATGAAACTGAAACTTCTCGCGGCAGCCGTCGCACTGAGCTTCGCGCCATCGCTCGCCCTCGCCTATGAGTGCGGATGGAGCCACAGCACCTCTGCAAGCGCCTGTGGCGCCGGGCAGACCTACGACAGCGCGACCGGCACCTGTGTCGACGCACCGTCTGCATAAGACTGTTTGGGGGCTGCCTGCGCGGCCCCCACTCTCATGACCGCGCGATGGACCGGGTGATGAAATACGTCAGCGGCGCAGAGACGATGAGCCCGACAAAGACAGCGCCAAGCAATTCACGCACTGTATCGGCGCCTATCACCAGCGCGATCACAAAGCACACGCCCACGGCGGTGGTTCCGATCATCCCATAGAGAATTCCTGCAAGACGTAGCATTCATGCCTCCTATCGTTAGCCTTCGCCCATTTCACAGTTTTCAGGAATCCCTGCATTGACCCGCGTCAAGCACGCAGCCTTGTTTGGTATGGCAGGCTTGGTTTTCGGGCTTGTGTCAGCCTTGAGCGCCAACGCCGAAGGCGAACAGACCAACTTTCACAGCTTCACCGCCCCTGCGCTGGAGGGCGGTTTGCTGGCGTTGGAGCAATTCGAGGGCAAAGCGGTTTTGGTCGTAAACACTGCCTCGCTCTGTGGGTTCACGCCGCAGTATAGCGCCCTGCAAAACCTCCATGAAACCTATGAAGATCAGGGCTTTGCGGTGCTCGCCGTGCCCTCCAACAGCTTTCGCCAAGAGCTGAGCAGCTCAGAGGACGTCGCGGAGTTTTGCGACGTGCAGTTTGGCCTGACCTTCCCGATGACCGACATCCTGCCCGTCACTGGGAGGAATGCGCACGACCTCTTTCAGTGGCTCGCAGATGAGGGCGCGCGCCCGCGGTGGAATTTCCACAAGTTCCTGATCGCCGCGGATGGAAGTCTTGTGCGCGACTGGCCCTCTCAAGTCAGCCCAGACAACCCGCGCCTGCGTGGCACCATCGAGGCCCATCTACCCAGCGGTTAACCGCCGACCCCGCACATGCGCGCTATAAAGAGGAAATCCGCAATCGCCTCGTCGAGCTCAAGCGCTGCCACAAACGGCCCTGCATCTGCCTGAAACCGCGCTGCGACCACAGTGCTGTCACCAGATGTGCAGGCGAGCGCGATGGCGTTTTGCACATAGGCATCGCGCGCGGCCTCGTCCTTGCCCGACTGCTCCGCCACCCAGAGCGCGTTGGACTTCACCGCCCGCATCCATTGCTCAAAACGCATTTCTTCGGAGCGTTTGAAGCCCGCTTCAAACCCGCGCCGTCGTGTATCAAACTGCTGCATCGATCCCTCCGTTCAGCTACCCAGAGCCACGATCGGAGGGAGAGGTTACCCAAGCCTTATCAACAACCTGGAATCAGAGTTAACGGCTTAGCTTTCTGTCATGATCTGGGCTTTCGCCTCGGTCAGGAAGGCGGCCATCTTGGAGCGGAGCTCTTGCTCAGTGACGCGATCACCCAAATCGGCTGCGAGTTTGCGGTAAACATCCTCGTCGCCGGCCTCTTCCATGTCGGCCTTGATCACCTCTGTGACATAGGCGCCGAGCTCTTCGGCGGGTTTGTCCATCAACCCGGCGGCCCAGAGCGCCAGCAGCTTGTCGCGCCGCGCCTCTGCCTTGAATTGCATCTCCGCATCATGGGCGAATTTCTTTTCAAAGGCCTGCTCACGATCGTCGAAGGTCGTCATCTGTCTCTCCCCTGGAGGCAACAATTCCTATGAATTTCAGATCGCATCTGTCCGCCACACTCGCAACCCTTTGTGCCCATGGCGCGACCACTTGCCCACGCATCGGCTTGGGCGTAAAGCAAGCGCAGGGCGCTCTCATACCGGGGCGCGCAAGGAGATCGCTATGGCACGGCGCAGGCTGATTTACGAAGGCAAGGCAAAGGTGCTCTACGAGGGGCCAGAGCCGGGCACGCTGATCCAGTTTTTCAAGGATGACACCACCGCGGGCAACGGCGAGAAATTCGCTGAAGTCGAGGGCAAAGGCGCGCTCAACAACCGGCTGAGCGAGTTCTTTATGAACGGGCTCAACTCTATAGGTGTTCCAACGCACTTCATCCGGCGCATCAACATGCGCGAGCAACTCGTTCGGTCTGTTGAGATTATTCCGCTTGAGGTGGTCGTGCGCAATGTTGCTGCTGGCTCTCTCGCCAAGCGGCTCGGCATCGATGAGGGCACGCAACTGCCGCGCCCGATCATCGAGTTCTACTTCAAGAACGATGACCTCAATGACCCGCTTGTGACCGAAGAGCACATCATCGCGTTTGGCTGGGCAAGCCAGCAGGATATCGATGATATGATCAGCCTCGCGCTGCGGGTAAATGATTTTATCTCGGGCGTGATGATGGGCGTGGGCATTCGGCTCATCGACTTCAAGATCGAGATTGGGCGGATTTGGGAGGGCGACTTCCAACGCCTCATCGTCGCCGACGAAATCTCCCCCGACAGCTGCCGTCTGTGGGATATCGAAACGGGCCGCAAACTCGATAAAGACGTGTTTCGCCGGGATCTGGGCGATTTGGCCGACGCCTACACCGAAGTCGCACGCCGCCTGAACGTGCTTCCGCGCTCCAGCGTCACAACTGGCCCAAAACTGGTGCACTGATGAAACTCCGCGTTGATATCACTCTCAAAACCGGCGTGCTCGACCCTCAGGGAGAGGCCGTCAAACACGCGCTCGGCGGCCTTGGCTTTGGCGGGGTGGAGGGCGTGCGCCAGGGCAAGGTCATTGAACTGGAGCTGGCAGAGACAGACCCGGCAAAGGCTGAGGCAACCGCACGCGAGATGTGCGAAAAGCTCCTCGCCAACACCGTCATCGAAACCTACGCGGTGACCGTGCTCTGATGCGCTCGGCTGTCATCGTCTTTCCCGGCTCTAACTGCGACCGCGACATGGCCGTGGCGCTGAAGAACGCCAGCGGCACGGCCCCCACGATGGTCTGGCACAAAGAGACCACCCTGCCCCAAGACCTTGATGTCATTGCCATTCCCGGCGGATTTTCGTTCGGAGACTACCTGCGCTGCGGCGCCATCGCCGCCCGCGCGCCGATTATGGACGCAGTGGTAAAATTCGCGCAGTCCGGCGGCATCGTGCTGGGCGTGTGCAACGGCTTTCAGGTGCTGATTGAGAGCGGGCTTCTGCCCGGCGCGCTGATGCGCAACGCAGGTCTCAAATTTGTGTGCCGGAACGTGCCCCTGACGGTGACGAGCACGGCGTCGCCCTTCACCAGCGGTTATGAGCAGGGCCAGAGCATCACCCTGCCCGTCGCGCACCATGATGGAAACTTCATCGCTGACCCCGACACGCTAAAGCGGTTGGAGGGCGAAGATCGCGTTGCCCTGCGCTACAACGAGCCGGTGAACGGGTCGGTGAGCGATATCGCCGGTATCCTGTCAGAGAACCGCCGCATCCTCGGGATGATGCCTCACCCCGAGCGCGCCGCCGATGCTGCCTTGGGCGGAACGGATGGTGCGCCGCTCTTCGACAGCCTCGTCGCGCAGCTCACCACCGCCTGACCATCACCGCCAGAGGCGATCGCCGACCTCAGCCTCCATCCCTGTGTAAAGCGAGGCCACCTCTTCGGCGTAGCCATTAAACAGCTGCGTCGGGATGCGATCCCCGCCAGACAGCGGCTGTTCGGTCGCCTGCGTCCAGCGCGGATGATCCACGGCGGGGTTCACATTGGCCCAGAAGCCATACTCATTCGCCGCCAATTCCTCCCAAAAGCTCACAGGCCGCTCATCGGTAAAGCTGATGCGCGTGATCGATTTCACCGCCTTGAAGCCATACTTCCACGGCATGTGCAGGCGGATCGGCGCGCCAAACTGTTTGTGTAGCTCTTTCCCGTAAGCCCCTGTCACCATGAAGGAAAGCGGGTTCGCAGCCTCTTCAATCGTGGCCCCTTCGACATAGGGCCAGGGCCACCAGCTCGCGCGTTGCTCTCGGGCAACGTCAGGGTCGAGGAACGTCTCCATCCGCACATATTTTGCAGACGACAGCGGGCGCGCTTTGTCGAGCAAATGGCGCATCTCAAACCCCGTCCACGGGATCACCATCGACCACGCCTCCACGCAGCGCAGGCGGACGATGCGCTCTTCGAGCGGCATATCCCGCATCAGATCCTCAAAGCTGATCTGGAAGGGTTCTTCCACGAGCCCATCAATCGTGATCGTCCACGGATCAACCTGCAGCGCCTGCGCCTCGCGCCAAATGCGCTTGGAGGAGCCGAATTCGTAGAAATTGTTGTAGCGCGAGGTGACGGACTCGTCGGTCACCGCCCGCCCCGCATCCGCAAATGACGGGTTCAGCGGTGGCGTGGGCACAATCGCCGTCTCTCCGGCTGCGGCAAACGCCCCGCGCGCGCCAAGCGCCATCCCTCCAAGGCTGATCCCCATCCCAGCAAGCACCTGCCGGCGGTTCAGGAACAGATGCTCATCGGTGACGGCGTTTTCGGAGAGCGCCCAGCGGGGCCGTTTGAGGTAGTGCATCGCGGTGTCCTTTGTTTCGCGCCACAGGTAGTATGGCGCGCAGGCTCTGGCCAATCAAAGTTGCTTGCGAGAACGTGAACACTTAGCCTTCGCCCATGAGCCAACTCTCCACCAACAAGCGCCCCTTGGGGCTTTTACGCGGCCGCCCGCGGCAGGTGATGACGCTCTTGATGTTGCTCTCACTGACCGCGCTCACCAGCTTGTTTTGGCTCTCAAATATCATCCTTTCCGACCGCTATCTGGGTCAACTCGCAGAGCGTGCGGTGGTGCGGTCAGCCTTACAGGCAGGCTCAGTCTCTGAGGCGCTGTTTGGCAGTTCTGTCACTGCCTCTCTGGTGGCGCGGGATGCCAATATCGTTGCCGCCCTCAGCACCATTCCCTCTACACCCGAATTGACAGAGCATCTGATTGCACTGCGAGAGCAAACGGGCGTGCAATCCCTCTCTGTATTTGATGTGGAGGGCGCCCCCATTGCCCGCGCCACTGCTGTCGAAAGTGCGGATATTCTGGCGGAGAGCATCCCCCAAGCGCTCACCCAAAACAGCGCCGTCTTTGAGCGCCTACCAGATCGCCCCGGCTTTGCCTTTGCGCACCGCGTCGCCTTTGCCGAAGAGGTGCTGGGCAGCGTGCTCGTTCAGGTCAATCTCGCCGATGTGGTGACCGGATGGTCGGCGCAGGGCGATGTGGTGCTGATCAGTGATCCTACGGGGCAAATCCTACTCTCCTCCCGCGCGAACCTGTTGGGCGCCAACCTTGACGATGTCGCCTCCTTCGCGCCCGGGTCTGCCTCTGCCCGGCTGGTCGCCTCTTACCTGCGGCTGGAGGGGCATTCGAGCAGTACCATTGTGTTTGAGTCGGAGACGTTTCTCGCCATTCAGCGGCCCGTGGGCTTTCGCGATTGGGAGATGACCTATCTCGCCGCCACCGGATCAGTGGAGGATCGTGTGAACTCTGTTCTCGCGCTGGAGGTCACGGTTTTTGCCATTCTTGCTGCGATGATCTTTTTCGTCACCGCGCGCCGTGCGTCCCGCGAATCTGTGCGCATGCGCAGCGAGAGCGAGCGGTTGCGGGACCTTAACACCCGCCTCACCCGCGAGATCGAAGAGCGCGCGCGGGTCGAATCCTCCCTCGCGCAGGCTGAGCGGTCGCTGGAGCAATCATCCAAACTCGCCGCACTTGGGGAGATGTCGGCGGCCATCGCCCATGAGCTCAATCAACCGCTCGCCGCGATGAAAACCTATATCGCAGGCGCCCAACTCCTCCTGCGCCGCAACCGTACTGAAGAGGCCAGCGCCTCTTTCGGGCGGATTGATGACCTGATCACGCGGATGAACGCGCTCACCGCGCAGCTCAAATCCTTCGCCCGCAAAGGCGGGGATGAGTTGGCAGAGGTGGACCTGCGCACGGTTGTGACCGAAGCACTCGCGATCATGGCACCCCAAACCGGGCAGCGCGGTGTGGAGGTGATCAAATACCTCCCCGACAGCCCGGTGAAAGTGATGGGCGATCAGCTGCGGCTGGAGCAAATCGTCATCAACCTCGTCCGCAACGCCCTCGATGCCCTGCGCCAAGAGGCCAACCCCCGCGTCGAGATCGAGGTCGCCGAAGGGGAGACGCTGGCCCGCCTGCAAGTGCGCGACAATGGCCCCGGCTTCGACGGCTCCCCCGATCAGGTGTTTGAGCCCTTCTACACCACCAAGGCCGCCGGAGATGGCGTAGGGCTGGGCCTTGCGATTTCCTCCCAGATCGCCGCAGATTTGGGCGGGCGGCTGACCGGTCGCACCGGCAGCAATGGTGGGGCGGTGTTCGAGCTTGCTTTGCCGCAGGTACGGAGCACCTCTGATGAGTGATATCGCAACCCCGGTGATGATCGTCGATGACGAGGCGGATATGCGCGATTCCATCGCGCAGTGGATGGAATTGCGCGGCTTCACCCCGATGCCCTTCGACACCGCCGAAACCGCTCTTAGCGCGCTCGATGACGATTTTGCGGGGCTGATCATCACCGATGTGCGCATGCCCGGGATCAACGGTCTCGAATTTCTCGACCGGCTGCAAAAGATCGACCGGGAGCTTCCGGTCGTGCTGATCACCGGCCATGGGGACGTCGCCATGGCCGTGGAGGCGATGCGTGCCGGGGCCTATGACTTTGTCGAAAAACCCTTTGATCCTGAGCGTTTGGCCGATCTTGCGCAGCGCGCCGCCCAAACCCGGCGCTTGGTGATCGACAACCGGCTGTTGCGCAAGGGGCTCTCTGATGGCTCTTCGCTCATGCGCCGGATCGTGGGCACATCCCCACCGATCGAGGCACTGCGCCGCGATATCGAGGCCTATGCCACCTCCCCCGCTACCCTCACGATCCGTGGGGAGCGGGGCACCGGGCGCAGCCTTGTGGCACGCACGCTCCACGCCTGCGGCCCGCGCCCTGAGCAACCCTTTGTGGAGATCAATTGCGCCGCTGAACAGCCCGAGCGGCTGGAGGTGCAGCTCTTTCGCGCCGACCGCTTCGGCAACCCTCCGGTCTTGGCGGGGGGCGGGGGGACGGTCTGCCTTGAGGGGGTCGGTGCCCTGCCCGTCCGCCTGCAAACACTCCTGTTTGAAACCATCAGCCGCAAAACCCTGCCCGATGGCACGGGCCTTACTGTGCGGGTGATCGCGATTGAGGGGGATGGTGACGAGGATGCGCCGATTGAGGCGCTCTCAGAGGTGCTCAACGCCCTGCAAATCCAGGTGCCCCCGCTGCGCGACTGTGGGGGCGATATTCTGACCCTGTTCGACCGCCACACTGACGCGTTCGCCCATGAATACGAGTGCCCCCGCCCCGTCGTCTCTGCCGAGGATGCCGCGGCGCTTATGACCCACTCGTGGCCCGGCAACCTGCGCCAGCTCACCAACACCGCCGAGCGGTTTGTGTTGCGCAACCGGCAAGAGAGCGCGTCAGTCGCTGATGTGCTCGACGCGGTCGAAGACGCGTCCGCTGTGAGCGAAACGCCCGCAGGGCTGCGCCAACAGGTTGATGCGTTTGAGAAACTGATGATCGAAGAGGCGCTGCGTCGGCACAAAGGCTCCATCACCGCCGCGATCGAAGACCTCGACATTCCCCGCCGCACCCTCAACGAAAAGATGGCAAAGCACGGCATCAGCCGCGCGGATTATGTCTGAGGGGCGAGAAACGGCTCCAACGCGCCAAACCCGGTGAACCGCCGCTCAAACCGCAAGCCGAGTTTGACTGCGGCGGCGCGCGCGGCCTCCGTCAGTGCCGCGTCATCGCTCTGCGCGAGATAGACCAGCCGGTCGTAGTGCGCAAAATACATATCCCGCAGCTCTGGATGGCGGTCGAGGCCGAGGGGTTGGGTCACAAAGGCATCAAATTGCTTGGCGAGAAAATCGGTTAGGAAAAACGCGCCGATCTCCTCATCCGCGCGCGCGGCAAACGCCTCTAACCCGTCGAAAAACGCGTAGCAATGCGGGCCCTCGATGCGCGGCACGCCCTCTGCCTCGCAAACCGTATCGAGCAGCCCCCCCGTGCCACAATCGGCATAGGCCACACGGATGTGTTCAAACCCCTCAGCCTTGCCCACTCGGATCGCCTGGCGCACTTCGTCAGGAATTTTCTCGGGCGAGTTGTGCAGGATCGCCGGCAAACAGCGCAGCGTCAGATGATCCCAGCCATTGAGCCGTTGCAGCGCCACAATCTCCCGAGAGAGCGCCCCGCAGGCAATCAGCAGAACGCTGCCCTGGCCGGACTGAACACCCTGATGCGTGAGGGTAGCGTCATCCATATCAAAGTGTTTTCAGCACCAGTTGAGCGTGATCCGGGGTCTTAAGGGGTGAGGTCTGCCGACCTCACCATAATGCAGCTGCTCTCTCGTTTACCCCGCCGCGAGCATGTTGTGGCGGCGTTTGACGTATTCTTTGGCGGTTTCGACCGCGACGGCGGCGTCACGGCAATAGGCGTCTGCCCCGATGGCTTTGCCGAACTCCTCGTTCAGCGGCGCGCCCCCGACCAGCACGATATAATCATCCCGAATGCCCTGCTCGATCATCGCGTCAATCACGACCTTCATGTAAGGCATCGTGGTGGTCAGCAGCGCTGACATGCCGACGATATCCGCCTCTTCGGCCTTTGCGGTGTCGATGTAGTTTTCGACCGGGTTGTTGATACCGAGGTCCACAACCTCGAACCCAGCCCCTTCCATCATCATGCCCACGAGATTTTTGCCGATGTCGTGGATGTCACCCTTCACGGTGCCGATGACCAGCTTGCCCATGCGCGGCGCGCCGGTTTCAGCCAAAAGCGGCTTCAAAATCGCCATGCCGCCCTTCATCGCGTTTGCGGACAAGAGCACCTCTGGCACAAACAAGATCCCATCGCGGAAGTCATTTCCGACGATTGTCATCCCAGCGACCAGAACTTTGGTCAGGATATCATAGGGTTGCCAGCCGCGCTCAAGGTAGATGCGTGTACCCTCTTCGATCTCCTCCTTTAGGCCATCGTAGAGGTCATCCATCATCTGCTGGGCGAGCTCTTCGTCATCGAGCTCAGAGAGGATGATATCGTCTTCTTCGTCAGACATTGGCGATTGCTCCAGAGAAAAGCCGCTGCGCGTCGACTGTGACATTAAACGCAGTCAGATCAAACCCTCTCTGCGGAAGCGACACGGAATAGCAAAGAGACGACCCGTTTGATCATCCGCGACGCCGTCGACGAGGCCGCGCGGGGGCGGCCTCCGCAGCGCCCGTGCCGTCACTGTCGGACGAAAACCCACCGAGCTTTGCGGCGATTTCATCAAGACCAGGCGCCTCGGACTTTGGTGTCGCCTCTAG
This sequence comes from Pseudomonadota bacterium, assembly GCA_038526735.1. GTDB lineage: Bacteria > Pseudomonadota > Alphaproteobacteria > Rhodobacterales > Rhodobacteraceae > Rubricella. Next base: position 50,828 of record JBCBGM010000009.1, on the reverse strand, counting down.
AACGGCTCGCATCGCGCTCAGATGCTCGGGCGTGGTGCCGCAACAACCCCCGATGATCCGCGCGCCAAGGTTGCGCGCCATGATCGCATAATCTGACATCAGCTCTGGGGTGCCATCGTAGAGAATGCTGCCCTCGACATATTTCGGGATGCCCGCGTTGCCCTTGGCGATCAAAATCTGATCACTGCTCGCCGCTGCAAAGCCGCGTACGGTGCGCAACAGATCAGACGAGCCAACACCGCAGTTTGCGCCAAAAGCGATGGGTTGATGCGGCAGCGTTGCCATATATTGCGCCAGCCGCTCAGAGGTCACACCCATCATCGTGCGCCCGGCGGTGTCGAAACTCATTGTGCCACACCAGGGCGCATTGAGCCGGGCGAAGGCATCGGCAGCAGCAGCCATCTCTTCCTCGGACGAGATCGTCTCGACCCAAAGCACATCGGCCCCACCCTCGAGGAGAGCGGCACCCTGCTCTTCAAACATCTCGGCCGCCTCGGCGTGGGTACGGGTGCCGACCGGCTCAAGGATATCGCCGGTGGGGCCGACAGAGCCTGCCACAACCACCGTCCGGCCAGAGGCATCCGCCACCTCTCGCCCGATCTCGGCGGCGGCTTTGTTGAGCTCGCGCACGCGGCTTTGCGCGTCATGCAGTTTCAGCCGAGAGGCATTGCCGCCAAACGAGTTGGTTAGAAACAGGTCAGAGCCCGCGTCCACCGCACCCGCATAGAGTTTGCGGATGTTGTCGGGCTTGTCGGTGTTCCACAGCTCCGGCGCATCACCAGACATCAGCCCCATGTTAAAGAGCGTCGTTCCTGTGGCACCATCCGCGAGCAACCACTCGCGCTCTGCCAAGAGTTTCGTGAGGGCGTTCGTCATCGCGTCAAGCTTTCATCGAGGCGGCTGCGATGGCCTGGATGCGGCCAATCATGGCCCGCAAACCGTTAGAGCGCTGCGCCGAGAGGTGCTTATCTAGCCCCAACCGCGCCATTTCAGCCGGAATATCGAGCGTTGAGATGTCTTTCGCAGTGCGGCCCGAGACCAACGCGATCAGCACCGCAATCAGCCCCTTCACGATCATCGCGTCGCTTTCGCCGCGAAAGCTGATCGTAGCCTCCGGCCCCGTGCCAGCGACCTCTGGCACCAGCCAGACCTGGCTCGCGCAGCCATCCACCTTGGTGGTCTGGTTGCGCTCGGTCTCTTCCAGCGGGTCCATCGCCCGCCCCATGCTGATGACGTGGCCGTAGCGATCTTCCCAGTCATCAAGAAACTCAAAGGTCTCGACGAGCTCTTCAAAGCTCTCTGACATCGCAATCTCCTTGCTCACGACTGGGTTTAATTCGCAGGTCTGCGGGCGTAAAGCGGCAATGCTGCGCCGCAACAGCGCGGTCAGCTCAAGCTGATGATCTTGATTTTGCCCTTGAGCGTGGTCAGCCCGATCTCTCCGTTGATCAGGGCGAGCGCATCACCACCAAACACATCCTTGCGCCAGCCTTGGGTGATCGGGTTGGGGGCGTCGTAGTTCGCGGCAAAGGCCTCAAGCTCCGCAGAGGTGGCCACGAGCTTTTGCGCCACACCCTCTCCCTCGGCCCGCGCTTTGAGCAAGACACGCAGCAGGTCCATCAAGGCAGGACTGACCTGAGGCTTGTTCTCGGGCGATGGCACTTGGGGGCGATCCTCTGCAGGCATCTCCAGCCCCGCCGCGATCGCGTTCAAAATCGCCTCGGCTGCCGGGCCTTTGCGTGCCTCGCGTAACAAGAGCCGTTGCTTGCCCAATGCCTCCACCGAGCGGGGTTTGTTTGCCGCCAGCTCCAAGAGCGCGTCATCCTTCAAGAGACGATTGCGCGGGATATCACGCCGCTGCGCCTCGCTCTCGCGCCAGGCGGCGAGCATTTTGACCACTGCGAGGAATGCAGGCGAAGAGTTGCGAGACTTTACGCGCCGCCATGCCTCTTCCGGCTCCACCTCATAGGTGCTCGGAGAGGTCAGAACCGCCATCTCCTCCTCCACCCATTTCGCCCGACCGGAGGTTTTAAGCTCCGCACTCAGCCGCTCATAGATCGTGCGCAAATGGGTCACATCGGCGAGCGCATACGTCTTTTGCTTGTCAGAGAGGGGGCGCTGCGACCAATCGGTGAACCGAGAGGACTTATCCAGCTGCGCCCGCGCGAGTTTGCGGACCAACGCCTCGTAACCCACCTGCTCCCCAAAGCCGCAGACCATGGCCGCGACCTGCGTGTCAAAAAGCGGGGTCGGAATGAGCTTTCCCTTGTTCCAGAAAATCTCAAGGTCCTGCCGCGCGGCATGAAACACTTTCACCACCGAGGTGTCGCGCATCAGTTCAAAGAGCGGCTCGAGCGACAGCCCCTCGGCCTGTGCGTCAATCAAAGCGGCGCTCTGATCCCCCTCTTCGGGAAAGGCCATTTGAATGAGACAAAGTTGCGCGTAATACGTGCGCTCGCGCAGAAACTCAGTGTCGAGCGTGACATACGGATGCTGCCGGGGGCGGGAACAAAATTCTTCTAGGGCGCTTGTGGTAGTGATCTCCAACATAGTTTCGGGTAACGTGCAGCGCAGGGGTCTGCAATGCGTCGGGGGGAGAAATGTGTAATATTTGCGCGGACGGGTTTGATGCTGTCTGGCATGCTGCAGATACATCATCGACCACATTTGTAACGGATTACACCGCGCTTTTGGCTTATTCGGCCGATGCTTCGTCGCGGGTGAACGCCAACACCGATGTCGGAACGCCCGTCGTCGTCACCTATCGGTTCCTGAACGACAACCAGCTTCCTTCCGTCGCCGATGCTCTCTACGGCGAGACCGCCTTCACCACCATGGACCGTGAAATGCGCACCCTGATGCGTGACGCGCTGGACGAGGCCGAAGACATTACCGGCATCAAATTCGTCGAGGTCAAAGGTGCCGCGATGATCAACGCGTTTTCGTTCATTGGCGCCGATACGGTGGCTGGATGGGCGAATTATCCGGGCGTGCGCGAGGGCTTCGTGTTTCAGGAAGGGGGCCTGACGGTGGAGGATGGGCTCACCGACTTTGACGTCTACCTCCATGAGCTTGGCCATGCACTCGGCCTCAAACACCCGTTTGACGGCGCAGTGCGGCTAACCTCCGAATTCGACAATGATGATTTCACGCTCATGAGCTATGGCGACGGGGCACCGACCGAATTTCAATCCATCGACGTCGCGGCGCTAGAGCATCTCTACGGCGTGCCCTCGCTGCGCGGTGTGGGCGTGAAGTACAAATCCAAGAAAGATACGGTGGTGATTGATGCCGCAAGCGACGGCACAAAGATCGTCGCTGCAGATCGCAAGACGCTGTTTAAGGGTGATGACGGAGACGATCACTTCATCGGTCGCTACTTCCGCGACAGCTTCAAAACCTCTGGCGGAAACGACATCTTTGACGGCGGCGGCGGGCGCGACACGCTGCAACTCACCGCCAAGCAAAAGCGCTACGATATCGGCGTCGGCGAGGATTTGACCCTCACCTTCACACACAAAAAGACCGGAGACAGCGTAAGCGTCACCGATGTGGAGCGCTTCAAGTTCAAAGACAAAAACTGGACGCTCAAGAAGGTGCTCAAAGAGGTGGAGGATGATGGCAGCGCCAGCGCCCCGCTCACCAACCTCGATATCGACATCGGATTTGGCCATGTGGCGGGCGGTGGCGGGCTCTCTGGCCTCTCGATCAACATCACAAACGCCGCTGTTGTCGCCTCTGCGCCGTTTGACCTGTTCATGTTCTACTCCACCGATGGCTCGCTCGACAGCCGCGACAGCCTGATCGGCTCGGTCGAAAACGTCACGGCGGCGGGTGCGCAAACGACGGCGTTTTCGGTCTACCGAGACGATGACGGCGTGATGCCCGACACCGGATTCGTGATCGTGCATATCGGTACCGAGGCGGGCGTGGTCGGCGAGAACGACCATCTCGAAGTCTCTGACCTCTCAACTTGGATCGTGTGAGCCTGCTCCTAGTTGCAACTCATTCTCAGGAGCCTTGCACATCATTTTCCGCCGCCGCATATTGCGCGCATGGAAGAAGAGCTCGCATCCGAGACCGAAGACGTTGACGCGCTGATCCGCTCTGCGGGCCTGCGTATCACCAAGCAACGTCAAGCAATTGCACGGGTTTTGCTCGATTCTGGCGATCACCCGGATGCCGAAGAAGTGCTTGAGCGTGCCCGCGACGAGGATGCCAGCGTCTCCCAGGCGACGGCCTATCGCACCCTTGCGGTGCTGGCTGAAAAGGGGCTCTTGGACACCCACACCTTCGACGGCGGTGTGACCCGGTTTGAGCTCTCAGATCGCCCGCACCACGATCATATGATCGACATCGAAAGCGGCAAAATCACAGAGTTTGTGTCCTCCGAAATCGAAAAGCTGCAACGCGAGATCGCCAGACGCCACGGCTACGAGATCGTCGCACACCGGCTGGAGCTTTATTGTCGGAAGATCGATCCGTCGTAAGAGGCACCTGACTGACGGCAGCGTCTCAGCCAGGGTCGCTACATCACCCCAGCCCGGTGCAGGATCTCTGGGATTTTCTTCTTCACCTTAAAGAACCCTGCGGTTGCATGGGGCCAGATCAACCCATCCCAAGGCCGCCGCGCCTCCGCCAATCGCAGGCCCGCCGCCGCAAACGCAGGTTCCGCGTCCACGATCCAATCCCGCAGCGGACCTTCGGGCGTGTAACTGGTGATGATTTGCTCGGCCCCAGCCTCTTGCGCCCAAGCGATCACGTCGGCGGGGTCTCGCGCCGTGAGTTCGGTGTGCGGCCCAAACGCCTGCGCGGCATCCTGCAGCGCGGCCTCTTCAAATGCGACCACCTGCTGAGACACCGGCTCGGCTGAGCGCAAATGGCTCGCAGCCAATGTCGCTACCGCAACAGGCGCAGGCCCCTCCAACAGATCGCCCAGTCGGCAATCATCGTCTGTGAGCAGCACAGCGCTCTTCAACGACGGATCAGCAGCGGTGAAATCGCGCAGTGGCTGCACCGGCGGCAGCCCTTCTGGCTCTTGATCTTGCAAGCCGTCAACCACCTCCTCCAACTCTGCCGGAGAGGGGGAAAAGCGCGCTTCGGTGTATTTCTCGATATTCCATGCTTGGGCCTGATACGGCTTGCCGCGCGTGTGCAGCCCGGCCACCCACCGCCAGCTGAGCGTGTTAGACGCCGCATCCCCATCGAGCAGATGCCGGTAAAAGAAATCCGCCCCCAACTGCCAAGGCAGATGCAGCGTGAAAATCCAGATCGAGGCAAACCACATCCGCGCGTGGTTGTGCATGTAGCCAGTCTCGATCAGCTCATTGGCCCAAGCGTCAAAATACGCAAGACCCGTCGCACCGCTCACCGCCGCCTCATATTGCGCACGCAGGCTGCGGTCTTTCTCCAGCGCAAAGCGGGCATTGTGCAGCCCCTCCTTGTAGCCCTCCCAAACCTGCGGGCGACGCTCCAACCAACCTTTGAAATAGCCACGCCAGGCGACCTCTTTGATGAACTTTTCCGCCCCATCCAACCCGTGATGCTGCAAAGCGGCGGCGATCACGTCCTCCTCCAGTACCATCCGGCGGCGAATGTACGGAGAGAGCTGCGAGACATCGCGATGCCGCCCCGCACCCCGGTCATAGTTGCGCCCACCGCTATACCGCCGCCCCATGCGCGGGGCGAAGGCCTCCAATGCAGCCTCTGCGGCGGCACGGGTCGGAACAAAAGCTGGCGGTGATTGGACGTTCATGGTGAGCCTCTGAGCTTGGTTACCCAGAGCTAGCGGGGCGCTTTACCCCGTCGAGCAGATTTCACGTTGTGGAGCATCCGTCACCAATACCGGGAGACGCGCAACTGCACCTCCGCCCCGTCATCATAGCGCGCGCCCAGCTCAAGGCTATTCTGCCGACTGAGCCGGTAGGCCACATCTGCCTCCAGCACCGGCGCAAACGCTTCCCCCTCGCTGCTGAAGGCGGGCACGAAGAGCCTGCTGCGCAGCCGCACACCCGAAAAATCCCGCATCACATCGAGGCTCGGACCGACATCGACCTCAAACCGGCGCGGGCCCGTGGAGTGGCTGCGCGCCTCAAGAAATGCGGTTACTGCACTGGTTTGGCTTAGAAAAATGCGCGACCCCGCGCCGAGGTCGAGATACCCGGAGAGGCAATCTTCGCACAGCGATGATCGCCGATCAAAGCCGACATCCACCAACCAAGAGCGCGGCGCAAAGCGGTTCTCGGGCAGCGCTTCAAGATCAATCGACTTGATCCGCATAGCCTGAAATGCCTCTAGCCGAACCCCGTCAGTCGCAAGGCTGAGCGTGCCATCGAGGGCCGTGACTTCGCTGAAATCATTTGTTCCCTCGCTGAAAGACAGAAAGTCAAAATAGGCCGGGCGCGCGCGCAGCAAGAGGCGCGGATCAGCATCCTCGCCAAAACCCACCCCGGCCTGGAGCAGTGAAATCCCCTGCCCCTCATGCGGCGACGGTCGCACCCGCACCGGCAACCGCTCCGCCGCGGGCCGCTGGAACCGCGCCGAAAGCACCTCCCGCTGGCGGCTCTCCTGATCGTCGCGCTGGGTCGTGTAGGCCAACCGATCAAGCGACACATCCAACGCGGCACTCGACTCCTCCTCCGAGAGCCCGCCGAGCACCACCTCAACCGGGGCATCCCCCTGCGTGAGCGCGCCAACCGCAGACCGCGCCTGATAGGGCAACTGCAAGAACCGTTCCCGAAACGCCGTCTCGCGCGCCGGGCGGTGGCGAACATCGCTGATCACCTCCGCGTGGTGCTCAAAGAGGTTAAAGATCAAATCCGCCGGCGCGACCCAGGGCTTGGTGCTCAGCGGAATCTCCGGGTCGAGCACCAATTGCAGCGGCTCGGCGATGCGGTAGCCGCAGTTTTGGCGCAGGAAGTAATAGTCGTTAGACGTTGGGAGCATCTCCCACATATGCGCCGCGAAAAAGAGCGCCTTCTCCCGCCCGAGCGCAATGTCATACTCCCAGATATCGCGCTGCTCCAGTTCAAGGTAGCGGTCAACGTGGTGGAAATAATCGAGCGTCGTGTGCCGCGATTGATACCGCCCCAAGAGCCCGTTCGCCACGTAGGCGAGGATCGGGTCGCCCTCGCTCCCAAACGCCCCGTAGTTGATCGCGGTGGAGAAGAGCTCATCCCCCGCACGCTCTTGCGACGACGATGAGAACCGCAAGAGCAGATGCCCAAAGATCGAGGCCGGGTTGCCCACATACCCGCTCACCAACACCAGCGTCACCTGATCGACGTCGCCATCGGGCAAAAACGCCGCAAACTCCGGGCATTCGGTGTAGGGGTCAAAGGCAGGGGTGCCGAGCGCCTCTCGCAAAAAAAGCGTGCGCGCGGGGTAGCGACAGGCGACCTCTCGCGCAGCGGGTGACGGGAGGTTGCGCAGCGCGGTTAAGGTCGCGCCCAACTCCGCCACCGGGTCGTAACGCCCGCGCTCTGAGAGGAAAAACCCCTCCTCCAAGATCGCCGATTCAACGCCGGTGCTAGAGAAAACGTTAGGTTTGTACTTGTTCAGCAGCAGCCAGCTTTGCGAGCGGGCCAGCTCTGGAACGGTTGGTGTCGCTGCAAAAACACCAGCCGACAGGCCCAAAACACACGCCAAAAAGCATAGAACAAGGCGCATGGTGTATCCGGGGCCAGTGGTGGCACCGCACGAAATCGCGCGGTGCCGATGTCACGTCAGGACGCGGCAATCATCGCCGCGTTGTAGATCGCTTCCGCACCGGACTGGCCGCCCTGCACAGCGTCTGCGTAGCTGGCGCGCAGGGCCGCGTTGAAGGCATCCGCGTCGGTCGCACCCGCCATCACGCCCAGAGCGTTGAGGTAATCACCAGAGCCGCTGGCGATATCCATCTCGAGCGCGTCCTCGGTTTGGAGGATGAAATGCGCCATGTCGACGTTGGAGAGGCCATTGCAGGTGTCGGGCGAAGCCTGTGCCGAGATGACAGCGGTCGTGCCCAGATCCCAAACGATGTTCGAGAGGCCGGCGCCGATCTCAAGGTTCTCATCGGGGAAGATCATTGCGCCAATCCCGCAATCAAGCCATGGATTCGGGGCGGAACGGGTGGTCTGTGCAACTGCAACACTGGAGGTCACCACAAGTGCTGCTGCGGCGGCTGCCAAAACGATTTTCATACTACTCTTCTCCGTTTGAGTTTGTGCCAAAAGCGACAATCAGAGTTTACACAGCCGCAAAAACCGGTGCAACGGATGGCGCGATAAGTGTGCGCATTGTGCGGTGGAAAGTGTGAGCGCGCTCACAAAGGCTGACCGTGTGCACAAAATTTAAGCGTATTTCAAAGCGAACGATACACACGTCAAACGTGTGATTTTGTAGTGTCTTAGGCCCGTCGATGTCCGCGAGCACATCTTTCACAGGCGGCACGACACTTCCGCAAAGCGAAAGACCCGCATCACGGGCTGTTCGCACCGCGCATTCACGCCACCTCGCGGTGCAACCGACCCAAAGGATCGCATTTTAATGCCAAAGCGCACGTCTCCGGAAGATGCCGCCCACGTGGTGGACGCCAAAGACCTGGAAGAGGTCGTGCAAGACAAGCGCGCAGGTTGGCGGGCCAATGGCGCGAAAGCCCGCCGTCGCCAGCGGCGGTACAAAAAGCTGCTGCTGACCCAGATCTCCCACACCGACCTCGACGATTTGCTCGAGGACTAATCCACCTCCGAATAGGACACCTCCATGCACGCACAGGTAGAACTGCGCGACCTCATCGTCGCGACAGATATTGGCACCTACGGCCCCGATGACGTGGTGCCCGACGCCCATGTTCTCGACATGACCCTCCGCATTGACCCCGGCCTCGTGATGATCGCAGAGGACGGAATGGCGGGTGTCTACGACTATGACCCACTGATCCGCGACATCGACCGCATCGCCCGCGACGGACATTACCACACGCAAGAGCGTGTTATGACCCGCATCGTCGGGGCCTGCACCGCCTACCCCGAGATTGAGGCCGTCACGCTCACCTTGAGCAAGGCTCCGGTGCTCGCGGGCTCCGGCAAACTTGGTGTGACTTTGGAGGTGGATGCCGAGAGCTTCGCAAAACTACGCTCCTCCCTCAGCGCCTGATCCACCGCACCTTCATTGACAATACTTGAACACTCATTCAAGTATTGAATATGAACCCAAGCGATCTGAAAAGTGAGCACACGGCCGAATTGGCGGAGACGTTTGGCCTCCTGTCAGACCCTACGCGCCTGTCCATCGTCGTGGCCTGCATGGAGGAGGAGCGTTCTGCGGGCAGCATCGCGGTGAGCCTCGGTCTCTCTGCCTCGCTCACCAGCCATCACCTGCGCCTGTTGCGGGCTGCGCGGATTTTGAAGTCCGAGCGGCGCGGCAAACAGGTGTTTTACGCGATGGATGATGCCTGCGTGCACCGGGTGCTCAAGATCATGATCGAGCATGTGTTCAGCCACACCCATGCGGTGACAGAAACCTCAACCTAGGAGCAAACCATGACCGAAGTGACCCACCAAAAATGCGCCTGTGACAGCTGCGTTTGCATCGTTCCGATCGAGGGCGCGGTGAAAAAAGACGACAAAAACTACTGCAGCAGCGCCTGCGCCGATGGCCATCCTGGAGGGTCTGGCTGCGGACATTCCGGCTGCGCCTGCGATAAGTAAGCGGCTAGGCCAGCATATCAAAGCATCTGCCGTACGCGCGGCAGGTGCACGCCCCTCAGGCAAACACCTCCACAAGCTCCCGCACAACCTCTTTTAGCGCCTCCTCTGCACTCGCCCCGTCGTGGAGCGCCCGAGTGTAGGTCCTCACCTGCATCTGAGAGCCGGTTCCCCGCTGCAAAATCTCCCGCGCACTCTCCACCTCGGCCAAACACCCCAACGCAGCGGCATGGGGGGAGACGAGGTCGATCAGCTCCTCCACCAGGTCGCCAAACGGCACAATCTCTCCGCGGCCAAAGTCGATCAGCCCCTCCGTGGGGCCATAGCGCTGCGCACGCCAACGGTTCTCTTCCACCAAAAACCGCTCATAGCGCCGCCAGCGCTGGTTGTTGCGCCGCAGCTCATAGAGCATTTTAAAGAGGCTCTGCGTCAGCGCCGTGATCGCCAGCGTGTGGTTGATGTCGGGCATAACATCGCAGATCCGCGATTCAAGCGTTGGAAAGCGCGAGGATGGCCGCACATCCCACCACAGCTTGCTGGCATCCTCGATCAGCCCAGCGTCGGTCAGAATACCAACCGAGCGCTCATACTCCGAATAACTCGTAAAGACCGGCGGCAACCCCGTGCGCGGCAGGTTGTCAAACACCGTCAACCGGTAGGAATGCAGCCCCGTCTGTCGCCCCTCCCAGAACGGCGACGAGGTGGAGAGCGCCAAAAGATGCGGCGCGAAGTAAGAGAACTGGCTCAAAAGATCGATCCGCAGGTCGTCATCATCCAGCCCCACATGCACATGCATGCCACAAATCAGCATCCGCCGCGCAACGCCGGCGAGATCACGCTCCAGGTCTTGATAGCGCTCTTTCACGGTGAATTTCTGAGACTTCCAGGCCGCAAACGGGTGCGTTGAGGCCGCAATTGGCGCCAACCCATGCGCATTGCACACCCGCTTTACGGCGCGACGGAGGTTGTTGAGGTCGTCTCGCACCTCCGCAACCGTGGCGCAAACCCCGGTGCCCACCTCGATCTGGCATTGCAGAAACTCCGGGCTGACCTTGCCGCCAAGCTCTTGCAAACACTCATCCATCACCGCCTGCGGCACGGCGACAAGATCGAGGGTTTGGGCATCAACGATCAGATACTCTTCTTCGACCCCGAGTGAGAATGACGGTGCGTGCTGCGCCAAAACCGGCCCCTGTGCTGTGTTGCATTCAAAACTCAGCAGGTTGCGCGCGCAAAGGCAAAAGGAAATCACCCAGCGCGCAGCCTCACGCCCCGCAATACCGCACCGCGAACCGCCGCAGGATCTCTCCAGGCACGGAGACCTGAGCCGCATGGCAGGCCGCGATCAGCCGGTCCGCATCCTCGGGCGGAAAATAGCCGTGGTTGCGGTAGATGCGGATGCGGTTCTCAAAATCCTCGGCATCCGCTTCGGGGTGAAACTGCGTGGCATAGACGTTGTGCCCATGCCGGATCATCTGCACCGGGCAGGTGTCAGAGGCCACAAGATGCACGGCAACCTCAGGCACGCTCTGCACCGCTTCCTTATGACCGACAAAGGCCTCAAACTGCGGTGAGAGGCCCTGCAACAGCGGGTCTGCCTCGGCCTCGGCTGTCACCACGCACTGCGCGGTGCCCACGGGCTCTCCATACTGCGCTTTGCTGACCTCTCCGCCCAGGTGTTTGGCCAAAATCCCGAGCCCATAGCAGCACCCCATGAACGGATGATCGAGCGCTGTGATCTGCGGCATCAGAGCGAAAATCTGCGCCTCGATCCGCGCATCCAGCTCGCTCTTTTGCTCCGGCGGGTCACTCACGCACCCCGGCCCACCCCCGACAACAACCGCCGCAAAATCTGTGACCTTGAGGCCGACGGGAATATCCTCCTGATCCACACGAATGCGATGCGCGGCCTCCTCCGGCAAAGCGCATTTGTTCAGGATCGAGGCAAACTCCGCGTCAGCGGCATCGGTTTCAGGGCGCAATTGCAGAACGAGCAGTTTTTTCATCACCGGGCCTTTCGCCCTTCGCATAGGCCGTTTTTCGGGCGACCGTAACCCGCCCCGCGCCTTGCAATCCGCGCGCGCGTCATTTCTGAAGGGTGCGCGCAACACCTGTGGGAGGGTCACATGACGGGCATTCTAGAGCTCAACACCGCAACGCTGCGGGATCGTTTGGCGGATGGCTCTTTCACAGCGGTGGGGGTCGCGCAGGCCTGCCTTGCCCGCATCGACGCCCGCGAGCCAGAGGTGCAGGCCTGGGTCTGGCTGGACCGTGCCGCCGTGCTGCGCGACGCTGAAGCGTTGGATGCACAGCACTCGGCGCATGGCCCGGTTGGCCCGCTGCACGGGCTGCCCGTGGGCATCAAAGACGTGATCGACACCGCCGGCATCCCGACAGAGAACGGCTGCAAGCTTGATGTCGGGCGAATCCCCACCGCGGACGCGACAGTTGTGACCAAACTCAAAGCGGCTGGCGCGCTGATCTTTGGCAAGACGGTGACGACCGAGCTGGCCTTCATGAACCCCAGCAAAACGCGCAACCCGGTGAACCCTGCACACACGCCGGGCGGCTCTTCCGCCGGGTCTGCGGCGGCGGTGGCAGCGGGGATGATCCCGCTGGCTCTGGGCACGCAGACCGGCGGATCGGTGGCGCGCCCGGCGTCTTTCTGTGGCGTCGTAGGCGTGAAACCGAGTTTTGGCGCGATCCCGTCAGAGGGTGTGCTGCTGCAATCGCACAGCCTCGATACCGTTGGCGTGTTCGCCCGCGATCTGGAGGGCGCGGGCATTCTCTCCGACGTATTGATCGAGCGGGCAAACACACCCGCCCTGTTCGACCATCTCCAAACACCTTCGGAAGCGCCCCCCCGTTTCGGCGTCATCCAAGAGCCCGCGTGGGAGAAGGCCGACTCCGAGATGGTCGCGGCCTTCTCCGCGTTGGCAGAGGCGCTGGGGGCAAAAGCCTCGCCCCTCCCCCCCGCCTTCGAGACCGTCACCGAGAACCGCGCCAAGATTAACTTCGTCGAAATGGCCCACCACTTCCGCCGCTACACCGAGCGTGACCCCTCACAACTCTCTGAAGCCGCCCAAACCGCGATCCGCGATGGTGAGGCCTTGCCCGCCACCGAATACCTTGCGGCTCTGGAACAGCAACGCACCCTCGCCCCCGCCCTCGCGCCGCTCTTTGCCAACCATGACGCGCTGATCGGCCCTTCGGCGCTGGGCCCGGCACCCGAGGGCTTCAGCACCACCGGAGACTCCATCTACAACGGCCTGTGGACGATGGCGGGCGTGCCGACCATCACCCTCCCCCTCCTCACCGCACAAAATGGGATGCCCATGGGCGTGCAGGTGATCGGTCCAGTCGGCGGAGAGAACAAACTGATCCAGACCGCCGCTTGGCTGTGGAATTGGGCGAAAGCGCACGGATTTGGCGCTACCTAGCGCCCTGAAACCCAACAACTGCCAAAACAGAGACCGCCCATGCCCATCCCTGCAACGATCTTGAATGGCTTTCTCGGCGCGGGCAAAACCACACTGCTGCAAAACCTGCTCGTGCAGGCCCGCGCTCTTCCTGACGTGACACTTGGCGTTGTCGTCAATGAGATGAGCCCGCTCGACATCGACGGCTCTGTCCTCGACACCAGCGAGGTCATCTCTCGCAACAGCCCGTATTTCGCCTCGATCCCCAGCGGCAGCATCAGCGCGGCAGACGGGCTGTCGAAGTTCGCCGCCGCAGTGGCGCGTGTGTTGAGTGACGGAGAAGTCACCCATCTGCTGATCGAGACCTCCGGCAGCACACACCCCTGGCCTCTCCTAGAGCGGATCAAGGCGATGCCAGCGCTGGAACTGCGCGGCTTTCTCTCGGTGGTCGATGCCGTCGTGCTCACCCAAGACCACGACGAGGGCCGCTCCCTCCACGCCAACGCCAGCGCCAACCTCGCGCATGGCCAAAGGGGGGTGGAGAACCTGTTGGCAGAGCAGATCATGTTCGCCAACCGCGTGCTCCTGAGCAAAAGTGACCGCGTGACGCCGGAGGGGTTGCAGCGGGTCGGTGCGGCGGTGCACCCGCTCAACCCGTTTGCCGATATTCTCGCCATGAAATGGGGCAACCTCCGGCTGGAGACGGTCCTCGACATGCCCGCCTATGACTATCACCGCGTCGCACAGCTCGGCGCAGAGCTCACCCAATGGGAGAAAGACCACCCCGCCGCCCCCATGGCCCAGCCAGAGACCTACGCCCTCGGCACCCGCGTGATCGAAGATCCACGCCCCTTTCATCCGCAGCGGCTCTGGGACGTCTACAACGCCGCTCTCGGTGTCGGGATTTACCGCAGCAAAGGCTTTTTCTGGCTGCCCTCCCGCGACAGTCTCATGCTGCTGTGGAACCAAACGGGCGGCAATGTGGGGCTTGGCATTGTCAACTACTGGCGCATCAGCGCGCTGGAGGATGAGAGCCTCAATCTATCCGACTGGGAGCAGGAACAACTCCGCGCCAAACTCACCGAACGCCACCCTGACTTCGGAGACCGGCGGTGCCGGCTCACGGTGATCGGCAAAGAGGATGAGCTCGACATCTTCGTCACAGAGCTGCGCAAGTGCTTCTGCACCCCCGACGAGATCGCCGCATGGAAGCGCGGAGCCCCCTTCGACGACCCCTGGCCCACCTCTGTGGCGACGTTTCAACCGGGCTAACGCGTTGGTGCGGATGAAGGGACTCGAACCCCCACGCCTCGCGGCACCAGAACCTAAATCTGGCGTGTCTACCAATTCCACCACATCCGCACTGCGGCGGGCCTTAGCAAACCTCTCCTCCGAGTGCGAGCGCGAATAACACCTGTCAGAGTGGGATTACTGGTTTAGGTATTCTTAAGCTATCAGGCTCTTAAATCGGGCAACCCACAGAGTTCACCGGAATACCGACGTATTCGATCTGGATTTTTGATGAATCGGCCCTCTCCATCAGTGGGGAGGCCTCGGGCAGTGATGGGCTCGATGGTCTTTCGGGCGGCAATGGCTCGCACCTGAACGGGGCCACCATCACAATCACCGAGAAGGCCTCGAACGAAGTTCTCGTCGATGACAACGACAGTCGCTTTGGCGACAGTGACAACAGTCAAACTCTCGATGGCGCTCAAATAATTGACGGCGTCCCCTACGGCGACGGCACAAGAGTAGAGGCTGAATACGCCTTCACTGTAGAGTGGACGGACCCGGACGACGGCACCACCAAAAGCCAGACGCTGGTCGCGTTCAACGTCAGGAACTCCTCTCCGGTGTTTGGCACAAGCGAGGGCATCGCCTTTATCGGTGGCGAGCGGGAGTATCCGCCCATCGGCGTGACCCTGACCGTCACCTCCACCTCCGAAGGCCCAAACTTTCTTGCGACCGCCTATGGCTTTCCGCCCTGTTGTGTGAGCGGATCGCAGGTCTTAACGCCCACTGGCGCAAAACCGATCGACGCGCTGAGCGTGGGCGATCTCGTGGTCACCCAAAACCACGGCCTCAAACCCATCCGCTGGATTGGCCGCTGCCCCGTGACCGCAACGCGCTTGCACGCGCAAGAGCCGTATCGCCCCATCGTCTTTGAGAAAGACGCGCTGGGCCCAAATACACCGAGCAGGCGCACCCGCGTCTCTCCGCAGCACCGGGTCGCGATCAGCGATGGCACCTGTGAGATCCTGTTCGACTGTCATAGCGTTTTGGTCAAAGCCAAAGATTTGGTGAATGGCGAGAGCATTTACGTAGACACATCCCTCGACCCGTTCGCCTACATCCACATCCTGTTTGACAGCCACGCGTTGGTGTTTGTCGATGGGATGCTGTCGGAGAGTTTTTATCCCGGCGCAGACAGCCTCCAAAGCCTTGATCACAGCGCCCGCGCGGAGTTGCGGATGCTCTTTCCGGAGCTGTTTGTAACGGGGCGGCACACCCTCCGCCCCGCGCTCCCAACCCTACGTGACCGAGAGGCACGGGCCTTGCTCAGGGCGCAGCGAACTGCCTGAGGACCTGCGGCAACGTCTCGGGCAAATCCTCGGCAATCAGCCCGGGGCCAAACGCCAGCGCGCATTCGGTATGGGCAAATGCGGCTTCAAGAGCGGCCTCCGTGCTGCCCTGCGCGAGCCTGCCAGCGATGAACCCTGCCAACACATCCCCCGATCCGGCGGTGGCCAGCTGCGGAGCCGCACGATCATAGGCGCTGGCATTGATCTGCACGCGACCATCGGGGCGCGCGATCACGGTGTCAGGGCCCTTGAGCAGCACCGTGCACCCGGCACGCTTGGCCGCTGCTTGGCAGGCTTCGATTTTCGAGAGATGAGGGCGCGTCGATCCGTACGGATGCTGCATGGCGTCGCTGAGGTCTGGAAATACACGCGCAAACTCGCCTGCGTGGGGCGTCATGATGACCTGATCATGCAGCGCTTCAAAGAGCACGTCCTGGGCCTCTTCCCACATCGACACTCCATCCGCATCGAGCACACACGGTTTGCCAGTTTTCAGAACGGCTAGCACCTGTTCGCGCGCAGTCTCGCTGCGCCCAAGCCCCGGGCCAATCACCAGCGTGGTGACTTTCGGATCGGTGATCAGCGCCTCAAACGCTGCAAGGTCGTCAAACGCCCGCACCATGATTGCGTCGAGCCGTGCCGCATTCTCCAAGAGCGCCTCCTGCGGGCAGGCGACCGTCACCAAACCCGCCCCCATCCGCAACGCCCCCCGCGCGGCGAGCCGTGCAGCACCTCCGAACCCAGAGCCGCCGGCCACCACCATGACATGCCCGTGGGAGAACTTGTGAGCGTTCGAACGCTCAAATCGTTGCAGCGAGAGGGGGCGCTCAAATACGGTGAAAGGCTCAACACCTTCTGGTGCAACCGCCACCCTCACCTTCGAATGCGCGAAGACGTGATCGTAGAAACCGCGTGTGCTCTTGCGACCGGAGGTCTCCCGGTAAACCCCAAGCGGAACCACAACCAACTTCCCGCACATCATTGGGCCGTGCAGCAAAAAGTGCCCCGGCTTGGGCCGCTCAAACGTCACTGTGAGCCGGGCGAAGAGGCCACCGCTAGTGCCCGGCGACGGCTCAGGCGTGCCCAGTACCGCGCCTGTATCAGCACAGAGCCCGGACGGCACATCGACAGACACCATCCGCGGCTGATAGTGCATATAGTCGCCGCCGCTCCCTGCAAGATGCTGCACGAATTCCCGCAACGCCCCCTCAAACGCGCGACTCAGCCCGATCCCAAAGAGCGCATCGACATAGAGCGCCGGCGAGGGCGCGCTCCGAAACGCCATCTCCTCCAAGGGCCGAACCGCTCCGAGCGTTTCCCAAAGGTCGTGGTTGACGCGCGAATCAGGGGGCAGTTTTTCAACATCGCCCCAAAACCACACCGTCACGTCCCAGCCCAAGCTGTGCAAAAGCCGTGCAATTACAAACCCATCACCGCCGTTGTTGCCCGGCCCGCAGAGCACCGCGACCGATTGCGGGGCCGCGCGGTACTCTTGCCACTCGTTCAGAATGGCCTCCACAACGCCCTGCCCGGACCGCTCCATCAGATCCAGACCGGTGACCCAGCCCCGCTCGATCGCTTGCCGCTCAAAGCGCCGCATCTCGGCACTTGTGAGCACATCACAGACCTGTGCCCGCTCGCTTGATGTCCTCAATCCGCCCACCCGTTCGCCAAACTGCTTAAATTTTAGCCACCACCAGCGAAAACCGCCGATCAACACCACGCCACACCCGGCGCGATGATTGCAACCACCTTGGGGGGATGTTTCATCGCGTGCACAGCCGAAAAGACTGCCGAGGAAACGCGCATGAAAAAGATCGAGGCTATCATCAAGCCCTTCAAACTCGACGATGTTAAGGAGGCCCTCCAAGAGGTTGGCATCCAAGGCCTCAGCGTGACGGAAGCGAAAGGATTTGGCCGCCAGAAAGGCCATACCGAGCTCTACCGTGGTGCTGAATATGTGGTGGATTTTCTACCCAAGGTGAAAGTCGAGGTCGTTGTCGCGGATGAGATGGTTGACCCCGTGATCGAAGCTGTCGTGGGCGCCGCCAAAACCGGCAAGATCGGTGACGGCAAGATTTTCGTTCTGGATGTGCAACACGCCATCCGCATCCGCACTGGAGAAGACGGCGCCGACGCGCTGTAATCCGCAACCACCACAAAACAGACCCCCAAGACAGGAGACTGGAATGAGTGCAACCGACGATCTGCTCAAAATGATCGCTGACGAGGATGTCGCATATGTCGATATCCGCTTCACCGATCCCCGCGGCAAGCTCCAGCACGTGACCGTGATGTCCGACCAGGTGGACGCCGACTTCATCGAAGAAGGCTTCATGTTCGATGGCTCGTCCATCGCAGGTTGGAAGTCGATCGACGAATCCGACATGAAGCTGATGCCCGACGTCGCTTCCGCCTATGTTGACCCGTTCTACGCAGAAAAGACCGTCTGCCTGCATTGCTCGATCGTTGAGCCCGACACCGGAGCACCCTACGATCGCGACCCGCGCTCGACGGCGGAAAAGGCTGAGGCTTACCTAAAGTCCTCCGGCATTGGCGACACGGCATTCATGGGCCCTGAGGCCGAGTTTTTCCTCTTTGACGACGTGCGCTTCTCGGTTGAGATGAACAAAGTCTCTTACGAGGTTGATGCGGTTGACGCATCTTGGAACTCGGACACCGAGTACGAGATGGGCAACATGGGCCACCGCCCCGGCATCAAGGGCGGCTACTTCCCCGTGAACCCGACCGACGCCGCGCAAGACATCCGCTCTGAGATGCTCTCCACGATGAAGCGCATCGGCATGGCCGTCGATAAGCACCACCACGAGGTTGCGTCTTGCCAGCACGAGCTTGGCCTGATCTTCAGCTCGCTCACCAAGCAGGCGG
This sequence comes from Pseudomonadota bacterium, assembly GCA_038526735.1. Classification (GTDB taxonomy): domain Bacteria; phylum Pseudomonadota; class Alphaproteobacteria; order Rhodobacterales; family Rhodobacteraceae; genus Rubricella. The sequence continues at coordinate 32,252 of JBCBGM010000009.1, read as the reverse complement.
ACGAGCTGCAGAAGTACAAGTACGTCATCCACAACGTGGCGCACGCGTACGGCAAGTCGGCCACCTTTATGCCCAAGCCCATCGCGGGCGACAACGGCACCGGCATGCACGTGAACATGTCGATCTGGAAAGACGGCAAGCCGCTCTTTGCAGGTGACGGCTACGCGGGCCTGTCCGATGAGGCGCTCTACTTCATCGGCGGTATCCTCAAGCACGCCAAAACGCTGAACGCGTTCACCAACCCGTCCACCAACTCCTACAAGCGCCTGATCCCAGGGTTTGAGGCACCGGTGCTGCGCGCCTACTCCGCGCGCAACCGTTCGGGCTGTGTGCGTATTCCGTGGGCCGAAAGCCCGAAGGCAAAGCGCGTTGAGGCACGTTTCCCCGATCCGGCGGCAAACCCCTACCTCTGCTTTGCAGCCCTGCTCATGGCTGGCCTCGACGGTATCGAGAACAAGATCCACCCCGGCGATCCGTCGGACAAGGATCTCTACGATCTGCCGCCAGAAGAGCTCGCAGGCATCCCAACGGTGTGCGCATCCTTGCGTGAAGCCATGGAAGCGCTTGAAGCAGACCACGAGTTCCTGCTGAAGGGCGACGTGTTCACCAAAGATCAGCTTGAGGGCTACATGGAGCTCAAGTGGGAAGAGATCTACGCCTACGAGCACACTCCACACCCGATGGAATTCAAGATGTACTACAGCTGCTAATCAGCGGTTTCTCCCCAGACTTAAGGGCGGCTCTCGGGCCGCCCTTTTTTTGTGCCCGACTGCAATTGCTGAAACCGAAGGTCGAGGAGGACCTACGACGTCTTAAGTGTTTCTGCTGAATGAGGGGCTTGGACCGCTGAGACTTACCTTCAGCCTTTCGAACAATCCTGCTCCACTTTTCCAGTTAGACTCTACTGCACAGACGCGCGCAGTTTCTCCAACACACGCTCAACTCGCGGGAGCACATGCTCCACGCCTTTGTAGTCCGCCTCAATCGGCGGCAAGGCGCGCAGTGCGGCGGGCAGCGCCTCCAAGGCCTCCTGAGGAACCGCCTCGATCGGGCAGATGTCGGTCTTGATGGTAAACACGACTGCCCCCGTCTCTGGCAGCCGAAACAACGTCTGCCGTTCACACCGCAGGTAGAGCGCGTCGGTCTCGCTCCAGCCTTTTTCGAGCTTGGTGCCCTCATGCGCCGGGGTGAAATGGTCAGGCACCGGATAAAAGATCCAGTTCATCCGCCACAGCGCCTGCCCCGCCCGCATCGCATCAAAGAGGCGCTGCACCCGCGGGGCGATGTTATCGGGGTAAAACGTCACCGGTTTGTGGATGCCCAAGAGGTTGCGCCCCAGCTTCTGCCGCAAAGACCAGCGCGACGGAAACGCCAGCGTCCCCCCCATCAGCCTGTGCTCGCCGCGTGGCCCCTCCAGAAGCAGCACATCCTCCTGCACCAACCGCGCCAGCGCTTCGAGCGGGTCACTGAGAGAGACCACCACCCCATCCGGCCGCCGCACCTCGCTGTCATTAACCGTATACTCCCCACCGGCCCGCAACTCGGCCAGCATCACGCCCAAGCATTCGTCCAGCGCCGCCGCCCCCTCGGGCCGCAACGCGCTGATCTCCTCCGCACGCTCATCGTACAATTGATCGCGCAGCGCCATCTGCCCTGCAAAACACTCATCCCGCCGAAACACCGGCCCCTCCACCGGGCGCATGCCCGGAATGCGCGAGAGCACCCGGTCCGTCCATGGAGTGTAGTCCGGGGCGCTGCGCAGGGTTTGCAAGGGGCTACTCCGTGTCGTCTGACCTCTTGAGATACACAGGATGCACGTTCGAGCTGCGAGACGGAAGCTCCGCCCCCATCTCCATCATGTCCTGAGCGAGTCGCAGCGCCTCTGCAACAGTGAGGTATCCGTGGCGCAATGCCCGCGCGCGCAAACGCAGAATATCTTGTGACAGTCTTTCGGCCTGTCCGGCTTGAGAATCAGGGCGCTCAAAGGCGTCCCGGCCCCCCTCTTGGCTAAACGACAAGGCATTTCCCCTTTTATATTTATAACTTAGCCTAACCCGCATATTCTCTATTTGAAAAGTTTAATTTCGCAATTTCGTCACAGAGCGCAATTGCGACCCATCCATGGCGATTTCCGACAAGCGGCCCTCAGGCGATTCGCGGTGACCATTGAGCCTCACCGAGAAGGCAGGCCCATGACTCTCCATTACGCCGACACCCGCAAAATCACCCCCGGCACCCGCCCCGATGGCACCCCCGCCGACAACGACCGGGTTGAGATTGGGCCCACCCCGCTGGCCTTTGCCGAATGGGCCGCAGCGGGGCTGGAAATGCCCGACATAACGCGCATGCGCCACGACCGGCTGGAGCGGTTGACCGCCGAGATCAACAAACGCGGTTACGCCGGGCTTTTGATGTTTGACCCTCTCAACATCCGCTACGCTTCCGACACCACCAACATGCAGCTCTGGAACGCCCACAACCCGTTCCGGGCCTGCCTGGTGACGGCGGATGGATACATGATCTTGTGGGACTTCAAGGGTCTGGGGAATCTGCTCACCAGCTTCAACCCGCTCGTGCGGGAGACGCGGCCCGGCAACTCCTCGTTCTTTTACTTCTCCAACGGCGACCACACCCGCCGCAACGCCACCAACTTTGCCCATGAGGTGCGCGACATCCTACAAGAGCGCTGTGGCACCAACCGCCGCCTCGCCATCGACAAGATCATGGTTCACGGCCTGCGCGCCTTTGAGGCGGTGGGCCTTGAGGTGATGGAGGGCGAAGAGCTCACCGAAAAATCCCGCGTCGTCAAAACTCCACAAGAGATCGTCGCGATGCGCTGCGCCGTGCACGCCTGCGAGGCCTCGGTCAAGGCGATGGAAGAGGCCGTACGCCCCGGCCTGACCGAAGATGACGTCTGGGCGGTGCTGCACGCCGAAAACATCAAGCGCGGCGGTGAGTGGATCGAGACGCGGCTCTTGGCCTCTGGCCAGCGCACCAACCCCTGGTTTCAGGAATGCGGGCCACGCGTGATGGCCGACGGAGACATCCTCGGCTTCGACACCGATCTGGTGGGCTGTTATGGCCTCTGCACCGACATCTCCCGCACCTGGCTGGTGGGCGACGGCCAACCCACCCAAGAGCAGATCGACACCTACCGCATCGCTGTCGAGCACATCGAGACCAACGCCGCGATGCTCGGCCCCGGCATCCCGTTCAAAGAGCTCACTCATAGCGGCCACATGCTGCCCGAGCGTTTCGTGCCACAACGCTACGGCGCCAAAATGCACGGCGTGGGCCTCTGCGATGAGTGGCCCCTCATCACCTACCCCGAAGACTGGGAACCGGGCGGCTTTGACTATGTCACCGAGCCGGGCATGATGCTCTGCGTGGAGGTCTATCTGGGTGAGCCTGGCGGGACATTCGGGATCAAGCTTGAAGATCAGGTGCTGATCACCGAGGTCGGCCACGAGCGGCTCTCAACCTACCCGTGGGACAAGCGACTGATGGGCGAGGCATAGGGGCTCTGCCCCCTTGAGCCTTGCGGCTCAATTCCCCCGAGGTATTTCTGTCAAGATGAAGAAGGGGACCCGCCATGTTTGAAGGACAAGTCATCGCGCTGCACCGCACGGCCAAAGGCGGCGCGCCGATGGAGGCGCTGGCCGAGATGGAGCTGATCGCGGGGCGCGGCATCGCGGGCGATCGGTATTTGCTCGAGACGGGGACGTATTCAGACCGCCCCGAACCAGGCCGCCAGATCACGCTCTTTGAGGAAGAAACGCTGGAGGCGCTGGCCCGCGACCACGACATTTCGCTGACACCGCAAGAACATCGCCGCAACGTCACCACACGCGGCGTGCCGGTGAACCATCTGGTGGGGCGGCGCTTTGCGGTGGGGGGGACGGTGCTGGAGGGCACGCGCCTCTCCACGCCCTGCAAACATATCGAGGATGTCACCGGCAAAGTGATCTCCCGCTGGCTGATCCACCGCTGCGGGTTAAACTGCATTATCGTTGAGGGCGGCACGATCCGGCCCGGGGACAGCGTGCGCCCGCTCTGAGCGGAAACAATCCCGCCGAAATCCTCACGACTGCGCGACATTGCGAACACCGGGGTTGGGAAACGGCCCTCTCCGCCCTTAGTGCAGCTCAAACACTTCGGGAGACGCGGCATGATCCGGTCAGACAAATTCGAATTCACCGGCCACACGGGCGCGACGCTCGCGGGGCGGTTTGACCAACCGGCGGGCCGGATCAAGGCGACCGCCCTCTTCGCCCATTGCTTCACCTGCGGCAAAGACATCGCCGCCGCGCGCCGGATTGCGGCGCGGCTCGCCACGCGCGGGATCGCCGTGCTGCGGTTCGATTTCACCGGGCTGGGCCATTCGGAGGGCGAGTTTGGCAACACCTCCTTCCGGTCGAATGTGCAAGATCTGGTGCTCGCGGCGGAGGCGCTGGCGGCAAGAGGAATGGCCCCCAGCCTGCTCATCGGGCACTCACTAGGCGGGGCGGCGGTGATCGCAGCGGCAGGGCAAATCGACAGCATCAAAGCCGTTGCCACCATCGGTGCCCCCGCTGAGCCTGAGCATGTGCTGCACAACTTTGGTGCCTCGCTCGAAGACGTGGAGCGGGATGGCGCTGCGGATGTGAAGCTCGGCGCGCGCATCTTTCGCATGGAGCGCGGCTTTGTCGATGACGTGCGCAGCGCGCAGCTGACCGACCATCTCGCCGCGCTCAAAAAGGCGCTTTTAGTGCTGCACGCGCCCCGCGACAGCTATGTCGGGATCGAGAACGCCACGAAGATCTTTGTGCAGGCCAAGCACCCCAAAAGCTTTGTCACCCTCGATGATGCGGACCATCTGCTCACGAAAGCTGAGGATGCAGAATATGCCGCGCAAGTCATCGAAAGCTGGGCGGGGCGGTATCTGGGGCTCACGGAGGACCCTGCGCCCAAGGGCGCGCCAGAGGGCATCGTCCGCGTCACCCCTGCCGCCCTCACCGGGTTTTTGCATGACATTGCGGTGGGGCCGAAGCACCACGTGTTGGCCGATGAGCCTGAGAGCTTTGGCGGCACCGATCTGGGCCTCACGCCCTATCAGTTCGTCAGCGCGGGGCTGGGCGCCTGCACCTCAATGACGATCCGGATGTACGCGCAGCACAAGGGCTGGCCGCTGGAGGATGTGGAGGTCGATGTCTCGCATTCTAAAGTGCATCTGACGGATCTGGGCAAAGACGACGTGCCCAAGGGCAAGATCGACCAGTTCACGCGGGAGATCACGCTGAAAGGCCCGCTCGATGCCGATCAGCGGCAGCGCCTGTTGGAGATCGCAGATAAGTGCCCGGTGCATCGGACGCTGGAGACGAGCGTCGAGGTGCAGACGGTGTTGAAAGGCTAACGGTCCGGCGCTGGCCCGGCGCGCTGCGCGCTGGTCCCGGGCCGCCCCTTCCCACGCGGCAGCATTGCAAAGCGCGTGGTTTTGCGTATCTCCAGCCCCATGGAACCCATACACATCATCGGCGGCGGCATGGCGGGCTGCGAGGCAGCTTGGCAGGCCGCAAACCTCGGCGTGCCCGTCATCCTGCACGAAATGCGCCCCACGGTCGAAACCTTCGCGCATCAGACGGATGGGCTGGCAGAGCTCGTCTGCTCCAACTCCTTCCGCTCTGACGATCACGAGACCAATGCCGTGGGCCTTATCCATTGGGAGATGCGCCAGGCCGGTGGCCTGATCATGGAGATGGGGGATGCGCATTCTGTGCCCGCAGGCGGTGCCCTCGCCGTGGACCGAGACGCATTTTCCCAAGCCGTCACCGCCCGGATCGAAGCGCATCCACTCATCACCATTGACCGAAACGAGGTCGCGGGCCTGCCACCTGAGGACTGGTCGAGCGTGATCATCGCCACCGGGCCGCTCACCTCAGGCGCGCTTGCCGACGCCCTACGCAGCCTCACCGGTGAAGAGAGCCTCGCCTTTTTCGATGCCATCGCCCCCATCGTCTATGCCGACAGCGTGGACCTCTCAAAAGCGTGGTTCCAGTCGCGCTATGATAAGGGCGAGACGGAGGAAGAGCGCACCGCCTATCTCAACTGCCCGATGGACCGCGAGCAATATGAGGCGTTTCTCGACGCGATCCTCGCCGCTGACAAAACCGAGTTTAAGGAGGGTGAAACCGCGGGCTATTTCGAGGGCTGCCTGCCCATCGAGGTGATGGTCGAGCGCGGGCGCGAAACCTTGCGCTTCGGCCCGATGAAGCCGGTGGGCCTCACCAACCCGCACCATCCCGACGTCAAACCCTATGCCGTGGTGCAACTGCGGAAGGAAAACCGGCTTGGCACGCTCTACAATCTCGTCGGCTTCCAGACCAAGATGAAATACGGCGCGCAAGCCGAGGTGCTCCGCCTGATCCCCGGACTGCAAGACGCGCGGTTCGCGCGCTTGGGCGGCATTCACCGCAACACCTTCCTCAACTCTCCGCGCCTGCTCGATGACCGGATGCGCCTCGCGACGCGGCCCGCCCTGCGGTTTGCGGGCCAGATCACCGGCGTTGAGGGCTATGTCGAAAGTGCCGCGATGGGCCTGCTCGCGGGGCGTCTCGCCGCCTATGAGCGCTTGGGCCACGCTGCGCCCCTGCCGCCAGAAACCACCGCGATGGGGGCACTCCTCGCGCATATCTCCGGCGGGGCCGAAGCCGAAACCTTCCAGCCGATGAACGTCAACTTCGGCCTCTTCCCACCGCTAGAGGCCGTCCGCAAAGGCCGCCGGGGCAAGCAAGACCGCAAGCGCGGCTACACCGAGCGCGCCAAGGCGGATTTCACCGCATGGATGCAGAGCCTGCCGGGGCTAGGCAGTCAGGCGGCGGCTGAGTAACCTCTCACACCGGGAGGACAGCATGGAAGAACGGTTTCTCGACAAGGTCTATACGATGGGCGACGTCTCCACCGAGGCGCTCTACAGCGAATGGGCCAAAACCTACGACACAGAGGTGAGCGCGGCGGGCTATGCCTCCCCAGGGCGCGCGGCGGAGGCCCTCGCGGGCGTCGTCGAAGACCGCACCGTCCCCCTCCTCGATATGGGCTGCGGAACTGGCCTCTCTGGCCTCGCCTTTGCAACCGCAGGCTTCACCACCATCGACGGCGTGGACCTGACGCAAGAGATGCTCGATGTCGCCGCCCGCCACAACCTCTACCGCGACCTCATCAAAACCGATGTGGCAGACCCGCTCCCGTTCGTCCCCGGCACCCACACCCATGTCGCCGCCGTGGGCCTCTTTTCGCCCTCCCATGCCCCGGCAGAGACGATTGGTATCGTCCTCGACTACCTCCAGCCCGGCGGCTGTTTTGTGTTTTCGCTCAATGACCACGCAATGGCCGACCCCTCTTACGAGGGCACCGTTATGAACTGGGTTGATAGCGGTGCGGCGGCGGTGCTGTTTCGCGAGTACGGCGAACATCTGCCCACCGAAGAGCTGAAATCCACCATCTATGTCCTCCGCCGTCGTTGAACGGTTCGCGCCGTCACCGACGGGGCTGTTGCATCTGGGCCATGCGTTTTCGGCGCTTACGGCCTTCGACGCCGCCCCGAGCGGGCGGTTTTTGCTGCGGATAGAAGACATCGACACCGCCCGCAGCAAACCCGCCTTTGAGGCCGCGATTTACGAAGACCTCGCCTGGCTGGGCCTCACATGGGAGACCCCGGTCATGCGCCAATCAGAGCGCGCCGCGGCCTATGCTGAGGCGCTCGCCAAACTCACCGCTCTCGGCGTCACCTACCCCTGCACTTGCACCCGAGCGGATATCCGCAGCGCCCTCTCTGCCCCGCAAGAGGGCGCGATGGGGCCGGATGGGCCGGTTTATCCGGGCATTTGCCGCGATAAGAACCGTAGCGCCAAGGGCGCCGCGGTCCGCTTGAACATGCGCAAAGCGGTCGCCCTCACCGGCCCCGTCAGCGTCACCGAGGTCGATGGCACAACCCACACTACCACCTCCGAAACCCTCACCCACGAGATCGGCGACATCATCCTTGCCCGCAAGGATATCGGCACGTCTTACCACCTCTCGGTCGTGGTCGATGACGCCGCCCAAGGCATAACCCATGTGACGCGCGGCGAAGACCTGCGCCCCGCCACGCCCATCCACCGGATCCTACAAACGCTGTTAGGCCACCCCGCCCCGCTCTACCGCCACCACCGGCTGATCCGCGATGACACCGGCAAACGGCTGGCCAAACGCGACGACGCCCGCGCGATCCGCCGCTACCGCGACGACGGGCTCAGCCCCGCAGACCTGCGCGCAAAGCTCAGCCTTCCTCCGGCTCCAGGCGGATAATCTCCTGCCCATCGACGATTTCGGTATAGAAGCAGTGCCGCCGGTTGGTGTGGCAGGCAGGGCCCGTCTGATCGACCTGCAGCAACAGGCAATCCCGGTCACAATCGACGTGAAACGAGATCAACAGCTGCCGGTGGCCCGACGTCTCCCCCTTGCGCCAAAGCGCTTGCCGGCTGCGCGACCAATAGGTCACCTGGCCCGTCGCAAGCGTTTCAGCAACGCTTTCTGCGTTCATCCACGCCATCATCAGAACCTCGCCCGAGGCTTTATCCTGGGCAATCGCCGGGATCAGCCCCGCCTCGTTGTATCGCAGTGTGGAAGGGTCGAAGGGCACAGCCATGGCCGGGTCTCTTTTCACAATCGCAGTTTGGGCTTAGATATGTGAGCAGACCGGTTTAGAAAAGCCGGAAATGAGGGGTGCCGTATGGCCGACGATCAAGATCTGATGAAACTCTACTCGCAGCGCATCCTCGCGCTGGCCGCAGACATCCCCCACCATGCCCGCCTCGCCGGGGCCGATGCGACTGTCGTCAAACGCTCGCCCCTTTGCGGATCAACCGTCACCGTAGACATCACCGTCACCCCCGACGGCAAAATTGCAAGCTTCGGCCAAGATGTGAAGGCTTGCGCGCTCGGCCAAGCCTCTGCCTCAGTCTTTGCCGCCTCGGCGGAGGGCCGCACGCTGGACGAGGTCCGCGCCGCCCGCGATGCGCTCAAAGCGATGCTTAAAAATGACGGCCCGGTGCCAGATGCCCCATTCGAGGGCTATGAGAACCTGCTGCCCGCCAAAGACTACCGCAACCGCCACGCCTCAATCCTGCTGGTGCCCGATGCGACGGTCGAGGCGATGGAGCAGTTGGCCCAACAAAAAATCGCCGCAACTCCATAATCGGAGCTGCGGCGAGGTGGCGGTGGTTTTGCGGCTGGGGCGTGGGCTTCGAGGCAGGTGAAGCCGCACCGGGATAGATGCGCCGGGACAGACGCTTAGAGTTCCCCAGACAGCACCGCAGGCGAACCGGTTAGAAGAGCGTGGGCGCAAGCATTGCTGCGCCAATCAACACACACACAGCAAAGCTGCCAGACACATCCGCAATCAGATCGCGGGTCTCCATCGGGATCAGTGCAAAACGACGACGCATGGCGGCAACCTCATGTTCTCATTCAAGTTGCCTTAATGTTCTCTTAAAGTTCCTCAACCGTCAACCAAAAAATGAGAACAAATGTGAACTCACCCCACGCCGATCAGCCGGATCGCCTCATCCCGCCCCATCAGCCACAGCAGCGCCCGCAGCGCGTGGCCCCGCTCTGAGGTCAGCTCCGGGTCACGCTCAAGGGCCAGCCGCGCATCATCTCGCGCCATCGCCATCAGATCCGCCTGCCGCTCCAAATCGGCGATGCGAAACCGTGGCAGGCCCGATTGCGCGGTGCCGATGACATCGCCTGCGCCGCGCAAAGCGAGGTCTTCCTCCGCAATCCGAAAGCCATCTTCGGTCTCGCGCATAATCTCCAACCGCCGCCGCGCGCTCTCTCCGACCGGGCCATCGTAGAGCAAGAGGCACGTAGAGGCCTCCGTCCCCCGCCCGACGCGGCCCCTGAGCTGGTGCAGCTGCGACAGGCCAAAATGCTCCGCCCCTTCAATGACCATGATCGAGGCGTTGGGCACGTTTACCCCCACCTCAATCACCGTGGTGGCAACCAAGAGCGACGTCTCCCCGGCCACAAAGCGGGCCATCGCCGCGTCTTTCTCCGCACCCGGCATCTGCCCATGCACCAGGCCCACCGCCTGATCCCCGAGCCGGGCGCGCAGCGCTTTGAACCGCTCCTCCGCCGCTGTTAGGGTTAACACCTCGCTCTCAGCCACGAGCGGGCACACCCAATAGGCCTGTTTGCCTGCGCGGATCGCCCCCGCGAGCCGATCCACGACCTGCTCATACCGCCCCGATGGGATGGTCACCGTCTCGATCGGTTTGCGACCAGGCGGTTTTTCGTCAAGCACGGAGAGGTCCATATCGCCGTATTGCGCCAGCGTGAGCGAGCGCGGGATCGGCGTTGCCGTCATCACCAACAAATCCGCCGCCACACCCTTTGAGCTGAGCCCCATGCGCTGGCGCACCCCAAACCGGTGCTGCTCATCGACAATGGCAAGGCGCAGGTCCGCGAACTCCACCCCCTCCTGAAACAGCGCATGGGTGCCCACAGCGAGCGCGATGTCTCCGGCGGCCAGGGCCGCGCGCTTTTCGGCCTTTTGCGCAGCGGTATCGCGCCCGGTGAACACCTCCATCCGCAGGCCCAAAAGCTCTACAAACGGTGCGAGGCTTTCGCGATGTTGCTGCACCAAAATCTCCGTCGGGGCCATAAGGGCGGCTTGGCCGCCCGCCTCCACAGCTGTGAGCATGGCCAACAGCGCAACAACAGTTTTCCCTGATCCCACATCGCCTTGCAGCAATCTGTTCATGCGTTGCGGCAGAGCCAAATCACCTCGTATCTCCGCCAACGCCCGCGTTTGGGCCCCCGTCAGCGCATAGGGTAAAGCCGCCTCCACCTGCGCCGACAAGCGCCCGTCCCCTTCCGTCACGCGCCCCTTCGCCCGGCGCGCCTTGGCCCGCGCGAGTTGCAGCGTGAGTTGGTGAGACAACAGCTCATCATAGGCCAACCGCCGCCGCGGCGGCGCATCAGGCGACAGCGTGCCCAAGTCGCGCGGACGGTGCACCACGTGCAACGCCTCCCGCAAATCAGGCCACCCCTCCCGTGCAAAAATGCTCGGTTCAATCCATTCCCCGAGGTCCGGCACCCGCTCCAGAACCTCACTCGTCGCTTTCACCATAACCCGCTGTGTGACGCCCTGCCCCAGCGGGTAAACCGGCTCGATCGGCGGAAGCGCCTCTGCCTCTGCGCGGTTGAGAATGTGATCGGGGTGCACCATCTGCGCGGTGCCATCGAAGATCTCGACCTTGCCCGACACAATCCGCCGCTCCCCCTCGGGCAGCGATCGACGCAGCCAATCTTCGCGCGCATGGAAAAACACCAGCTGAAACGACGTCTGCGCATCCTCGACAAACACGCGATACGGGCGACCGGCGACGCGCGGCGGCAGATGCTCCCCAATCGCCACCTCGACCGTCGCCACACTCGCGGGCGGCAGCCCCATGATCGAGGGTTTTAGCCGCCGATCCACCGCCGCCCCCGGTACGGTAAACAGCAGATCGCGCGGGCGCGTGATGCCCAGCCGCGCCAGCGCCTCCGCCGTTTTCGGCCCCACGCCCGCGAGCTTGGTGATCGCTTCAAAGAGCGGAAACAGCGCCTCCGGACGACCCGTCACGGTAGCATCGCCAACCAGTCATCCTCGCTCAGCAAGGTCACGCCCAACTCCCGCGCCTTTTTCTCTTTCGAGCCCGCGCCCGGCCCCGCCACGACAAAATCCGTCTTGGCCGACACCGAGCCCGAGACTTTGGCCCCCAACGCCTCTGCCCGTGCTTTCGCCTCGGAGCGGGTCATTTTCTCAAGCGTGCCGGTGAAGACGACGGTTTTGCCTGCAATCTCGCTCTCAGCAGCGGGTTGCGCGGCCGCTTCGACGGTTAACACTGCCTCTAAACGGTCGAGCAGCTCTTGCACGGCGGGCTCTGCAAAGAAATCCGCCACGGCCTGCGCCATCACCTCACCCACGCCATCGATAGAGAGGAGCTCCGCTCGCGCCGGGCTTTCCACCTCTGCTGCTGCGATCATCGCGGCACGAAACGCGGGCCAGGTGCCATAATGCCGGGCAAACAGCCCCGCTGTCGCCTCGCCCACATGGCGGATGCCAAGGCCAAAAATCAGCCGCGCCAGCGCGATTTGCCGCCGCTCGCGGATCGCAGCAAACAGGTTTTCCGCCGATTTTTCACCCCAGCCCTCGCGGTTTTTCAGCTGCTTGGGCTGGCCGGGGCCGTAGCGATCCTCCAGCGCAAAAATGTCCGCCGGGTTAGCGATCCAGCCGTCGGCATAAAACGCCTCCACCTGTTTTGCGCCCAACCCCTCGATGTCAAACGCCATGCGAGAGACGAAATGCTTCAGCTTTTCAACGGCTTGGGCGGGGCAGATCATGCCGCCAGTGCAGCGATGCACCGCCTCTCCGGGCTCGCGCACCACGCGGCTGCCGCAGGCGGGGCACTGGGTTGGAAAGGCAAACTGCACCGCATCTGCGGGCCTGCGCGACAGATCAACCGCGCTCACCTTCGGGATCACATCGCCCGCGCGGTAGACCGTCACCGTGTCCCCCTCGCGGATGTCGACGCCGCCGCGAATGGGCGCGCCTTTGCTGTCGATGCCCGCGATATAGTCAGCATTGTGCAGCGTCGCGCTCGACACCACGACGCCCCCCACCGTCACAGGGCGCAGCCGCGCCACCGGAGAGAGCGCGCCCGTGCGCCCGACCTGTATCTCGATCGCCTCCAGCACCGTTTGTGCGGTTTCGGCCGGAAATTTATGCGCAATCGCCCACCGGGGCGTGTTGATGCGAAAGCCCAAGCGCTCTTGCAGTGCCAGCTCATTAACCTTGTACACCACCCCGTCGATGTCATAGCCCAGATCGGGCCGCGCGGCAGAGATATTGCGATACGCCTCTAGAACCCGCTCTGTGCCCGTTTGGGTCGTGGTCAACGGATTGGTCGAAAACCCCAGCTCTTTCAGGCGGTTAATAGCCCCCGATTGGGTGCTCGCGAGCGGCTCCGAAAGGCTACCCCAAGCATAGGCAAAAAACCGCAGGGGCCGTGCGGCGGTGATTTTCGGATCGAGTTGTCGCAGAGAGCCCGCTGCCGCGTTGCGCGGATTGGCAAAAACCTTGGCCCCTTTTGCTTCTTGCGCGGCATTGAGTGCCTGAAAATCCGGGTGGCTCATGTAAACCTCGCCGCGCACCTCCAACAGATCAGGCGCACCGCTGAGGGTTTGTGGGATATCGGTGATCGTGCGGGCATTCTCCGTCACGTTCTCGCCCACCGCGCCATCGCCGCGCGTGGCCGCCTGCACCAGCACACCCTGCTCATACCGCAGCGAGAGCGAGAGCCCGTCAATCTTCGGCTCAACGGTAAAGGCAATGGGCGGCTCGACACCCAAAAACCGCGCGACCCGCGCCTCAAACTCCGTGACATCCTCATCCGAGAAGGCATTCCCGAGCGAGAGCATCGCAACGCTATGGTTAACCTTGGAAAAGCCTTGCGCCGGTGCCGCCCCCACCGTTTGTGTGGGGCTGTCAGCGGTGAGCAGCGCCGGATACGCCTCTTCCAGCGCGCGGGCCTCGCGCTTGAGCGCGTCATACGCCGCGTCAGACAGCTCCGGCGCGTCGTTTTGGTGATAGGCGATGTCGGCGGCGGCCAGGGCGGCGCGCAGCTCTGTCAGGCGCGCGGCAGCCTGCGCTTCATCCGTTTCTTGCCTGTCTTTTGCCACGTTCACCCTCCCGCATGGCCCGCCTTTGAGTGATAGGTCTGGGCTGCGGGGCGGTAAAGGGTGGCGGTCAGGCGGTGATACGCAAATCTTCGCCCGCGCGGCTGGCAACCGGATCACGCAGCACATAGCCACGGCCCCAGACCGTCTCGATATGCGTGTCGCCGCCCGTCGCCTCTGCCAGCTTTTTGCGCAGCTTGCAGATAAAGACGTCGATGATCTTGAGCTCCGGCTCATCCATCCCGCCATAGAGGTGGTTGAGGAACATTTCCTTCGTGAGCGTCGTGCCTTTGCGCAGCGACAGAAGCTCCAGCATCTGGTACTCTTTCCCGGTCAAGTGCACCGTGGCCCCCTCCACATCGACGGTTTTGCTGTCGAGGTTCACGGTGATCTTGCCAGTCTGAATGACCGACTGCGCATGCCCCTTCGAGCGGCGCACAATCGCGTGGATGCGCGCGACCAACTCCTCGCGGTTCACCGGTTTGGTGAGATAATCATCTGCGCCAAAGCCGAACCCTTTGAGCTTGGCATCCATATCGGCGATGCCCGACAAGATGAGAATCGGCGTTTCCACCCGCGCCAGGCGCACGCGCTTGAGCACATCATAGCCGTGCATGTCGGGAAGGTTGAGGTCTAAGAGAATCAGGTCGTAGTCATAGAGCTTCGCCAGATCGAGCGCCTCTTCCCCCAGATCGGTGGCGTAGACGTTCAATTGCGCCGCTTCGAGCATACGGGCGATGGACTTTGACGTGGTCGGGTCATCTTCTACGAGCAATACACGCACGGCGTTGGCTCCTATCAAAAAATGCGCAGGCTCATCCGTGCGCTTCCGGGCCATTAACGTTTAAAAAGGTTAACGCATTTCTAATGCAGTTTCGAGGCAAGACTTATTGTACTTCTCGATACCGTTGAATAGCCGTCGCGCGCAGGGCATTTGGCCCGTGTTGTGTGAAATGGCTAATCCAGCTTTCAAGTTCTTCTTCCGACAGACCGTACATCATGATCGCCTCTTCCTCGGTGATCAGCCCGCCGGTTACCGCCGTCACCACAATCGCTTTGCGCCTTGCAACCCACCTGCGCGTGCTCGGAGGCGGCAGATCAGCGGCGCAGATACGCTCCCCCCGATGATCCAAGACAAACGTGGGACGGTCTGATTTTCGGATATACATCTGCTCTCGCCTTGATCTCGCGCTGTGGTCAAAGCGTGGTAGGGTCAGGGCCTTAAGCAGATGTAAAACCGCCGGTTGTGAATAGTTACAATTCGATTATATGGCGATCTATTCTCAGACAGATCCGAGCCTCCCCATGCCCAACAGCCTAGGATTCGACAAAGACCCGGCCGACACGCGCGTGCTCGTCGCGATGTCTGGCGGTGTGGATAGCTCCGTGGTTGCCGCCAAGCTCAAGTCTGAGGGCTATGACGTCATCGGCATCACGCTGCAGCTCTACGACCACGGTGCAGCGCTCGCGAAAAAAGGCGCGTGCTGTGCAGGCCGCGACATCCACGATGCCCGCCGCGTGGCGGAGGTGATGGAGTTTCCGCATTACGTGCTCGACTATGAAAATACCTTCCGTGAGAGCGTGATTGATGAGTTCGCGGATGCTTACCTCGCTGGGGCCACGCCAATCCCCTGCATTCGCTGCAATGAGCGGGTGAAGTTTCGTGATCTATTGGAAACCGCCAAAGACCTGGAGGCCGATTGCATGGCCACCGGCCACTACATCCAGCGCAAAAATGGCAGCGCCCGCGCCGAATTGCATCAGGCCGCTGACCCCGTGCGCGATCAGTCGTATTTTCTGTTCTCGACCACGCAAGAGCAGCTCGATTACCTGCGGTTTCCCCTCGGCCATCTCGCCTCCAAGGAAGAGACGCGCGCGCTCGCCAACGAGTTTGGCCTCACCGTCGCCGACAAGCCCGACAGTCAGGATATCTGTTTCGTGCCCAATGGCTCTTACGCCCAGGTGATCGAAAAACTGCGCCCCGGTGCGGCGGAGCCGGGCGATATCGTCCACCTCGATGGCCGTGTGCTCGGCGCGCACCGCGGGGTTATTCACTACACCATCGGGCAACGGCGCGGGCTTGGCATTGGTGGTGGAGAGCCGCTTTACGTTGTGCGCCTCGACGCTGACACCCGCCAGGTCATCGTCGGCCCGCGCGACGCGCTCGCGACCCGGCGCATCCCGATCAAAGAGGTGAATTGGCTGGGGGACGGTGCATTTGACACTGCCCCACCAGAGGGTTGGAGCATCCGCGCCAAGGTCCGCTCAACCCGCCCGCCGAAAGATGCGATCATCCACCCCACCGGCAAAAACACCGCCGAGGTGGAGCTGATCGTCGCCGAAGACGGTGTCGCCCCCGGCCAGGCTTGCGTATTTTATGACAGCGACAGCACCCGCGTTTTGGGCGGAGGCTGGATCACCCGCTGATCGGCGGGGCTGCAGCGTCGTTCTGGATCGCAAAGATCTCGACCCGCCGGTTGCGCGCCTTGTTCTCAATCGAGTCGTTGGGCACCGCAGGCTCACTTTCGCCCTTCCCGACCGGGATGGCGGAGATGCCGTATTGCGCGGCATAAAACCCAACCGCCCGCGCGCGGCGGAACGAGAGCGCCTCGTTATACTCGGCGCTTGCGTCAGAATCCGTGTGCCCCTCAACGACCACGCGGCGGATGCCCTCTTGCTGCAAGAAAATGAAATAGGCATCGAGCTGCGGCAGCCCCTCTTCTTTGATCAGGGAGCTGTCCACGTCGAAAAATGCGTCTGCGGCAAGCTCGATGTTCAGCTCCACCGGCTGCTCAGGCGTGGCCACAACCGTTTGAACAATCTCCTCGGGCGGAGCGGCCTCTTCATCGATGCGGCACACCGGGGTGCCGTTGCGGCGGATGCGGTTTGACAGATACCCCTCCACCCCGTCGTCGAGGAACCAGTGCTCACAGCCCGTCGGGTCCACCCACAAGGACGGGCGCATCGCGGAGAGCGGATGCGCGTCAAAGCCCCGGTCGATATCCGGGTTGTCTGTTTGCCCACTAAAGCACGCGCTCAAAGCGACGAGCGCCGTCAACGCGACGGTGGTTTGCGCCTTAAACATCGGGTTGATCCCCCAGAATGATGATCTCCACCCGCCGGTTGCGCTGCCGCCCCTGCGGGGAGTTGTTGCTCGCGGCGGGCTTTGCCTCACCCACACCACCCGCAATCGCATAAATACCATAGGTCGCGGCCACATCCGCCACGGCCCGCGCCCGGCGGATCGACAGCGAAAGGTTGTACTCGGTCGAGTCGACGTTGTCGGTGTGCCCTTCAACATAGATCGCGTCTGCGTCGATCGATTGCAGATACCGGAAAAAGGCATCAAGGTCCGGATAGGCCGACGGGCGTAGTTCTGCGCTGTCCACGTCGAAATACGCATCCACCGCGAGGGTGAAGTCGATGTCTGGCTCTTCGGCAATTTCAACCGAACCAAAATTCTGGGTCAAAGGCCCCCGCTCTACAGCGCGGGCGATGCAGATCGGGCGGCCATCGCGGTCGAGCTTGGGAGTCATAAAACCCTCAAGACCGGTGTCAAAGATCCAATGCTCGCAACCGTCAGGGTCCACCCAGGTGGCGGGCGGAATCTCGATCAATTCGCCACCCCATGTGCGGTCATTTGCCGACGTAAATCCCAGCTCTGCGCAACCCGCTAAAAGCGACGCGCAAGCCAACACCACAACTTTCTGGTGTAAGCCCATGATTTTTCTCCGCTTTGCGGTTCTGCTCTTTCCGTGCAGACCTACACGATCTTGCTCAATATTCAATCTTTTTGCCTTGCGACGTTACGGATGTTTTAAAGCGTGGCAAAGCGGACTCAGTTTGACCCAAAGATGACAAAGAAAGGGCGATGATCGTGGCAGTTGATCAGGTTTTGGAAACGGTAGATGCAACTATTGAGGAAACATTAGAGCGTTTATTTACCCTATTGGCGATCCCGTCGATCTCAACAGACCCTGCATTTGACGCTGATTGCACCCGCGCCGCCGACTGGCTGGTTGCCGATTTGCAAGCCTTGGGCTTTGACGCGCAGCGCCATGACACCCCCGGCAAGCCCATGGTTGTCGGCAAGACCAGCACCGGCACCGGCCCCAGCTTTTTGTTCTATGGCCACTATGACATGCAGCCCGTGGACCCGCTTGACCTGTGGGAGCATGACCCGTTCAAGGCCGACATCAGCGAGCGGGGCGGCCAAAAGGTCATCCGCGGGCGCGGCAGCTCAGACGACAAGGGCCAGCTGATGACCTTCATCGAGGCGTGCCGCGCCTGGAAGGCCGTCCACGGCACTCTCCCCGGCAACCTCACGATCTTTCTTGAGGGCGAAGAAGAAAGCGGCTCCCCCTCGCTCATCCCCTTCTTGCGCGCACAAAAAGAGCTTCTGTCGGCCGATCTCGCGCTCGTCTGTGACACCGGCATGTATGACCTGGAGACACCCTCGATCTGCACTTCGCTGCGCGGCATGCTGGGCGAAGAGATCACCATCACAGGCCCGAACAGAGACCTGCATTCAGGCGCTTACGGTGGCCCAGCGACAAACCCGATCCGGGTGCTCACCAAAATCCTCGCAGCTCTGCATGACGATCAGGGCCGCGTGACTGTTCCAGGTTTCTACGACGGCGTGCCCGAAACGCCCCAAGTGCTGAAAGACGCTTGGGCGGGCTTGGGCTTTGAGACCGCAAATTTCCTCGGCCCGGTCGGCCTCAGCACCCCCGCCGGAGAGGTTGACCGCTCTGTCCTAGAGATGATCTGGACCCGCCCCACCTGCGAGTTCAACGGCATCACCGGCGGCTATACCGGCGACGGCTTCAAGACCGTGCTCCCAGCAGAGGCGCGGGCCAAGGTCTCGTTCCGCCTGGTTGGCACGCAAGACCCGCATGCGATCCGCAAAAACTTCCGCGCGATGGTCGAGGGGATGCTGCCGCCCGACGCAAAGGTCAGCTTCGCCGACCACGGCGCATCCCCAGCCTCTGTGATGCCCACCGACGCGCCCGCTTTTGAGCAAGCCCGCACGGCCCTCACCGAAGAATGGGGCAAAGAGGCTGTGTTTGTCGGCGGTGGCGGCTCCATCCCGGTTGTGGGCCGCTTCAAAGAGGAGCTTGGGATCGACTCAATGCTCGTGGGCTTTGCGCAAGACGATGACGCGATCCACTCACCCAACGAAAAGTACAACCTGATGAGCTTTCACAAGGGCATCCGCTCCTGGGTGCGGATCCTCGAGAAGCTCAACGGTTAGGGTTTTGCCCGTCGCCCGCGCCGCGCGCGCGGGCGGACCGAGGCCTCCAGCCCCTCACGCAGCACCCCTGACATCGGATGCTCCGGATAGCGCGGCTCGTAAAACGCGAGCAGCGTCTTGATCGCCTCCAACGAGTCGGCAGCCGCATCTTTCAGCGCCCAATCGAGGAAAATCTCGCGCGACTCCTCCGCGCGCAGTTCCATCTGATAGGCCTCGTGGATCAGCCCGCGCGGGTCTTCGCTGAGATACGGATTATTGACCATCGGTCTCCTCCCGAGCGGCGCTGAGCGCCTGTGTCAGGCCTGACATCAGCACCCCGATGTCGCCTGCGACGGAGATATGCGTCATGCCCGCCGCGGCAAGCACCGCCGGCGTAGAGCCCGGAAACAGCACTGTGCCCGCGAGCAACCCATGGCTCGCCGCGCAGCCGGCCACAGCCTTGGCCGCGCGCAACACCTCCTCATGGTCAATCGGCACGCCCAGCGAGGCGGCATAATCTGCCGGGCCAAAAAACAACATCCCCACCCCATCGGTCGCCGCAATCGCCTCGCGTGCAGCAAACCCGGCCACACTTTCGATTTGCAACGCCAACAGATGCTGCTCCGCAAAGCTCTTGGTATAAGCCTGCGCGTTCAACCCATAGCCCGACGCGCGGATCACCGATTGCGCGGAGCCGCGAATGCCGCGCGGCGGGTAGCGAAAGAACTCCACCATCGCCTCCGCCTGCATCGGCGTTTCAACCCGCGGCACCATCACGCCCTTGGCCCCTGCATCCAGCGCCCGCTTGATCTGCCCCTCGGTCCCCTCGGTCACCCTTACAATCGGCATCGTCGGCGCGGCCTCGAGCGCCATCAGACTGAGCGTCGCCGTCTCTAGGCTCATCGGCCCATGCTCCAGATCAATCACGCAGAAATCGTAACCCGCCACGCCGATCATCTCAGCGATGAACGGGCTTGGTATGTCGAACCAGCACCCGAAATTCGTCATGTTTTCCTCCCCAAGGCAGCGCTGGCTTCTTCAAAGAGGATCGCATGCCGATCCGCCAGTTCGCGCGGATCATTCGAATACCCGCCCCCCAGAACGCCGACAATGGGGATCTCCTGCTCAACAGCCGTCGAGAGGATCAACCGATCCCGCGCCCGCAGCCCGTCACGGGTGAGGTTCAGCCGCCCCAGCTTATCATTCTCATACGGGTCCACCCCGGCATTGTAGAAAATCAGGTCCGGCATTTGCGCCGCGATCACCGGCGCAACCATTTCTCGCAGCACCTCCAAATAGGCCGCATCGCGCAGCCCGTCGGGCAGTGGAATGTCAAGATCAGAGGTCTGCTTGCGCGCCGGAAAGTTCTTCTCCGCATGCACCGAAAGCGTAAAAACGGCGGCATCACCGCCAAAAATCTCGGCCGTGCCGTCACCCTGATGCACATCGCAATCGACAACCATGATCCGCCGCACGAGCCCGTCATCGAGCAAAGCCTGCGCGGCCACAGCCACATCGTTGAACACGCAAAACCCTGCCCCACTCTCAAGCCCCGCGTGGTGAGAGCCGCCCGCCATGTTGCACGCGACCCCATGCTCCAGCGCGAGACGCCCCGCCAGCGCCGTGCCCGCCGCCGCCAGCCGCGCACGGCGAACAACCCGCTCGGTACTGGGCAGGCCAATCCGGCGCACCTCATCGGGCGTTAAGGCCACGTTAAACGCCCGCTCCACATAGGCCAGCTCATGCACCGCCGCGATCCGGCGCACATCGAACGGCGCAGGCGCGAGGTACCCGCCCGTCTCTGGCAGCAGCCCCCGCGCGATCAGCGCGTCGCGCAAATACCCGTATTTCGACATCGGAAAGCGATGCCCATCGCGCAGCGGCGCCATGTAATGCGGATGATAGACCAGCGGCAGCGCCATCAGCCGAGACGATCCTCAATCACCCGCGCGGCCTCTGCTGCGCAGGACTCTATCGCCGCCAGAACCGCGTCGAACTCTGCAAACCCAAGGCTTTCCGCCAAGCTCTGCGCCACAAACCCCTCCGGCATCCGCTCCGACGAGACCACGACCCGCACCAAAGCCTGCGTGCGCATCATCAGCGCCCGCGCCTGTGTAAGCACCTCCGCCCCCTCTGGCGAGAGCCATCCCGCCTCTGCCAAAGCTGCAAACCCCCGCCCCCGCGCTTGCGCGTCTGAGCCGAGGCACAAAAGCCCCGCCTGCAATACTAGATCAATGTCCAACAACCGCCCCGGCCCGTGCTTGAGGTCGAGCGGCCCAGGCGCGCCCGTCGCCTCCGCGAGCCTCTGCCGCATCTCTGAGACATCGGCCAAAATCACCGCCGCCTCACGCGGTTTGTGCCGCACATCCGCCAGCACGCCCTCAATCGCCGCTTTCAGCGTCTCCGGTCCCGCCACAACCCGCGCACGGGTCAGTGCCAGATGCTCCCACGTCCACGCCTCCTCCAGCTGGTAGCGCCGGAACCCGTTCAGCGGCACCGCCACCGGCCCCTGCCGCCCCGAGGGGCGCAGCCGCATGTCCACCTCATAAAGCGACCCTTCGGCGGTGGGCACGGTCAGCGCATTGGTCAACGCCCGGGTCAACCGCGCGAAATAGGCGGTGGGGGCGAGCGGGCGCGGCCCCGCACTCTCCGCCCCCTCACCGGCATCATACACAAGGATCAGGTCGAGATCGGAGGCCGCCGTCATCTCTCGCGTGCCGAGCTTGCCCATCCCGATCACCGCCAACCCCTGCCCCGGCGGAGGGCCATGCCGCAGCGCCATATCGTCGATCACCGGCGGCAGCGTCTTTGCCACGACGACATCCGCGATGTCAGACAGCGCCCGCGCCGCAGCCGCGTCACTCACCGCACCGCGCAAGAGCTGCACCTCCACCTGAAACCGCGCCTCCCGCGCAAAGCGGCGCAGCGCGTCGAGGGACTGCTCCAGGTCGCGACAGTCTGAGAGCATCGCGCGGGCCTGCGCGCGGTAGCCCTCAAGGTCGGGCAAAGCGCCACCAAACCCCGGCAGAAACGCCACATCAAAGGTCGCCGGGCGCCGCGCAAGCTCAGTTGCAAGCCGTGGCGCGCGCGCGGTGATGTCCATCAGCAACTCCAGCGCCTCCGGAGCCGCCTCAAGCGACGAGAGCACCTGCACCCCCGCTGACAGGCCAGAGATAAACCGATCAAGCCCCTGCTCTGCTGCCTGCGGCTTAGCGTAGCTCGCCATCGCCGCCTGCAAGCGCGGGGCCACCCGGTCAAACACCTGCCGCGCCCGCTCTGACCGGGCAACAGGCAGGCTGCGCCATCTCGCGATGACGTCCAGCTCTTGCGCCGCTTCAGGCGCAGACTCAACCTCACCCCCGACCGAAAGCGCCTGGCCCACGATGCGGTGCACCGCCTCAAGATCCGCCCGCAACGCGGCATCAAACGCAGCCAACGACTGCCCAGAGAGGGCCGCCACGCCCCCCCGCAGCGCGTCATTCGTTGGGATCACATGGGTCTGCGCATCCTCCAGCATCTGCACCCGATGCTCTCTGTCGCGGTGGCGCGTATAAATCTCACTCAACACCTGTGCATCCGCGTCATCGACCCACCCCGCCTGCGCCAACCGTGCAAGTGCTGCCTGCGTCCGCGGCGCGCGCAAGCGCGGGTCCCGCCCCGCAGAGATCAGCTGCCGCGTCTGGGCGAAAAACTCGATCTCCCGAATACCGCCGCGCCCCAGCTTAATGTCATGCCCCGGCACCGTGATCGGCCCGCTCAGGCCCTTATGCGTGCGGATTGCGCGCAACATCTCGTAAGCGTCCTCAATCGCTGGAAAATCCAGATGCCGGCGAAACACCCAAGGTTGCAGCTCCAGCAAAAACGCAGCGCCCGCCGCGATATCCCCCGCGCAGGCCCGCGCCTTGATATAGGCCGCCCGCTCCCAGGTGCGGCCGTGGTCGCGGTAATAGCGCCGCGCGGCGGCCATCGGCACCGCGACGGGCGTGGTCGCCGCATCGGGGCGCAGCCTGAGGTCCGTGCGGAACACATAGCCGTCCGCCGTGACCTTCGAGAGGGCCGCCGCCACCCGCCGGGTGATCTTCACCAGCACCGGATGCAACGCGACCGGTGCGGCATCCCCAATCAGCACCACCAGATCAATGTCGGACGAATAATTGAGCTCTTGCGCCCCCATCTTGCCCATGGCGAGCGCGCTGAGGTGCCCATGCAGCGCAGTGCCCTCAGGCAAATCCCCCCGCGCCACCGCCTCGCGCACAAAGGCGCGGAGCATCATCTCCACCGTATGATCGGCAAACCGTGTTAACGCGGCGGTGACCTCGGAGAGCGCCCACACCTGCCCCAGATCGCACAGCGCGGCCCAAAGGCTCAGCTGGGACTTTGCGAGCCGCAAGGCCGTCGCCACCGCCTCACTGCTGCCGTCAACCGGAGCGCAGAGCTCCTCCAACACGTCGCCGGGCGCAGCCCCTAGCCGGTCAGACACCCAAGCCTGATGCCGCTTCAGCCCACGGTAGAGAAAATTCGCCTGCGCAGCCCGCTGCAACAGAGCCGAGAGAGGTGCGTCCGCCGCAACCCCATAGGCCGCGACAAGCTCAGCCCCCCGCTCCGACGGAATAACCTCCGTTTCGGCAACAAGCGTGCGAAACGTCTGCCCCTCAGCGGCCCTCATACTTTGCGGGACGTTTCTGCAAAAACGCCATCACACCTTCGGTAAAATCACGTGTCTTGCCCGCCTCGCCCTGAAGCTGCGCCTCCAGGAGGAGCTGCGTATCGAGGTCATTCTCAAAGCTCGCCCGGAGCGCCGTCTTGATGTGCTTATACGCCTGCGTCGGCCCCTGGGCGAGTTTCAGCGCCCGCGCACGTACACCCTCTTGGAACGTGGCATCCGGCAAAACCTCCCAGATCATGCCCTGCGCCTCTGCCTCTTTCGCCGTGATCGGCTCGGCAAAAAGCGCCGCCCCCATCGCCTTGGCAAAGCCCATGGAGCGGGGCAGCCAGTAGGTGCCACCTGCGTCTGGAATAAGCCCAATCCGCGCAAAAGCCTGCAAAAATACCGCCGACTCAGCGGCAATCACCACATCCGCCGCGAGCGCGAGGTTTGCTCCGGCACCCGCCGCCGGGCCGTTCACCGCCGCAATCGTGGGCACCGGGCAAGTGTAGATTTTCTGCAAAAGCGGCTCGTATTCGTCGCGCAGGGTCATCTCGAGGTTGATCTCACCGGCGTGGCGCGCATCGCCCAAATCCTGCCCCGAGCAAAAGCCCTTGCCCGCCCCCGTTAGCACAATCGCGCGCGCATCTTTGCTGGCGGTATCAAGCGCGTGCATCAGATCGGCGCGCATCTGGGTGGTGAGCCCGTTCATCACATCCGGACGGTTGAGCGTGATCGTGGCGATATCCTCGCTCACCTCAAAGAGCAGCGTCTCATAGCTCATGCGGGCCTCCCTCAAGCTGTGCGCGCACGCTATCGGGCCTGCCCCTCTATGTGCAAGATCGCGGCCCGGTGAACGTGGCGGAAACCCTCAGCTTTCGCCGCGATAGACACCCTGCTCTTTCAACGCATCGGTCACTTCTTTGGGCATGTAGGTCTCATCGTGGCGGGCGAGCACCTCTGTCGCCACAAAGATGCCATTGACGAGTTGGCCGGTCACCACCGTGCCCTCCCCCTCACCAAAGAGGTCAGGCACGATCCCGACATAACTGACCGGCACATCCATGTTGGTATCGGTGACGAGGAACTGATGCTCCACCCCCTCCGACACACGAGTGCCCTCTTTCACGAGGCCCCCAAGGCGAAACACCTCGCCGTCGCGGGGCGGGTCCTCAAACACTTGGGTCGGAGAGCGAAAGAACTGCGCGCCCTCGCCAATCGCGAGAATAACGGCACCAGAGGCTGCAAAGAGCAGCGTCATCCCGAGTGCGATCAACTGGATGCGGCGTTGTTTACGAAGAGTGGCTGCCATGGCTGTCCTCCGCCCCCAATATCAGCGCTAATAGACCTTCCGAAAACCCCCTGCGGCATCATCGTCACGCGGGCCCTCAAACTCATAGCCATAAGACAAATCTGCCAGTGGAATAGGGGAGAGTTGGTAGGTCGTCTCGCGCAGAAAATCCATCATGCCGCGCGGGTCTTTGGAATGCGCGGCGATGGTCTCCGGATCGATCGGACGGCCCACGCTGACCTCCACCGCACGCCCGACCCGAGCCTTGAACTCGTTGATCAACAGCCCCAGCCGCAAGGTCGGATGCACATGGCTCGCAATCTGGAACCGCCGTGAGTTGGCGCCGTCAAAATAGATCGGCAGCACCGTCGCGCCCGATTTTGCGATCATCTTTGCGGTAAACGTCCGCCAGCCCGGATCCATCGCGCGACCTTTGGTGGCCTTCAGCGACGTAGAGACCGTCCCCCCGGGAAAAATCCCGATGCAGCCGCCCGCCGCAAGATAGCGCAGCGCGGTTTTGCGGGTTTCCAGATTGGTCTGCATCGCCTCGCGCGTCGGCTCAAAGCTGATCGGCAAGATCACTTGATTAAGATCGCGCGCCTTGCGGAACACATGGTTTGCCAAGATCCGAAAATCTCCGCGCGTCGTGGCCAGCATATACCCCAGCATCAAGCCATCCAGAATGCCGAACGGATGGTTCGAGATCACCACCAGCGGCCCCTCGCGCGGGATGTCATCGAGGCTGCCTTGCGTCACATCCAGATGCAACCCGTAGCGCTCGACCATCACCTCCCAAAACGACCGGCCCGCCGCCACCTCATGCTCATAGCCCTGCGCCATCCGGATCAGCCGAGGCCGCCCGGTGATGTTCTCAAGACTGCGGATCAACATCCGCCCAAACCGCGTTTCAGCGGCGGAGGCGTAAGATATATCCCTGGCGTTGCGGCGCTCTTCTTTGGTCGGGGTATGCTTCATCGGCGGCAAAATACTGTGCAAGTGCCTTGAGGCCAATCACAAAAACGACGGTGAGCGCGGCGCAAGTCGCTCACACTCTCAAGGTGCGGGAAAGGAGCGCTTGCAGCTCTGTGTCCACAGGCAGATGTGCGTTCGCGCCGGCTTCTGACTGCCGCTTAGTACTCATCCCGCGCATGTGGTAATAGCTCAACCGCCCATCGAGCGCCGTGACCTTGAAGGGCACCACATTGCGCGGTTTGACGTTGTGCACCAACCACTCCGCATTGGCCAAAAGCCCCCGCGGGTTGATGCACCATTTCTCGTTTTTACAGGCCTCATCGGCGGGAATGAGCACACTGTCACGAAAGCCGCGCTCTGCTGCTGCCCCCATATCCGTCTCGCGCCAGCGGCCGCCAAAGCGCCGATACCCCATCACGCTGCGCACCGTGCGGTCAAACACCGTGCTGCCCTTCACCGGTGCGACCAGCTCGTCAATATCCGCGTTCAACACCGCCCGCGCTTGGCGCAAAAACCGCAACCGCGCGAGGTTAAACAGGCTGATCTGCAAAAACTTCGAGGCACTCTTCTTCGGCGGCGGCGGATGGTGCGGCCCATGCGGAAACGCCGCCGGAACCACCACGGCCCGCGTCAACCCGCGCACGAGGCCCATCTCGGCCTCTAACTCCCGCGGGCTGTAACGCGTCGAGCCATTGTCAAAGATCAGCGCCGCCGTCGCGCCATGCACCTCTACGTGGTAGCGCAACCAATCACGCACCCAAGTGAGCGGATTATCCTTCTGCAGGGTCATGATGACGTTGTGACCGCGAAAGAGGTCGAAGGTCTGCGCACTGACCGGCACCTCCGCCTCAAAGCCCGCGCCCATCATCCGCAGCGCCTCTACCCGCTTGGCGGACGGAAACCGCACCTCGTGATAGCGCGCCCCCTCAGCAACCCGCGGAGAGAGTGCGCCCCCCTCCACATCTTCAAACTGCATCTCGCCCGCAAAGAACGGCGCGAAGTTCAAGAGTGTCGGGCAGATCAGAACCACCTCAGAGCCCGCCGCATCCCAAAACGCATCGTAAAACAGCGTGTAGCGATCATACCGCGCCTTATGCGCCTCGTCGATATGCTCTGCTGCGGCCATATAATCGCGCCGCACGCCCAGATCGGACGGAAACACAAAACTGTTGAGCGGGATCACGGGCATCGAACCTCAGCCCCTATCAGCAAGACACGGTACGAAAAGGGCGCACCCACGGCGCGCCCTTTCCAAAACCCAGCCACAGACGTGGCATGCGATTAACGCTTGGAGAACTGGAAGCTCCGGCGCGCCTTGCGCTTACCGTACTTCTTCCGCTCCACGACGCGGCTGTCGCGGGTCAGGAAGCCTGCGGCCTTCAGCGAGGGGCGCAGCGACGGCTCAAACAGCGACAGCGCCTTAGAGACACCGTGCTTCACCGCACCTGCCTGACCGGAGAGGCCCCCGCCCTTGACGGTCGCCATCACGTCAAACTCACCCTCGACGCCGGCAACCGAAAACGGCTGCGCGAGGATCATCTGCAGCACCGGGCGGGCGAAATATTCCGCCATCGGCTTGCCATTGACGGTGACCTTGCCCGAGCCACGCTTGACCCAGACCCGCGCCACGGCGTCTTTCCGCTTGCCTGTTGCATAAGAGCGGCCCAGCTCATCGCGGACAGGCTCTGTCGGCGTCGAAGACACTTCTGCGATCACCGCGTCAGCACCCTCAACGGCACCACCCAACTCTTCGAGCGACTTGATCTCTTCAGCCATGCTCATGCGCTCCGCGTGTTCTTAGAGTTCATCG
Source organism: Pseudomonadota bacterium (assembly GCA_038526735.1). Classification (GTDB taxonomy): domain Bacteria; phylum Pseudomonadota; class Alphaproteobacteria; order Rhodobacterales; family Rhodobacteraceae; genus Rubricella. The sequence goes on along the minus strand of JBCBGM010000009.1, from coordinate 4,564 downwards.
ATTTGACATCCAGCACCTCAGGCTGCTGCGCCTCGTGCGGATGCTCAGTCCCGGCGTAAACGCGCAGGTTGGTGAGCTGCTTTCGCGTCAGCGGCCCGCCTGGCATCATACGCTGCACGGCCTTAGTGACCACACGCTCCGGAAAGCGCCCCTCAAGGAGCTGCGCGGCCGTGCGCGACTTGATCCCACCCGGATGGCCGGTGTGCCAGTAGTAGGTCTTGTCCGAGCGCTTGTTGCCGGTCATCTGCACCTTCTCGGCGTTGATGACGATGACGTTGTCGCCCATGTCCATATGCGGGGTGAAGGTCGTCTTGTGCTTGCCGCGCAGACGCATCGCGATGAGAGAGGCCAACCGCCCCAGCACCACGCCCTCTGCATCGACGATCACCCACTTCTTCTCGATATCTGCCGGTTTGGCGGAATAGGTTTTCATCTGTAAGGTCCTATGTGTTGAACCACTGCTTCGATAGAGTCAGGCTCACCGCCCGAATGCGCGCTGTATGCTGGATTGAAAACCACAGTTCAAGTGGAGTGTGCCGGTATTATGATAGCAAAATCAGTGGTTTATAATTTAGGTATCATTTTACCCCATACTTTAGGCGTTATTAAATCTCGGATACCAAGGCAAAAAGGCAGGTACTCCTAGACCGACATCAATTCCGACGCTCACCTGCAATCTGGGTAGCTGTCTCTTTTAAACCGCGAACAATCCACTCTGCTCTGCCGCCCCAACCGCTCAGAAGTTGCCAAGCTGAAACACCGCGAAGATCCGGGTGAGAAAACTCAATCTGAAAGGCGTGACTTAGGATGGGTTTCCCGTCTCCGCTGTAGGTCGCGACCACCACCTCATCATTCGTTGTATCCCACTCCGGGAAATTTACAGACGCTACGACCACGGAGTTTTCGGCAATGAAATCGAGCTTGGCGAATGGCGACGGGGAATCAATGCCGAGCGCGAGAGAAACACTATGTTTATGGGGACCCGACACCTTTTGAAGCAGCTTTAACCTAAATCGATCTCCTTCGTGGGGATATGGCCGAATGTAGCGAATAGCAGGAAACAGCTCCTCCGGGATGCCTTTGCACTGACCAGCTTTTCTCCGACTTAACGAATTCTCGAGATCGTCAGCATCTTCTCCGAAAGGAAAGTGCGTCCGTTTGCTCCTTTTTCCGCTGACTACGTAGCTTGCAGCCGACATTGCTTGGTCGAGCGCGTCTTTGATGTTTTTTATTGCATCGGAGGCATAACCTCTAAGGTCTTCTGGGAACTCACGAACAATCTTTAATTTAACTTCTTTGAGTCCTGTGGTTTCGTTGAGTTCATGCCAAACAGTATAAGCATCGCTGTTGAGGTATTCTGCGGCTGCCTTCTCAAAGTTATCAAAATGCACCCTAGCCCTTCGCAATAGAAACTCTGAGCTTTCAAATGGGTCTTCTACACTACCCATATTGACACCTGCTTATTTGTCAAAAACCACCACTTCTATCATCGCTATGTCAGGCTTCCGCCTCGGCTAACCCCCCGCCCCCAACCGGCGCACCAAATTCTCCGACGACACCACCCAGCCGCCCGGGGCCGCAATCCCCGCCTCGCGCAAGCGTTCTGCCGTCCAGGAGTTGCAGTTCTGAAAGGCGTGATACCGCTCGCGCGCCGGGAAGAACCGCGCGCCCGCGTCAAAGCCGCCGCTGACCCCCTCAACGGGCGGCGTAAATGACGCCTCCAATCCCGCCATCAGCGCCTCAAACTGCGCGGCACTCACCGGCAGTGTCACCTGCGCGCCGCGATAGGTCTGCGCGGGCGCCCTGCCCCGCGGCACGATCTGCACCAGCGCGGGCGTCGGCCAAAACACCGCCGGGATGACCTCGCTGAGCTTCACCTCTTCGATCGTGGCGGTGTCGGCAAAGATCACCGCCTCCCCCCAACCAAACTCTAACCACGGAGCCTCGGAAACTTCCGTCAGTGCCTGGTTCAGCTGCGGATACGCTGGCGCCGCCGCCCGCACATCCGCGCCCTCCAGCACAATCACCGTGTGCCAGCCAAAATCGACGACCGTCACCTCATGGTCCGCACCTGAGGGCAACTCCGCCAACGGCACCGAGCAACCCGCCAGCGCGAGCGCCAAAACCATCCAGCGGATCATCGCGGCGGAACCGAATACGTCATCGACGCCTGCGCCACCGGCCCCTCCACCCCTTCGGAGTAAATCAGCACCGTGCCCACTGCGAGCACCCGCCCCAGCTTGTGGATCGAGACCTCCGCCCACATGGCACCCGGCGCGGGCTTGCGCATGAAATCGATGCTGGCATTTGTCGTCACGGCGAGCGCCTGCTGTCCGATCATGCCGAGCAGCGCCATGTAAAACCCGCAATCCGCGAGCGTAAAAATCGTCGGGCCAGAGACGGTACCACCGGGCCGCAAATCCCCCGGCCCCGCGTGCAGATCCACCCGCGCCCAGCAGGGTTTAAGCTCAGTGCAAGAGAACCGCCCTGCCGTCTCCGGAAAGACCTCGGCGAGATAGGCATTCACCTCCGCCACACTCATCACAGGTTCCATTACACCCCTCCCTCTGATTATTTGCCCCTAACCTGCACCAGCGGCGTGCAAGAACAAGAGGGAGTGCCATGGATCAGATCTTGCTGCGAGACGACGCCGGCGGCGTCGCCACCCTCACCCTCAACATGCCCAGCAAACTCAACCCGCTCTCCGAGGCGATGCTCACAGCGCTGCAATCGGAGTTTGACGTGCTGATGAGCGACCGCAGCACCCGCGCGGTGATCCTGCGCGGGGCGGGCAAAGCGTTTTGTGCGGGCCATGACCTGAGAGAAATGACCGCCGGCAGGCAAGCCGAGGACGGCGGCCGCGCCTATTTCAACGCGCTCTTTGCCCAATGCGCGCGGATGATGACCTCGATCCGCCGCCTGCCCCAACCGGTGATCGCCCAAGTCCACGGCATCGCCACCGCCGCCGGATGCCAACTCGTCGCCACCTGTGACATGGCCGTTGCGGCAGAGACGGCGCGCTTTGGCGTGAACGGCGTGAACATCGGCCTCTTCTGCTCCACCCCCATGGTGGCCCTGTCGCGCAACATCCCGACCAAACAGGCGTTTGAGCTGTTGACCACCGGAGAGTTCCTGCCTGCCGACCGCGCCCAAGACCTCGGCCTCGTGAACCGCGTTGTGCCTGAGGCGGAGCTTGAAACTGCCACCCGCACCCTCGCCGAACAGGTCGCCGCAAAACTCGGCGTGGCGGTGAAAATCGGCAAACAAGCCTTCTACGAGCAACTCGAAATGCCGCTAGATGCCGCCTACGCCCACACCGGCCGCGTGATGGCCGAGAACATGCTCCACCGCGACACCGAAGAAGGCATCGCAGCCTTCCTGGAAAAACGCGACCCCACCTGGGAGCAATAAAGCCTCCCGCGCCATGCGGCTTGGGCCGAGCCCGCCCCTGCGGGGCGGGTCCGCTCAGGGGCTCTGCCCCTCTGACGCCTTCGGCGCCATTCACCCCGGAATATTTCAAAACCGACGAAGACGTGAGTCGGGGCTGGGTCAAGGGCGCGATATCGGCGGCGCAGCCGCGGACCCTTGAGGCAGGCGCGACTCACAGATCACACTGGGCGAGGCGACTTGAGGGAGCAGCCGCGCCCTCAAGCGCTTCTCAATGACTTCCGGACCCGCGCGTAGCGCGGGCTGGGCCCAACCAACGGGCGGGAGTGCCGCTTAAGCCCGCACGCTCTCTTCCGCCGGATAAGCCGCTTCAAAGCGCGCGCGCAGGGCAACCGCAAACAGCACTACCGCCAAAAACTGATGCGCTATCGCGAAGTACCACGGCGCGACTGTCATGACAGTGACGATCCCCAAGACCATCTGCGCGATCAACACCAGGCCCATCCGGGCATGCCATTTGCGGACCATCTTGAGCGGAGATTTCGCGGCACGGATGCCGATAAAGAGCCCAAACACCAACAGCGCATAAGCGAGCATCCGGTGGTTGAACTGGGTCGTTGCCGGGTTCTCGAAGAAATTCGCCCACACCGGCGTGAGATCGAGGATCGCTGTGGGGATAAACGCCCCCGCCATCAGCGGCCAATCGGTGTAAGAGCGGCCTGCATCGATGCCCGCGACCAGCGCCCCCAGCAAAATCTGCAAAAACAGTAGCGGCACAAAGATCGACGAGAGCGTCATCAACCCCGCCTGCCTTTGGCGACGTGCGCGCAGCAGCTCCGCCGGCGCGCGGCTGAGTTCAAATGTGAACCAGGCGATCAGCCCAAGGATAAAAAACGCGAGCCCCAGATGCGTTGCCAGCCGGTAGCTTGCCACATCGAGCATCGTGCCCGTCAGCCCGGAGGAGACCATCCACCAGCCAATCGCGCCCTGAAGGCCGCCGAGGACCCCAAGCGACAAGAGCCGCACCGTCCAGCCCGTAGGGATCATCCCGCGCGCTAAAAACCACAGAAAACCGACACCCCAAACGAGCCCGATCAAGCGGCCAAACTGGCGGTGCCCCCATTCCCACCAACAGATTACCCGGAACTCCCCAAGAGTCATTCCGGCGTTTTGCAGC
>JBCBGM010000008.1:0-71080 GCA_038526735.1 Pseudomonadota bacterium | reverse complement strand
CCTTGACCTGGGCCTTTACCGCAGCCTCAACGGCAGCGTTGCCCTCAGCCCCATTCGCCGCAAGCCCATCAACGACCCGCAGCCCCTCTCGCCCTCACCCCCGGCAAAGATCACCGCTGGACCATCGACCCCGACAGTGCGACACCGCTCGCATGCACGACCGCACCCGCCTGGTCATCTCAGACACCCTCGCGCTGTTGATCTATTCGACCCTTGGCGCAGGGATCTCTGAGCTGTTCATCGCTGGCATGGCCTGGGAGCAGGTCGTGTGGGCGCGGCTCATGGCGATCCCGGCGATTTTGCTCACAGGTTGGCCTTATGGCCTCTACCGAGATTGGCTGTTTCGCGTCGGACGCGCACAGAGCCAACTCCGCCGCCTACTCTTCGACACCTTCGCCTTCATCAGCTTCCAGATGCCCGTCTATGCCGCAATCCTCTGGACCGCTGGCGCAACCCTGCCCCAAATCCTCACTGCGATCTCCAGCGCAATAGTCGTGATCTCAATCTCTGGCCGCCCCTACGGCCTGTTGCTAGAGGCGATGCGGCGGCTCTTCAGGGTTTCGCCAGATGGTTTGGTTCAGGATTGATCCCTAAACGCTCGTTCAGTTATCATCTTGCGGAAAGCGGTGCGAGAGAATGGCGCGAAAAACCGGCTCTAGTGGGGAGAAGACCGCCCAAGCGGTGCGCAAGGCTGCGATCAACCTGATCGCGCAGCATGGCTATGCGGCCGTCTCGATGCGCCAGATCGCCCGCGAAGTGGGCGTGCAGGCCGGTGCCCTTTACCTCTATACCCCCGACAAGCAAACACTGCTCTTCGACATCATGTCCGTGCATATGGAGGAGCTTTTGGCCGCCGCCGAGCGCGCGTTTTTGCCCGGCGACGCCCCCCTCTCAGACCGGCTTGAGGCCTTCGTCCGCTTCCACATCTCCCACCACATCGGGCGGCAGGCGGAGGTGTTTATCTCTTATATGGAGCTGCGCAACCTAGAGCCCGAGAACTTCAACGCGGTCGAGGCCCTGCGTCGCCGCTATGAGGATATGCTCGGCAAGATCCTCTCCGACGGTGCACGCGCGGGTGTGTTTGCGACCGGAGACCTACGTGTCTCCACCATGGCGATGATCGCGATGTTAACCGGTGTGAGCACCTGGTTCAGCGAAACAGGGCGCCTCACCCCCGCCGCGATTGAGGACCACTATGTCGAGCTCGCCTTCCGCATGGTCGGCGCCCCGCCGCCCGCGCTGTCGCAGGCGGCGGAGTAGCGATCAGAGCCCCGGGTAGATCGGGAACCGGTCGCAGAGTTCCTTGACCTGGGCCTTTACCGCAGCCTCAACGGCAGCGTTGCCCTCAGCCCCATTCGCCGCAAGCCCATCAACGACCTGCACGATCATCTCGCCAATCTCGGCAAACTCGGCCTCAGCAAAGCCGCGCGTCGTGCCCGCCGGGGTGCCAAGCCGCACGCCCGAGGTCACCATCGGCTTTTCAGGATCAAACGGAATGCCGTTCTTGTTGCAGGTGATATGCGCGCGGCCCAAGGCTTTCTCGGTGTCATTGCCCTTCACGCCCTTGGGGCGCAGGTCAACGAGCATCACATGCGTGTCGGTGCCCCCCGTAACGATATCGAGGCCACCTTTCATCAGCGTATCCGCCAGCGTCTGCGCATTGCGGATCACCTGCGCCTGGTAGGTCTGGAACTCGGGGCGCAGCGCCTCTCCAAACGCGACAGCCTTGGCGGCAATCACATGCATCAGCGGGCCACCTTGCAGGCCGGGGAAAATGGCGGAGTTGAACTTCTTCGCCAGCGCCTCGTCATTCGTCAGGATCATCCCACCGCGCGGCCCGCGCAGGGTTTTGTGGGTGGTTGTCGTGACCACATGCGCATGCTCCAGAGGGTTCGGGTGCTGCTTGCCCGCCACAAGACCCGCGAAATGCGCCATATCCACATGCAGGTACGCGCCGACCTCATCCGCAATCTCGCGGAACTTCGCAAAGTCGATCTGCCGCGGCACAGCCGAGCCGCCGCAAATGATCAGCTTGGGCTTGTGCTCTTTCGCCAGCTCCATCGCCTGATCATAATCGAGCGTGTTGTCCTGCCGCCGCACGCCGTAATGCACCGCGTTAAACCACTTGCCCGACATGTTGGGCTTCGCGCCATGCGTCAGGTGCCCACCCGCCGATAAGTCCATGGCAAGGAAGGTGTCACCGGGCTTTAGCAACGAGAGAAACACCGCCTGGTTCGCCTGAGAGCCAGAGTTCGGCTGCACATTCGCAAACCCGCAGTTGAACAGTTCACAGGCCCGCGCGATCGCCAACTCCTCAGCCACATCGACCCACTGGCACCCGCCATAGTAGCGACGGCCCGGATACCCTTCGGCGTATTTGTTGGTCATCACATGACCCTGCGCCTCCATCACCGCCTGAGAGACGATGTTTTCCGAGGCGATCAGCTCAATCTCGTCGCGCTGGCGGGTCAACTCGCCGGTGATCGAAGCGAAAAGCTCCGGATCGCGCTCAGAGAGGCTTTCGGAAAAGAAACCGATATCGCGAACGGTGTTGAGCATGGGATGTCTCCAACTTGGCTGTTCCGCGCGCCAGAGAACCACTCCCACCGCGCTGTGATACGTCTTGTGCGACGCTGCGCGCGCTCTGCGCGACGTCTGTGTGACGGAGGAGATACAGCGCAGCATGGGTTCAGGCAACGCGTTTTGCGGTCTTTTCCAGTCTTCCGAAACGCCAAAACGGTGCCGATTTGCGCCCATGTTTCCGATCGGGCATAGACGTTTCAGCCCGCAGCAGGCTTAAGTGAGCCGAAGCCTTTGGTCAGAGAGACCCGCCATGCCCTTTGAATCGCTCGCATTCCTCTCCAACGGCACGCCCGAGGCGGAAAAGGCGCTCTCAAACCTGGTGGCGGTGCATGGCAACCGCGCACCTGCCGAGGCAGATGTGATCGTGGCGCTCGGCGGAGATGGGTTCATGCTCGAAACCCTCCACCTGACCCGCCCGCTCGACAAGCCGGTTTACGGGATGAATCGCGGCACGGTCGGCTTTTTGATGAATGAATACGCCGCCCACGGGCTGAAAGCGCGGCTTTCAGCGGCAGAAGAGGCGATCATCCACCCCCTCAAGATGACCGCCCGCCGCCGCGACGGATCCAGCCGCGAGGCGCTGGCGATCAACGAGGTCTCTCTCCTGCGCAAGGGCCCGCAAACAGCACGGCTGCGCATCCATGTGGACGGCCGCATGCGGATGGAAGAGCTGGTGTGCGACGGCGCGCTGGTCTGCACGGCGGCGGGATCGACGGCCTATAACTACTCCGCCCACGGGCCGATTTTGCCCATCGGCGCGGATGTGCTGGCGCTGACCGCAATCTCCGCCTTTCGGCCCCGGCGCTGGCGTGGCGCGCTCTTGCCGCTCTCGGCGACCGTCAGCTTCGAGGTCATTCAGGGCGACAAACGCCCGGTCGCGGCCACGGCGGATGGGGAAGAGGTGGATAACGTGGCCTGGGTCGATGTGCGCTCTGACCCGTCGATCTCTCACCGGTTGCTGTTTGACCCTGGCCACGGGCTGGAGGAACGGCTGCTGCGCGAGCAGTTTGCATGACGGGGCAGGGGCTCTGCCCCCTTGAGCCTGCGGCTCAATTCCCCCGAGGTATTTCTATCAAGATGAAGAGGGTGGATCGTGCGCGTTGAGCTGGTGACGCGCAGCGCCGGGCGGTTGGACAAGGTTTTGGCGGAGGTCGCACCCGAGGGCCTCTCCCGCTCGCGCCTGCGCGGCTTGATCGAGGCGGGCGCGGTGTTTGGGGCCTCAGGGGCAATGCGCAACCCGAGCGCGAAGGTGGGCGCGGGGGTGGCGCTGGTGCTGGACGTGCCGCCTTTGGAAGAGGCCGCGCCAGAGCCGCAGGATATCCCGCTCGACGTGGCCTTTGAAGACGATGCGCTGATCGTGGTGAACAAGCCCGCGGGCATGGTCGTGCACCCTGCGCCGGGCGCGCCCGACGGCACCTTAGTGAACGCGCTGTTGCATCATTGCGGGGAGAGCCTGTCGGGGATCGGGGGGGAGCGGCGGCCCGGCATCGTGCACCGGATCGACAAGGATACCTCCGGCCTGTTGGTCGTCGCCAAAACCGATGTCGCGCATCACCACCTCTCTGCCCAGTTCGCGGCGCACACCGTTGAGCGGAGTTATCTGGCCGTCTGTCAGGGCGTGCCCGACCGCGCCACGCCACGCCTCGCCCGCGCTGAGGGTGTGGGGTTTGAGCCGGGGGGCGTGATTGTGATCCGCACCCAGATTGGTCGCCATCCCCGGGATCGTTTGCGTATGGCAGTGCTGGCGCAGGGCGGGCGGCATGCGGTGACGCGGGTGCGGGTTCTGGAGCCTTTGGGCGGCGCAACGCTGGTAGAGTGCCGGTTGGAGACGGGGCGGACGCATCAGATCAGGGTGCATATGGCGCATCTCGGTCACCCACTTTTGGGCGATGCAACCTATGGCGGGCGGGGCACTGGGGCGGCGATTGCGCGTCAAGCGCTGCACGCGGCCACGCTGGGGTTTGAGCACCCGGATGGCACTGACCTGCGATTCTCAGCGCCAGTCCCAGAAGATATCAACACGCTCCTAACAACGCTCAAATCAGGCACTGACTGACCCTTCGTTTATGAACGCGTGTTAAGAGATCAGTACGAGATCGGACTAATTGGTGCGGTATCGTACTAATTGTGGGGGTTGGTTTTGCAGAGATGCGGCCTTGGCCGGCTAAATTTTGGTTAACGTCATGCAGTTTTGCAGGGCTGATCGGGGTGAGCGCGAGCGTTGGACCGGCGCAAAGTTCGAGCGCCGGTTTTTAAAAATCAATGTTGCAAGTCAGCCAGGATTAACGCGGTTGGTCTGCGATTTATCGGCGTCCAGTGCGCAATCTGATCACGAGACCAGAGCGTCATGTGAACAGATCGCGGGAATGAGAGCGATTGTTTCCGCCCCTTGAAGCCGAATGTAAGCGTCCTTAACTTCTCCTCAACGTCGCAAAGACAGGGGGAACCGTTATGGCTTATTCAAATCTTCCAGCGCCCTCACCCGAGCAGGGCATGTCCCGCTATCTCTCTGAAATCCGTAAGTTTCCGATGCTTGAGCCGGAGCAGGAATACATGCTCGCCAAGGCTTGGGTCGACCATGAGGACAAGGGGGCAGCGCATCAGCTGGTCACTTCACACCTCCGTTTGGCTGCAAAAATCGCCATGGGATACCGCGGATACGGCCTGCCGACCGCCGAGGTGATCTCTGAGGCGAACGTTGGCCTCATGCATGCGGTCAAGCGCTTTGACCCGGAAAAGGGTTTTAGACTAGCAACTTACGCAATGTGGTGGATCCGCGCCTCGATCCAGGAATACATCCTGCGGTCCTGGAGCCTGGTGAAAATGGGCACCACGGCCGCGCAAAAGAAGCTGTTCTTTAATCTGCGTAAGGCCAAGGCGCGCATTGGTGCGTTTGAAGAGGGTGATCTGCGCCCCGAGCATGTCGAAAAAATCGCGTCAGATTTAGGGGTTACCGAGCAAGAGGTCACCTCGATGAACCGGCGCTTGTCGGGGGGGGATGCCTCGCTCAACGCGCCGCTCAAATCCGATGGCGAGGGTGCCTCTGAGTGGCAAGACTGGCTTGCCGATGAGGATGCTGATCAGGCTGAAGCCTTCGCCGAGCAAGATGAGCTAGAGGCCCGCCGCAGCATGCTGATTGCCGCGATGGAGGGGTTGAACGACCGCGAAAAGCACATCCTGACTGAGCGCAAATTGCGCGATGATCCGGTGACTTTGGAGGAGCTCAGCCAGGAATATGGCGTCTCTCGCGAGCGTATCCGGCAGATCGAAGTGCGCGCCTTTGAGAAGGTGCAAAAGAAGATGCTGGAACTTGCGCGCTCGTCTGGGATGCTCGCGGCTTAACCTTAATGCGACCCAAATCAGAGGGGCGGTGCCAAGGGTGCCGCCCTTTTTCTATTTGAAACTAAACAAAAAAATCCGCGCCTCCGGTGTGCCCTATGGTCTGAAACAGGGCGGAGGCGCGGTAAGATGAACGTCAGGTCGACAGGGAGAATAGAGACCTTCCGTTGGATGCGAACCTGTCAGACCAGGTAGGCCGCAATCTCATCAAGCAGGTGCAGTCGCGATTTGCGCATCTGCACAACACGAATGTCACTGGTGGGTTCGATGTCGCATTCGGCACGGTGGATCGCGCCGTTGACGTCGTTGTAAGCATCCGCGAGCCGCGCAAAATGCGGGTCACTCAACCGCAGCAGGTGCATTTGCTCAGAGGCGTCAGGAAACTGCTGAGGGAGCGTGTTCGGAACATGGGACATGTTGAGCTGCCTTCTCAAAAATCACGTTGTGTTGATCTTTAAAGTGCAAAGCCGTGGGCAGACTCGCTTTGACACGGATCAAGCGGGCAAAAAACTTTCCGCTTAGATGCGTTTTTCGAAGGTGATGGAGGTGGGCTGGGTGCAGCCGTCATGGCTCGTACGACCTACCTCGATAAAGCCAAGCGCCTGAAAAGCCGCGTGATTTTCGGTGAGTTCAATGCGGGATTGTAGCATTAGTGCGCGTTTACCACTGTCGCAGGCTTGGGCCTCTGCCGCGGTGATCAGGCAGCGCGCAAGGCCTTGGCCACGCGCCTCTGCCCGGACCGCGATTTTGCCCAAGTAAAGCGTGTCTCCGGCGTCTTGCGCAAAGAGGCAGCCCAGCAGTCGCGCCCCGCGCATAGCTCCCCAAAGTGTCTCTGTTTGCGCCTTGTCACGTAGCCCCTCCACAGTCAGGCGCAGAAGAGAAGAGGGCGGGTCAATGCGCCCATCCATGTAAGCAAAGCTCTCGGTCAAAAGCTGGTGCAACCCTTCCCAGTCTTCAAAGTCCGGGTCTGCTGTGATGTGGGGAGAGAACTGAACGGGCAACGCTGCCCAGTCTTGCTGATCCGACGTTTCCACCGCGCCGGGTCTGATCTGGCGGATTGCGGCAAGGGCCGCCTCGGGCTGTGCCCCACGCTCCACCATCAGCCGCAAGATCGCCGTACCGGATCGCCCCCGCCCTCCGGCACAATGGGCGATGACGGTCTCTCCGCGGTCCAGCGCCAGATGCGCACCTGCCGCCGCTTTCGGCCAAAGCGCCTGCGTGGCCTCAGGCGGCGCACCCCAATCGGGCACTGGCAGGTGAAAGAGCTTGATGCCATTGGCCGTCGCCGCCGCCTCCAGATCGCCCGCCCATTCGTGGCGCGGCGTCATGGAGAGGAGCACCGTCACCCCACTCTCTGCCATGCGCCCCAGATCACCGGCGAGCCCGTCATACCGCCCCGGCATGGGCGAGAGCCCAACGCGCCCTGAGCCGGGCGCATGCAGCACAAAGAGCGGCAGCGCCACCTAGCCCGCCTTTTGACCGAAGAGGATTTTCTGTGCCTCTTTGTCTTTGTCCGGCGTGGAGCTGCGCATCTCTTTCGCCACAGCACGCCCCGCCTGCACGCCCGGACGGGCATAGCAGCGGTCGAGCCAGGCTTTCATGTTTGGGAATTGCTCGATGTCCTGCTGCTGGCCCTCCCACAGGCAGGCCCAGGGCCAGATCGCCATGTCGGCGATTGAGAAGAAGTCTCCGGCCACAAACTCCCGATCCGCAAGGCGTTTGTTGAGCACCCCATAAAGCCGCCCCGTCTCGTTGCGGTAGCGGTCTTGGGCGTAGGGCAGCTCTTGCGGTGGGTCCATCGCGGGGGCGTACTTGAGGAAGTGATGCGCCTGGCCCGCCATCGGCCCAAGGCCGCCCATCTGCCACATCAGCCATTGGTCTACCTCGATGCGCTCACGCTCGGTCGTGCCGCAGAAGGTGCCGGTTTTGCGCGCGAGATACTGCAAGATCGCGCCACTCTCAAAGATCGAGATCGGGTCCCCATCCGGCCCCTCAGGGTCAACGATGGCGGGCATCCGGTTGTTGGGCGCGATCTTGAGAAACTCCGGATCGAACTGGTCGCCCTTGCCGATGTTGATGAGATGCAAGTTATAGGGCAGCCCCATCTCCTCCAGTGCGATGGAGACTTTCCAGCCATTCGGTGTCGGCCAGTAGTAAAGGTCAATGGGCGCGGGCATGGGTCGTCCTCCTGTGATATGCCGCTATAGGTGTCGGTTGCTGGGATCATATCAAGGGGTTTGTGGATGGTGGTGCTGCTCGCCGATGTGGCGCAGGCGCAAACCGCAGAACGATTGCGTGTTGAGAGCGGCGCACCGGGTGTGGGGATTGGCCTCTGCGTGGGCGCGGAGTGCCGGGTTGAGGTCGCGGGTCTGCGCGAAGTGGGCGGTGCGCCTGTGCAAAGCAGCGACGCGTGGCATCTGGGCTCCATCGGCAAGTCGATGACAGCGGTTTTGGCAGCGCGGCTGGTCGAGCGGGGGCAGGTCTCTTGGGAGGAAATCGGCCCGCTGTTGCAGCACCGCGCAGGGTATCCGGCCAATCTCAGTTGGCTGCAGCGGGTGCGGTATTCAGGGGAGCGGGCAGAGCCGATGGCGGATCGCGCGGCAATCGCTGCGCGTGCCAAACCGGGTGCACAGGGCGATTATCTCTACTCCAACCTCGGCTACATCATGGCGGGGCACTTGATTGAGCAGCGCCACGGAGCGCCCTATGAGTCGCTGCTCCATTCAGAGCTCTTCGGCCCCCTCAATCTTCCCTCCGCAGGCTTCGGCCCCCCTCCTACGATCAAAGGCCACCGCCGCACTCTCTTCGGAGCGCTGCGCCCCATGCCGGCCGACCCCCGCTCGGACAACATCCAAGCGATGGCCCCGGCGGGCAAGATGCACATCGCCTTGCCAGACCTCCTGACCTATCTGCGCGCCCATCGCGACCACGACCCACTGCTCTCGCAGGCAACCTGGCAGCGCCTGCACGCCGGAGTGGTCGGAGATTATGCGATGGGCTGGCAGGTCACGCAGGAGGGGCTGGCGCATGATGGCTCCAACACCTTCTGGTACGCCGCCGTCTTTGTCTGGCCAGAGTGGGACGCCGTCTTGGCCATAACCACCAACGCCCCCTATGAAGAGCGCGTCTATTTCGCCGTCCGCGACGCCGCTGCCCGTGTCGGCAACGCCTTGCGAGCAGGAGAAGGCATCTCAGCCCTCTCTCCCTAGTCTTTCAATGGTCGCTAAATATGCCGGGGGTTTGGGGGCAGCGCCCCCGCAGCGCGCTCTTTAGAGAGCGCGCACCCGTGAGATCGTCTCGATATGGTCGGCAACCCGCTCGCGGGTGAGGGTTGAGCGCTCCCGCAGCAGCGAACCGTAGAAGCGCAGCGCGCCTTTGGCGGTGTAGGTGCTCCAGTGGCACATGCGCCGGTCGGGGGCGGCGATGGGGTGGCCAAGCTGGGCGAGCGCATCGCGGACCGGCCAGCGATCCATCTGGATGCTGACCATATGTTCCGGCCCCTGCATCCGCCCCAACGTCTTGCCAGAACAGGGCACAGAGAGGGCAAAGAGCGCGTCGTAGAAGGCGTTGGCGCGGGTGGTGACGTTGAAAAAGTCTGTGCCGGGTGCGCTGTCGAGCACCGCGCGCGCCGCTGCCTCACCTTCGGCGCCGGACAGAAACACCACCCGATCAAACCGTGCGCCATGGGTGATTGCCTGCAGCGCCACCCGCGCGCCAAGCGAGTGGGCGACCACATCCACCGCGCGCTCTGGTGCGATCACATGGATCAGGCGCACAAGGCGGGCGAGCGCCGCCCCGGCCTCTCCGGCGCGCTCATAGATCTCGCGAAACCCGGAGGTTGGCACACGGCCGAGGGTCGCCGGAGAGAGGGCGGGCCAAGCGAAGGGGATGCAGAGCCCTGCCTGCGGCCCGCTTGTAAAGCCAAGCCCGGCAGGCCAGCTCACCACCTTAAAGCAGCGGCTGCGCGGGGTGGGGGCGAAGATTTCGCTCAGCGGATTTCGGGTCGCATCGCCCAGGTCGGCGGCAAAGGGCGACCACTTAAAGCCATGCACCAGAATGGTGATCGGGACACCTTCGGGCAGCGTGGTGAGTGCCCGGTGCAGACCCGCCGCGATGGAGACATCGCCCGCAGCCGGGCGCAGCGTCTCTCCGTCAGAGATGATCCCAAAGATGGTCCCGCCCATCGTGCCCTGCTCGAATTGGCTATGTTTGTTGTGAATACTCATGCCCTGAAGCTCATGTCAGACGTGTTTAAAATCTATGACCTTTGGATGACCGTTCACAGCGCGCTGCGGCACTGTTACCGCGCGTTTCGAGCCTGTGAGCGTTGACGGCAGTTTCTTGCCGATTTACGCAAGCAGGACGTGGCGATTTGTGATCCGGCTTGCGGGCCACGTAAAAGAATCCGCTAAAGAGGTCGCGGCGCACGCGCTCCGACCAAGAGGGGTCGTTGAGCAAGGGGCGCCGGAGCATCCGGTGAGCATAGATGAGTGACGATTGGAAATCCCGCACAAAGCTTGTGCATTCTGGGGCGCGTCGGTCGCAGTACGGCGAGGTTGCTGAGAGCATCCACCTGACGCAGGGGTTTGTTTATCCGGATGCGGAGACCGCTGAGCGGCGGTTTATCGAGAGCGGGACGGATGAGTTCATCTACGCCCGTTACGGCAACCCCACCGTGCGGGTGTTTGAAGAGCGGATTGCCGCCCTTGAGGGCGCGGAGGACGCGTTTGCCACCGCCTCTGGTATGGCGGCGGTCAATGGCGCGCTTTTTTCGATGCTAAAGGCGGGGGATCACATCGTCTCTGCCCGCGCGCTGTTTGGATCGTGTCTCTATATCGTTGAGCAGCTTCTGCCGCGCTTTGGGGTGGAGGTGACGTTTGTCGATGGCACCGACCTTGGCGCGTGGGAAGCGGCAATCCGGCCTGACACGAAGGCCGTGTTTTTCGAGTCGATGTCAAACCCCGTGCTGGAGGTGGTCGATGTGGCCGACGTGGCAGCACTTGCACATGCCAAGGGCGCCTTGGTGGTGGTGGACAATGTCTTTGCCACGCCCGTCTTCATGCGCGCTTTTCAGCTCGGCGCGGATATCGTGATTTATTCGGCGACCAAGCACATCGACGGACAGGGGCGTGCGCTCGGCGGGGTGGTATTGGGCTCGCAGGAGTTCATCCGCGGTACGCTGGAGCCCTATCTCAAGCACACCGGTGGCGCGATGAGCCCGTTTACCGCCTGGATCATGGCCAATGGCCTGCAAACGCTGGAGCTGCGCTGCCGTGCGCAGGCAGAGACGGCTGCTGCGCTGGCTGATGCACTGGCAAAGCACCCGAAGGTCACGCGGATGATCTATCCGGGTCGCGCTGATCACCCGCAGGCGGAAGTCTCCGCTCGTCAGATGGAGACCGGGGGCACGCTCTTTGCCATCGAAGTGGCAGACGGGCAGGCGGGCGCGTTTCGGTTCATGAACGCGCTGAAGGTCGCGCTGATCTCCAACAACCTCGGGGACGCGCGCACGATCGTGACGCATCCGACCACCACCACGCATCAACGGCTGACCGAAGCGCAGAGGCTGGCGCTGGGCATCACGCCGGGCACGTTGCGGGTGAGCGTGGGGTTGGAGGATGCAGGCGACCTGTTGGCGGACCTCAGCGCGGGGCTGGAAGCGGTCTGAGGGGCGCTGCCCCTCTGTCGGGCTGCGCCCGCCATTCACCCCGGAATATTTTGAAACCGACGAAGATGTGGGGGTGTGCGCTGGTCATAATCTGGCTTTTCCTTGACACGCCAGCGGCATCTAGGATGGTCGGGCCATGAGCCTTCTGCGCCCCGTGGGATATGTCATCGGCCTCTTGGTGAGTGCACTGGGCGCGACGATGCTGTTGCCGTTTTTGCTCGATGTGATCTCTGGCAACGGGGATTGGCGGAGTTTTGCTCTGGCGGGCACGGTGACGATGGTCGCAGGCGTAATGCTGGTGCTCGCGTGCTCTACGGGGCGCACGCCGGTGCTGGATGTCCGGCAGACGTTTATCCTGACAACCGCGACCTGGGTGGTGCTGCCTCTCTTTGGCGCGCTGCCGTTTTGGCTTGGCGAAGCGGGTGCCAGTTTTACCGACGCGTTTTTCGAGGCGATGTCGGGGATGACCACCACCGGCTCGACGATTTTCACGGATCTGGAAGGGTTGCCGCCCGGCACGCATCTGTGGCGCGGAATGCTGCAATGGTTTGGTGGTATCGGGATCATCGTTGTGGCGATGGCGTTTTTGCCGAGTTTACGCATCGGCGGGATGCAAATCTTCCGCTCCGAAGGGTTTGATACCTTTGGCAAAATCCTGCCCCGCGCGGTGGAGATTGCGGGGTCTATTTCGGCCATCTACCTGACGCTCACTGCCGTCTGTTTCCTGGCCTATCTCGGGGTCGGGATGAGCCCGCTCGACGCCGTGGTGCATGCGATGACGACCATCGCGACGGGCGGTTTCTCTACCCATGACGCGTCGTTCGCGGCGTTTCCGGCAGGGGCGGAGTATGTGGCGGTGCTGTTTATGCTGCTCGCGAGCCTGCCCTTCGTGCGCTATGTGCAGCTGTTGAATGGCGGCGTGATGCCGATTGTCTCGGACGCGCAGGTGCGGGGGTTTTTCGCTACGGTGGCGGTCACCGTGGTGATGCTCGTGGCGTGGCTCATGCTCTCGGAAGGGTGGGTGATTGAGGAGGCACTGCGGAAGGGCCTCTTTAATGGCGTCTCGATCCTTACAGGCACCGGCTATGCGAGCGCGGACTACATGCTCTGGGGCGCGTTCCCGGTGGTGCTGCTGTTTTTGGTGGGGCTGGTGGGGGGCTGTGCAGGCTCGACGTGCTGCTCGATCAAGATTTTCCGGTTTCAGCTTTTGGTGGCGGCGATTGTGAGCCAGGTGCGGCAGGTGGTGAGCCCGCGGGGGGTGTTTACACCGCGCTATGATGGGCGACCGGTGGCGGCGGATGTGATGTCTTCGGTGATGGCGTTTTTCGTGCTGTTTGCGGTGACGGTCGCGGTGGTCTCGATCACGCTGAGCCTCATGGGGCTCGATACGATCACATCGGTGTCGGGGGCTGTCACGGCGGTGGCGAATATCGGGCCGGGGCTGGGGCCGGAGATCGGGCCTGCGGGGAACTTCGCCGCTTTGCCCGATGGCGCGAAATGGGTGCTGGCGGCGGCGATGCTGGTAGGGCGGCTCGAGCTGATGTCGGTCTATGTGCTGTTCACCTTGCGGTTCTGGCGGGGGTGAGGGGGCGTGGTTAGGACGCCCCGGACCTGATCCGGGGCCTCGATGGTTTGCGAGGGGCCTAATGCGCGGAACAAGTCGCTTAGCGACGCCGCGCGCGCCAGACCGACCGAGAGGTCTGGCGCATGCGGAGGGTGTGGGGTGATTGCTCAGCGCGTTTGCGGGGGTATTGCGCAGCTCTGGGCTTAGCTGCGCGATACCCCGGTCTTGGCGTGCGCTGTGTTTCGCATCGCTCTTCGAGGTCCCGGATCACGTCCGAAACGTATCCCAGTCGGAGGCGACCAGCCTCCGGCCACGCCCTCCCTCCCGCATGGGAGGGCGTTTTTTCGAGGTTGCGTGGTGGTCAAACGTCGCGCGGGATTGAGGAATAAACTGAGAAGCACTGACTTCAAGACACGCCCACCCGAGGGAGGGCGTGGCCTTTTGTTTTGTATTTTTCAGCGAGGTCCCGGGTCACGCCCGGGACGGGGAATGTACGCCCCGGGCTTGATCCGGGGCCTTGCAGGTCGGGGTGGAACCGAAGCGCGGAACAAGGGCGCAGCCCGCCGCGCGCGCCAGACCGACCGACAGGTCTGGCGCATTGGAGGGTAAGGTTAGGCGTTCAATGCGGCTGCGGTTTTGCGGGGATAAACTGCGTTATTCTGAGCACGGCCGCGCTTTACCCCGGTCTTGGCGTGCGCTGTGTTTCGCATCGCTCTTCGAGGTCCCGGATCACGTCCGAGACGTATCCCAGTCGGAGGCGACTAGCCTCCGGCCACGCCCTCCCTCCCCCTTGGGAGGGCGTATTTGCGACGTGGTGTGTTGATCGACCCAAATGCAGTTTAGAGGCATAAATTGCGACGCTCATATCTCACGAAACGCCCACCCGAGGGAGAGCGTGGCCTTTCGTTGCTTCTTGCACGTCGAGGTCCCGGATAAGGTCCCGGACCCCATCCCAGACGCTTTTACCCTTCCATCGCCTCTAGCTCGTCGATGAAGCGTTCGATGAGGCTCAGGCCTTTGTCCCAGAACGCCGGGTCGGTGGCATCTAGGCCGAAGGGGGCCAGCAGCTCTGTGTGGTGCTTTGAGCCGCCCGCCTTGAGCATGTCGAAGTATTTCGCCTGAAAGCCCTCGGGCTCTTCCTCGTAGCGGGCGTAGAGCGCATTCACCAAACCATCGCCGAAGGCATAGGCATAGACGTAGAACGGCGAGTGGATGAAATGCGGGATGTAGGACCAGAAGGTCTCGTATCCGTCGGCGAATTCAAACACCGGACCAAGGCTTTCGCCCTGCACGCTCATCCATATCTCGTTGATCTGATCGGGGGTTAGTTCACCATCCGCGCGGGCGGCGTGGAGTTTGCACTCGAAGTCGTAGAAGGCGATCTGGCGGACGACGGTGTTGATCATGTCCTCGACCTTGCCCGCGAGCAGGATTTTGCGGGCCTTTTGGTCGGGGGCGGCGTCGAGGAGTTTGCGGAAGGTGAGCATCTCTCCGAACACCGACGCGGTTTCTGCCAGTGTCAGCGGGGTGGAGGAGAGGTATTCGCCCTGACCGGCTGCAAGGCGCTGGTGCACACCGTGGCCTAGCTCATGCGCCAGCGTCATCACATCGCGCTGTTTGCCAAGGTAGTTGAGCATCACGAACGGATGCGCGTCAGAGACTGTGGGGTGCGCAAACGCTCCCGGCGCTTTGCCGGGCGTTGCGGGCGCGTCGATCCAGCCGTCGGTGAAGAAGGGCTCGGCGAGCTTGGCCATTTCGGGGTCAAACCCGGCGTAGGCCTCTAGCACGGTTTTTTGCGCCTCGTCCCAGCCGATGACGCGGTTGTCCTCGTTGGGCAGCGGCGCGTTGCGATCCCAAACTTGCAGCTTATCCAGCCCCATCCACTTGGCCTTGAGCGCATAGTAGCGGTGGGAGAGGCGGGGGTAGGCGTTGACCACGGCGTCGCGCAGGGCCTGCACGACCTCTGGCTCAACGTGGTTCGACAGATGCCGCCCCGATTGCGGGGTGGGCAGACCGCGCCATTTGTCCTCAATCGCCTTTTCCTGGGCGAGCGTGTTGGTGATGCGAGAGAAGAGTTTGATGTTCTCGCCAAACACCTTCATCAGCGCGCCGGCGGCGGTTTCGCGCTTGGTGCGGTCCTGCTCTGAAAGGAGGGTGAGCGTCGCTTCCAACGGCAACGTCTCTCCATCCACGTCGAAGGTCAGCCCGGCCATCGTCTCGTCAAAGAGCTTGTTCCAGGCATTACGACCGACGACGGATTTGTCGTGCAGGAACTTCTCCAACTCATCCGACAGCTGGTAGGGCGCCATCGCGCGGACGCGGTCGATCCACGGTTTGTAGCGGGTGAGGGTCTCGTTTTCGGCGATGGCGGCGGTGAGTTTCGCCGCGTCGATCTGGTTGAGCTCAAGCGTGAAAAACACCGTTTTGGCAGAGATGTCGGTGATTTTGCCCTGCAGATCGGCGTAAAACTTCTGCCGGTCGGCATCGGTGGTGCGTTGGTATGCGCGCAGGCCTGCATAAGACAGCACACGGCCCATGATCAGGTCCATCGCTTCTGAGCGCACGATGGCATCGGCGAGTTGGTCTGCCGAGGCGTCTGCGAGTTTGCCCTCGAAATCTGAGGCAAAGGCGGTCGCATCCGCCTCTAGCTGTTTCAAATCAGCGGTGAGTTTGGGGTCATCCTCGCCCGCGTAGAGTGCGGAGAAATCCCATTCGGGAAGGGCGCCGAGCTCTCCGGCTCCGGATGGGCTGTGGTCAAAGAGGCGCGGGTCGGTGCGGCGGGTCATTGCTGTCTCCAAACTCTGGTTGTCTGGAGATGTAACCGTCGCGGGCCGCGCTTCAAAGGGGGCTACTGCGTTGGCGGCGTGTTGGTGTAGCGAATTGTGACCGTGACGCGGTTGTTGCGGATCTCGCGCACACCGTCGCCGGTGTCGAGCAGGGGCTCGCTCTCTCCGCGACCGCTGGGGCTGATCTTTGCGAGCGGGACGCCGTTTGCCTCGAGCGCGTTCACAACCGAGAGGGCGCGGCGCTCTGAGAGGGCTTGGTTGGCGTTTGCGGTGCCGAGTGTGTCTGTGTGGCCAATGACCTCGATGGTCTGCACATCCGCCTCTTTCGCCCGCTGCGAGAGCGCTTCAAGGATTGAGAGTTGGATCGCGGATATCTCCGCGCTTTCGGGGCCAAAGATGATGTTTGTCTCAATCGGCGCTTTCACCGGTGCGATCAAACTGGATGACGCGGGCGCCACCTCAGGGGTGGGCGTGGGCGTCGGCGGGGTGCAAGACGCCAGAGCGACGATTGTGAGGATCGTAAAGACGCGCGTGCGCATCGGACAGGCGCTCCGAAATCAGGGCAGAGGAGGGGGAAACGAAAATGCCCCGGCGCTGGACCGGGGCATCTTAATTCTGATCAGCCTCGATTACTCGAGGGTGATGACAACGCGACGGTTGAGCGGGTTGTCGGAGCCATCGGGCTGCGAGATCTGCTGGAACTCAGGATCTTCGCCGACGCCGTAGACAGTCATGGAGCTGTCAGCGATGCCCTCGCCGCGGAACACGGCAGCAACTTCGTTTGCACGGTTCTCAGAGAGCGTCTGGTTGTAGCCGGTCTCGCCGAGGCGGGATGCGGTGCCCATGATGTCTGCCGAAGAGGCATCACACTCGAAGAACTTGCCCGACATCGTGCGGATCGTGTTCAGGTCGAACGCGTCAAGCGCGACTTCGTCGGTGGCGAAGTAGACGATATCGTCCAGATCACGGCACGCGAGGGGGATCTCAGGCTCTGCGGCTGCGACAGGTGCGGTTTCTTCAACAACCGTTTCCACTGCCTCTTCTGCGGTGTCTTCGGTGACTTCCTGTTCTGCACATGCGACCAGCACAAAGGCCGATGCCGCGATCATCAGGGAGGATTTGAGTTTCATCTCGATCTCCGTTTGTGGCCTTTTCGGCCGTATATCTGCCCCGGTCCCCCGGAAATTCGGTTAGCGGCGCGGTCCCCCGGCCTTGGCCGGACGTTGCGCGTGCGGATTGTCACACACAAGCCTTGGCTGTGGCGGCGCTTCTCCGCCTTCATAGTTTATAAACAACTGCGGCACTTGCACAACAGTGTTCACCCTGAGGGTGCGCGGGTTTTCGGACTTTCCCCATGACGTGTGAGAATCTCCTCCCACGCGGCGTTGAGAACGGCGAGGCGTTTGGTGGCGAGCTTCACCGCTTCCTCAGGCACGCCGCGGGCGAGCATCTGGTCGGGGTGGGTGTCTCGCACAAGGCTGCGCCAGCGTTTGCGCATGTCCTCAAACGGGGTGGAGGGTTCGACGCCCAGCACGTCGTAGGGGTCTGGCTCTTCGTCGGCGACGTGGCGGGCGCGGGTGGCGCGGAAGCGGCGCTCATCGACGCCAAAAATCTCTGCCACCTCGATCAGGAAGCTGTCTTCCGAGGGGTGATAGACCCCATCGGCAATCGCGATGTGAAAGAGCCCGTCGAGCAGGTCTTCGATCACGCGCTGATCATCGCCGAGCATTTTAGCGATGCGGCGGGCGTAATAGTCGTATCCGGTGACATCCTGGCGCGCCATGTTGAAGACGCGCGCGGTCGTCGCCTCTTCGTTTGCGGGGATGTGGAAGACCTCGCGAAAAGCGGCCACCTCATCGCGGGTCACTTGGCCATCGGCCTTGGCCATTTTCGCGCCGAGCGCGATCACCGCGATGGTAAAGGCAACCGTGCGCTCCGGCGGGGTGCGCAGCATGTCAAAGACAGAAGCAAGGCTCTCGCCCGAAGCAAGCGCTGTGACGGCATCACGGATGCGGGACCAAATCGACATGGGCCTGAGATTAGCCCAAGCCGTCGGGGGATGTTAGGGGGGCAAAGCCGCCCCGAGTTAGAGCGCTTCGACCGTCACTTTGTTGGCGTAGAAGGCGATATGGCCCGAAATGCGCGCGACATCCTCTTTCGGCGCCTCATAGCTCCAGGCGGCATCTTCGATTCGGCCGGATTTGCCCTCGATATGAAAGTGCACGGCCTCACCTTTATGCGGGCAGGTGCTGGTTTTCTCGGACGCATCGAGAAAGGCCATCGCCACATCGTCGCGCGGAAAATAGACGACGGGCGCGTAATCGCCCTCAAAAAGCTCAAGCGCGTTGGTGCTTTCGGCGATGACAGCGCCACCGGCGCGTACAACCCATGTGCCAGTCGCCGCGGCGACGGTGATATGCTTGGTGACCATGTTTTGTCCTTTCCCGAGGGTGGGGCGCGGTGTGCCCCTCGGTTATGACGGCTGTGTGACGGGCTCCCCCGTCAAAGGGGCGCACTGCCGTTGCAACCATTCTTGTGTTGAGCCCGGAATATGCGGGCTGAGGGTGGCAAGAACGCGCGCGTGGTAGCTCTCGAGCCAGTCGCGTTCGGCTTCGCTGAGTAAACTAAGCGAAATCATCCGCCGATCAATAGGAGCGAGGGTCACCGTCTCAAAACCCAGCATCGGGGCATCGCCTCCGGGGGGTGTTTCAGGGGGCGTGACGATAACCAGATTCTCGATGCGGATGCCGAACGCGCCCTCACGGTAATACCCTGGTTCGTTTGACAAAATCATGCCTGGCTTGAGCGGGACTTCAGAGACACGAGAGAGCCGTTGCGGCCCCTCATGCACGCCCAGAAAGCTGCCCACACCGTGCCCGGTGCCATGGGCGTAGTCTTGGCCTGCCTGCCAAAGCGCGATGCGGGCGAGCGGGTCTAGATCACGGCCTGAGAGCCCCTCGGGCCAGCGGGCCATAGAAATGGCGATCATGCCCTTCAGCACGCGGGTAAAGGCGGTTTTGGCCTGCTCAGAGACTTCTCCGACCGCCATGGTCCGGGTGATATCGGTGGTGCCGTCGCGATATTGCCCGCCAGAATCAACCAGCAGAACGTCGCCAAGGCGCACGGGGCGGTTGCTCTCTTCGGTGACGCGGTAATGCACGATGGCGCCGTTGGGGCCCGCGCCGCAGATCGTTTCAAAGGAGATATCCACGAGCGCGCCCGTGCCCCGGCGAAACTCTTGGAGCTTTTCGACAACGGCGATTTCGGTGAGGGTTTCGGTGGGCGCGGTTGCGTCAAGCCATTCTAAAAACTGCACAAACGCCGCCCCATCTCGAACGTGTGCGGCACGGGTGCCGGCAATTTCTGCCGTTGATTTGTAGGCTTTCGGCAGGACCACCGGCTCGTGCCAGTCGATTTCAGCACCTTTGAGAGCGGCAACCACGGCCATGGGGGCGGAGCCGCGGTCAACGCAGACTTTGCCGGTGAGGGTTTCGAGAGTGGGGAGGAAGTCCTCGCTTGGGTAGCTCGCGACCTCGTTGCCAAGGGCCGTGCACACCTCGGCGGTCAGCTTGCCCTCCATCCCGAAGAGCGCCACCGCGCCGGTGTCGCGGATGATGGCAAAGCCAAGGGCCACGGGCGTGCGGGCGATATCACCGCCGCGGATGTTGAGCAGCCAAGCGATAGAGTCGGGCAGGGTCAGTACGGCGGCCTGTGCGCCGCGCGCTTTCAGGCTCTTGGCGATCTGTGCGCGCTTTTCCTCGCGGCTGGGGCCGGCGAGATCTGTTGGGTGCAGCTTGACCTCTGCGTTGGGGGCGGGGGGCTGATCCTCCCAGATTGCATCAACGAGGTTCGAGACGGGCCGCAGAGACAGGCCCTTGTCCTCCAGCCGCTTCACCTGTGCGGGGCTGTGCAGCCAGGGGTCATAGGCGATGGTGGCATCGTCCGGCAGGGCGTCGGAGAGCCATCCGCCGAGCGAGGCCTTAGGAATACTACAGAGCTCAAACACCTCTGTATCGGTCTGCGACTGGGATTGCAGCGTGTACCGGCCATCGATGAAGAGAGCGGCGCGATCCGCGGTGACGGCGGCAAAGCCAGCGGAACCGGTAAAGCTAGTGAGCCACGCAAGACGCTCGTCGCGGGGCGACACGTTCTCCCCCTGGTGAGCATCGGCGCGCGGGATGAGGAAGGCGTCGACCCCCTCTGCCGCCATCGCATTGCGCAGGGCGGCCACCCGTGGCGCCACTGTGCCCGGCTGTGTCTTGCTCTCGAAACTTTGCAACATGGCCGCTCTCTCTTCCCATTCTCGCGAGGAGACTAGGCGGAGGTGAACGGATGTGCCACCTATGCTACCGTGGGGAACGTAGAGAAAAACACATGAAGTCTTTTCGCTATATCGGCGCCGTATTCCTGTTTTTCGGAACGCTGAACTTCTGTTTTGAGTTCTACAATGCCGTCTTCAGCCAACGCGGCTTTCGTTTGCTCGATACCGGAGAGGTTTGGGCGCGCATTCATCGCGAGAGCCTGCTGCAACTCCAACCGGCGGTGGAGCGGTATCTGACGCCGTGGTTGTGGGATCCGGTGATCTTTACCGTGCTGCAAACGCCTCTCACCCCGATGTGCTTAATCCTCGGCGGTTTGTGCTATATCGCGGGGGCCCCGCGCCTATCGATCCGCTGAGGCGCAGCGGGCCTGCAGCGAGACCCAAGCCTGATCTGACAAAAGCGCGGGGGTTGGGGCACCGCCCGTCCAGTCTGCCTGCGCGAGGGCCGCGGCGCGTTGGTCATCGCGGTCATGATCGAGCACAAATGCGGCGTAGGGGGAGAGGGGCAGGCCGTGGGTGCGCGCATGGTCTGCGAGCGTTGCGGGGGGCGTCGGGGCGGTTGACGCGCGAGACACTGTGAGGGCGGCGTCGGCATCCTGCGGGGTCGGAACGGCTCCGAAGAACCAACCGTAGGCCGTCCAGCGGTTCGCTTGTACGACTAGGGTGCGCAAGGCCTCGGTTTCGCGGGCGCGGTCGAGCAGGCCAACGGCGAAGGCTTCAGCGCCAAACGGATGGTCGAGCAGGCTGGCCGAGATCAGTTGCCGCCCGTCGGGCAGGCTTACAACGAGGGGCGCGTTGCGGGCGGTGTGCAGGACGAGGCTCTCGGGCGGTAGACTCAAAGCCTCAGCGATCTGTTGCAGCTCCAAGGCACTTGGGGGCACGCAGCGGCTGCCCTCCAAAGCGCCCAAAAACCGTGGCTCCATGATCAGGGCGAGGCGTGCCCAATGCGCCTCCGAGAGACTGCGGGCAAGGTGGCTGGCGAGGGGGCGTGGGAGGAAGGCTAAGACGCCAAGTGCCACGGCCAAAAGCCCCGCGCCGATGAGCAAAGAGAGCCGCGTTTTTCGATATTTGCGCACGGGTTCTGGCGATTTCACCAGCGCAATCGCTTGAATCATCTCCGGGTCGCGGATCACGAGCGCGTCGTCATTGGCCCCGTCCGGCGCATAGCGCACACCGCCCTCGACCGGCTCCTCCACCAGTGCCGCGATGGACCATTGCGCCACGAACTCGCCCTCGATGCTGGCCATCGTGAGCCGCGCGGTGCCGAAGGAGACGATGACTTCGCGCGTCTCACCTCCTTCGATGGTCAGCGTCCCGACAGCCTCCAACCGGGCGTATTGGTCCAGCGCGGTTTGTTGGCGAGCGGAGGGGGGATCAGGGCGCATTTCCTCCGAACGCTAGCCCGTCAGCCGGGCAGTTTGTAGTCCATTTCATCGAGTTGTTGGCGCAATGTGAGCTTGGAGATTTTGCCCGTCGCGGTGAGCGGCAATGTTTCCATATAGACGATGTCGTCGGGCACCTGCCACTTCGCGAATTTCTCGGCGACGAGGCCCAGAATCTCGTCCTTATCCGGGTGCTGGTCCGGGGTTGGCACCACCACAAGGATCGGCCGCTCGTCCCATTTCGGATGCGCAATCCCAATGGCGGCGGCTTGGGCCACTTGCGGATGCGCGACGGCGGCGTTCTCCAGATCAATAGAGCTGATCCACTCGCCGCCGGACTTGATCACATCCTTCGAGCGGTCGGTGATGCGGACATAGCCGCTTGCGTCCATCGTGGCGATGTCGCCGGTGTCAAACCACCCATCCTCGCCTGTCGCGGGCTTGCCCGCTTTGAGATACTCGCCCACCACCGCGACACCTTTGGCGACGAGGCGCCCTTGGGTTTGGCCATCGCGAGGCAGGGGCGCGCCCGCGTCGTCCAGAATATCAAGCTCCACGGTGTAGGGTGGGTGACCCACGGTCTCTTGCACGTCGAGGCGGGCGGAGGCGTCGCGGTCGAGCACCTCGGGCTTGAACGAACAGACGGTGCCGAGTGGCGACATCTCCGTCATGCCCCAGGCGTGCAAAACCTGCACGCCGTAGATGTTCTGGAACGCCTCAATCACCGCGCGCGGGCAAGAGGAGCCACCGATCACAACGTTCTTGAGTGTGGAGAAACGCAACTCGGGATTCGCTTTGAGGTACTGCAGGAGGAGCAACCAAACGGTGGGCACGGCAGCGGTGATGGTCACCCCATCCTCCAGTAGCGGATAGAGGCCCTGGGGGCTCATATCGCGGCCCGGCATCATCATCGTCGCACCCACAAGCGGCGCAGCATAGCCGATGGACCATCCGTTGGCATGAAAGAGCGGCACGACGGGCATGATCGTGTCAGCCGCCGACAGGCCCAGCATGTCAGGCTGAACGGCGGTCATCGCGTGCATCACGTTTGAGCGGTGGGTGTAGACCACCCCTTTGGGATTGCCGGTAGTTCCGGAGGTGTAGCAGATCCCGCAGGCGTCGGTCTCAGCGCCCATCACCCAAGCCGCATCGCCATCTTCGGCGGCAAGCAAGTCTTCGTAGCATAAGAGGTCGAGCGTGCTTTCGGGCATGTTCGCGCGGTCCGTCAGCGCAATGATGTGGCGCACGCCACTGATGTGATCTTTGAGCGCTTCGATCACCGGTACGAGGTCTGCGTCCACCATCAAAATGCGATCTTCTGCGTGGTTCACGATGTAGTCGAGTTGGTCTTTGAAGAGGCGCGGGTTGAGCGTGTGCAAGACGGCTCCCGCGCCAGAGACACCGTACCAAATCTCCATATGGCGCGGGGTGTTCCAGGCCATGCAGCCGACGACTTCACCGGGTTTGAGGCCCAAGCGGCGCAGCATCTGGCCCACTTTCAACGCTTTGACGCGCAGGTCGGCATAAGTGGTCTCGGTCAGATGCCCCTCCGCCGCGCGGCCCTTTACCAGCCGGCCTGCGTGATACTTTGCGGCGTGATCGATGATGGTGCTGACGCGCAGCGGCCAATCCTGCATCAAGTTGTGCATCCGAAATCCTCCCAGATTTTCGCCGGCCTTTGGCCGATCGCTTTGGGAAGAGCGTAGCACTCTGTGACGTGGGGAAAAGGGGGGCTGAGGGTTGCGAAAGGCGGAATGGCGCTGTCAGGCTGGTGAAAAATCAATCTGGGGAGCGTGAAATGCTAAAGTGGATCGGGCGCGGGCTCTTGGCCTTGGTCGCTGTGGTGCTGGTGCTGGGGCTGGTCAACCGGGACCGATTAGAGCGGCTCTGGCGGGTCAACACCCTCTTTGACGAAGAGCGAATTGTTGCGAATTTCACCGACATGCGGGGCATGTTCTTTGCCGCTGACATGGTGCTTGGCGATGCCCCCGTGACGCCGCTGCCCGAGGCCCCAGTGGGCCTCCCAAAGACATTTTCTTACGGTGGCGAGACGTTTGTCGTCGCGGATTGGCTGGAGGCGAACGCGGCCGCGGCGCTTGTGGTGCTCAAGGATGGGGCCATCGCGCATGAGGCGTATTTCAGTGGCTCGGCGGAGGACCTGCGCATCTCGTGGTCCGTCGCCAAATCGTTCTTGTCGGTGCTGCTCGGAACCGTTGTGGAGCGGGGCGAGATCACGAGCTTAGATGACCCCGTCACACAATATGCGCCGGAGTTGGTTGGGTCTGCCTATGAAGGGGCCACGGTCCGCGACGTGGCGCATATGGCCTCGGGCGTCGCGTTTAACGAGGACTATTTCGACTTTGACAGTGACATCAACCGCATGGGGCGCGTGCTCGCGCTGGGCGGCTCGATGGATGAGTTTGCTGCTGCGCTGGAGGTGCGTGACCGCCCGCCCGGGCAGTTCTGGCAGTATGTCTCCATCGACACGCATGTGCTCTCGATGGTGATCCGAGGTGCGACCGGGCGGTCTGTGGTGGAGTTGATGGCCGAGCGGGTGATGACCCCGCTCGGGCTGGAGGCGGACCCGTATTATCTGACGGATGGGTTTGGCACCGCCTTTGTGCTCGGCGGGCTGAACCTGCGCACCCGCGACTATGCCCGCTTTGGCCTGATGGTGATGGATGGCGGCGTGATCGACGGGCGGCACATCGTCTCCAACGACTGGATTTTGGACAGCACGAGGGCCACGGCCCCCTCGATTGCGCCGGACTATTTCCCGGATTTTGACCCGGCGACGGGCTACGGCCTGCAATGGTGGGTGCCACCCAACCCTGAGCCGGGGGAGGTTTACGGGATTGGTGTCTATGACCAGTTCATCTACGTGAACCCGGGGCGCGGTGTGGTTGTGGCGCTGAACTCAGCCAATCGAGATTTCGCCGATGACGGTGTGCAGGACCGGCAAATCGCGTTTTTTCGGGCGATTGCGGCACATCTGAGCCCGTGAGGCTTAGGCCGTCGATTGCCGCAGACGGGGCGCGAGGCTGCGGAACGCTGTGACCGAAAGCGCAGTGCTGTAGGTCAGGATCAGCGTGCCAAAGATCACGTCGAGGATCACCACGACATAGTCAAACACGCCCAAAGTCTGCGCAAAGCGGTAGATCAGCGTGCTGCCGACAAACATCATCACGATGGCGACGCTGACCGCGAGAAACAGCTGCCAGCGGTGCCCTTCGGTCATGTCCCAACTGCGCATCATCGCCCGCAACCCTCCGCCTTCGGTCATCAGAAGAGGGGTGGTGAGCAGGAGGGCGCCGATTAGGTAGATGCCTGGAAAGATCAGAAAAAAGATCCCGCCAGCAACAAGCGTGCCCACGGTGATACCGACGAAAATGAGCGGCAGGCAAAGGTTGATCGCACGGGAGACATCCCCCGCCGGGTCAAACACACGGCCCGAGAGCAGCCCAAGTGCTGTCATCGTCAGTGCACCCTGCACGACCTGCAAGGTGGCAAAGCCCACAAGCATATTGAGGGCGGCGTTCCCCTCCAGCAGATAGCCGAGCATGGTGATCGGCAACATTCCGGCGAGGGCAAGCGGGATCAGCAACTGCCAATGCGCAAGGCAAAAGTCGAGGCTGGTGCGAAGGAGGTTGCCTGCGGTCATGCGAAATGCGCCCTTGTCCAGGCCGCGCGGGAGTGGCGACCCTGAGTGATAACATAGTGCCGTAGAGCGGTTTGCGGCATGGTCTTTTCCGCAGGCTAGGGGCGTTTGCGGCGCCTCTTATCAACCGTTGAAAAAGCGCACCGATTATTAAACGCGCGACCGTAGCCTAGAAAACATCCGCCACATCTTCGGTCAGCCGGGCATAGGCGACGGTGGCGAGGGCGGCGGTGATCATGATGCCAAGCGCGCCAGCCAACACCTCGGCGATCAGCGTCAGGCCAAAAAGACCGCCGATGAACCCAAGCACCAAACCGACCGCGATGGTGACCGCGCTCGCAAGAAGGACCGCGCCCACAAGCGTCCAGCGTTTGCCAGCGCTCAGCTCCCACGCGCGCCCGAAAGAGCGCCAGCCTGCGCGACCGATCACGACTGTGGGGATCAAGACCAGCACACCGCCCAGCACATAGAACCCTGGAACGATGAGCAGCAAAAATCCAAGCCCCACCGCAAGCCCGGCGAAAATGCTCAACAGCACAAGCTGCGGAAGCAAGATGATCGAGGTGGTGATGTAGGTGCTTATTGTGAGCGGGTTTCCTTTGATCACATCCCAGGCGGCGAGGTGCAGCACGGCCGAGAGCACTTGCGGCAGGATGAGGCTCGCGAACAAAACGAAGATCACGCCCGTATTGGGCGCGAGCATTTGCTCTTCGGTCACCGTCACGCTGCCGAGGATGACGAAGGTGAACAGGCCGATAATCACCTGACCGGCGAGGGCGAGCGTGCCAAAGATCAACGGCGCGCGGCGGAGGAGGGCGAAGGTTTCTTGGAAGAGCGTGAAAGAGGTCATGGGCTGCGCATACGTTTGGGGTGGGATCAGACGTTAGAACACGTCGCTCGGGTCATCCGACAGTCGTGTGTAAACCTCGACGATACAAGCGACAAAAAGAGCATTACCGAGAATGCCGAGAATGATGGTGGGGAGCAGACCAACCCAAATCACATCTGGGCCGATTGTCGAAACGAGAGTGGCAACCACTGCCAGCAACACCAGTCCTGAAATGATCAAGAGCAACACCGGAATGAGGATTACCCCTACGATCCGCCACCGGTTGCCGCGTGTCATCGCAGAGGCGGCGCCAATTCCGCGAAAGCCCAGCCTTTGCTCCACCAAGGTTGGGAGCGTGACGAAGTATACCGCGCTCAGCCAGAGCCCGAAGATCACGGCTGGGAGCAAAACCAGCAGAAGGCCCCCCGGTGCGGCCAGTCCCACCACAGCAATGGGCGCGTATATAGCCAAAAAGACCAGTATGATGAGCAAGATGACCGGAGGGCTGACGATGACCCCGCGCACAAGTGCGGCGACGATCGAGCGCCGCGTGCCCCGCGCTTTGTCAAGCATCGCGGTGGTCATCGCCCCCAAAAAGAAGATCGCCGCGCAGTTGTAGACGATGAAAAAGCCCAGTCCTGAGAGCGTTCTGGCGTTGATTACGGTCAGGTCGAGCTGATTGCCCGGATCAGGGATAAGCGCAAAAACAGCGCTTGAAAGCATCAGGATCGCCCAAAACTGCACTGGTGCCCCAAAGACCCGCTCAAAGCTCGCGCCAACGGTTCGGAAGACGGGGATTTTACCCATGGGGAAACTCCTAATCAGGGGGTCATTTACCCCTCAAACGCCTCCGGT
This sequence comes from Pseudomonadota bacterium, assembly GCA_038526735.1. Classification (GTDB taxonomy): domain Bacteria; phylum Pseudomonadota; class Alphaproteobacteria; order Rhodobacterales; family Rhodobacteraceae; genus Rubricella. The sequence goes on along the minus strand of JBCBGM010000008.1, from coordinate 44,095 downwards.
GTCAGCGCGTGGGCCATGTGATCGAGCACGCCGTTGGCGAGTTTGGGTTCGCGGCCGTCGGGGTAGAAGGCTTTGGCGACATCCACAAACTCAGTGATCACGACCTTGGGTGGGGTGGATTTGGTCAAAAGCTCCGCTCCTGCGGCGCGAAAGAGCGCGCGAAGCGTGGGGTCGATGCGGCCCAGGGGCCAGCGCTCAACCAGAGCCGCGTCGGTGGCTTGGTCAATCTGCGCTTGCTCAGACACCGCCGTATCCAGCACTTTGCGAAAGAGCGCGACGTCGCCCTCGGAATAAGTATCCCCCGCAATCTCTGCCCCAAAACGGTGGCTCTCGAACTCTTCCTGCACGTCAGAGAGCGAGGATTGCGACGCCTCCATCTGAAACAGCGCCTGTACCGCAAACAAGCGCGCGGCGGATTTCTGTTGGCGTTTTTCGATGTGGGAGAGTTTTGCAGTGCGCGCCATCAGGAGGCATTTCCAATCTTAAAACCAATCTCGCGCACGGTTTTGCCGAACCGCTGCGAGAGGGCCAATACATGCAGCGCCGCCTCTGCCGCGCCGCCGCCTTTGTTCATTTTGTCTGGGTTGGCGCGGGCCTCGGCCTGCGCGGTGTTTTCCACGGTCAGGATACCGTTGCCGATGGCGAGCCCCACAAGCGACAGGTCCGTGAGCGCGCGGGAGCTTTCGCCCGCGACGATGTCGTAATGCGTGGTTTCCCCACGGATCACGCAACCAAGGGCGACATAGGCATCGAAATCGCCGGAACGGTAGGCTTGGCGGATCGCCGCCGGGATCTCCAACGCGCCGGGCACATCAACCCGCTCGACCTCAGCCGACACCTGCGCGAGGGCGGCTTCGGCGCCCGCGACCAGCCCGTCGGCGATGTCTTTGTAATAGGGCGCCACGACGATGAGCACTTTGGGCGGTGTCTCGAAGCTCGGCAGCGGGAGTGTGTCATGCTCGGTGTGAGAGGCCATCAGGATGCTCCGGGGCCGAAGGTGCGGGTTTCTGTGATCGTGAGGCCATAGCCATCTAGCCCGACCACGCGCACAGACGGCGAGTTTGTGTAGAGGATCATCTCGGTGATCCCGAGGGCGGAGAGGATTTGCGCGCCGACACCGTATTGCCGCAACGTGGTGGGAGAGACGGCGCCCTCAATGTCGAGCACGCTCGACATATCGCGCAACAGCACAACCACACCGCGCCCCTCAGCGGCGATGGCGTCCATCGCGTCTTGCAACTGGCGAGAGCGGGCGGGGTTGAGTGCCAGCATGTCGTCGAGCGGGTTCATCGCGTGCATGCGGACAGGCACGGGCGCGTCACCGGGGATTTCACCTTTGGTCAGCGCGATGTGGTCGGCGCCGCCGGTGGTGTCAGAGAACACCCGCAAGACCCACTCGCCGCCATACTCCGACGTGACCGCCTTGACCGCGCGCTCGCGCACCAGATTGTCGTGGCGACGGCGGTAGGCGATGAGGTCAGAGATGGTGCCAATCTTGAGGCCATGCAGCTGCGCGAAAGACACAAGGTCTGGCAGCCGCGCCATTGTGCCGTCTTCCTTCATGATCTCGCAGATCACGCCCGAGGGGTTGAGCCCCGCGAGGCGAGAAATATCGACGGCGGCTTCGGTATGGCCTGCGCGCACCAGCGTGCCGCCATCGCGGGCGCGGAGCGGAAAGATATGGCCCGGCGTCGCGATGTCTTGTGCGCCGGAGGTCGGGTTGATCGCGACAGAGACGGTGCGCGCGCGGTCGGCAGCCGAAATCCCGGTCGTGACGCCCTCGCGCGCCTCGATAGACACGGTGAAGGCGGTTTCGTGGCGCGAGGAGTTGCGGGCGGACATCAAGGGCAGGCCCAGGGCATCGAGCCGTTCTCCGGTCAACGCCAGACAGATCAGCCCGCGCCCGTGGGTGGCCATGAAGTTGATCGCGTCGGGTGTCGCCATCTGCGCCGGGATCACCAGATCGCCCTCGTTCTCGCGATCTTCATGGTCCACGAGAATGAACATCCGGCCATTGCGCGCGTCATCTATGATCTCTTCGATCGGAGAGATGGCGGCCTCATAGTGAGATTTTGGCTCTTCGCGCATGTCAGCACCCACATCTGTTCGAGGCCGTCACTTAAGCCCGGCGGCCTGCGTTGGCCAGTGCGGATGACGCGCCGTTCAAAAATACCGGTCGGCGGGAACGTAGCCTGCAAGCGCTCCGGCTTTGGCCCATCCGGGCTCTAAAGGGCCGTCCCCGATCATCAGAACCGCATCCGACGGTGTCTGGCCTAAAGCGGCGCGAAGATGCGCGCGCGTTTCGGTCCAGCTTTGGCTGAGCATCGGGGCCGCGAAGACAGTCTCAAGCGCAATCCCGTGGTCGGCGGAGAGATGCGCGAGGGCTGTTTCTGGTCGCAGCGGCGGGTGCACGGCGAGGTGGCGAATACAGTCAGGTGCCTCTTGCAGTTTCGCGGCTCGGGCGGGCGGCATCTGCCCCGGCGCGCGCAACCGCAGCGCGTTGTCAGAAAACAGAAACGCGACGATGTCTCGCCCCGTGGTCGCGCGGACGGTGGCGTAGGTGGTATAGTCGAGGCCGAGCGCCTGCGCGCGTTTTACGCGGATGCGCACGATTTGCAGGGGCAGCGTGGGCAGCAGGTCTTTGCGGGCCTTTGACCAGCAGGTTTTGCGCCAGCTTTCGCCCGGCTCCATCGTCGGGCCACCATTGTGCCCTAGCATCATGATGCTTCGGCCAACCGCGCGACGTAGCGGGCGAGGGTGTCGATCTCGAGGTTGACATGGTCGCCCTCCTTGATCTCGCCCCAGGTGGTGACGGCTTTGGTGTGGGGGATGATGTTGACGCCAAAGCGCCGCCCCTCCACCTCGTTCACCGTGAGCGACGTGCCATCGAGCGCGACAGAGCCTTTGGGCGCGATGAATTTGGCGAGGGTTTCGGGTGCCTCAAAGACATAGCGGGTCGACTCGCCCTCATCCTTGACGCTCACAACCTCCGCCATGCCATCCACATGGCCCGAGACGATATGCCCGCCAAGCTCATCGCCGACGCGCAGGGCCCGCTCAAGGTTCAGCGGGCTGCCCACGGCCCAGGATTGCGCGGTGGTCAGGCCCACGGACTCGGCAGAAAGCGTCACGTCGAACCAGTTGCGCGCGCCAGACGTGCCGCGGTCAACGACCGTCAGGCACACACCGTTGCAGGCGATCGAGGCGCCGAGATCGATGGTTTGCGGGTCATACTCGGTCGCGATCCGCACATGCAGATCGCCCTTGTGCTCAAGCTGGGTCACCTCGCCCACGTCGGTGATAATGCCTGTGAACATGCTCTCACTCCGCTCCGTCTTTGAGGTGTGATTAGGGGCTCTATGGGCATTCGACAAGCGCGAGGGGGTTGCGCGGGCAAGCATCGCGGGTGACCAATGGGCAACTTTTGCCGGAGTTTGCCCGTGCCGCGCCGCTTTTTGTTTCTGCAAGGACCGCATGGTCCCTTCTTCGCCAAACTCGCAGAGGCGTTGGACCGGGCGGGCTGCGAGACGTTGCGCGTGGGGCTAAACGCGGGCGATGAGTGGTCGTGGGGCCGCGCGCGGACCTACACCGCCTATCAAGAACCGGCAGAGGCGTGGTCTTCTTGGCTTGAGGCTTTCCTGAAAGAGCGTGGTGTCACCGATCTGGTGCTCTACGGCGATGCGCGGCCGCATCATGCCGCGGCGATCACCCTCGCAGAGCAACAGGACATCACCCTGCATGTGTTTGAGGAAGGATATCTTCGGCCCTACTGGGTGACCTATGAACGGGGCGGGGTGAATGGGGCGTCTCCGCTGATGTCACTCACCACGGAGGACATCTTGCATGCGCTCCCGCCCGAAGATGCGCCGTTGCCCAACACGCCAGACCAGTGGGGCACGGCGCTGCGCCATGCTCTCTCGGGCGCGCTTTACCATGGGCATATCGCTCTCAAGGCGCGGAAATATCCGCAGTATCGCTCTCATCGGGGGGTGGGGGTTGCGCAGGAGACGGGGCTCTACGTGCGCAAGATCCTGAAGTCTCCGTTCGATGCGATTGAGCGGCGCTGGGCGACGCAAAAGGTGCTGACCTCTGGCGTGCCGTTTCATCTGGTTCTGCTGCAGCTGGGCCATGACAGCTCGGTTCAGGCGCATTCGGGCTATGACTGTATGGCGCCGTTTATCGCAGAGGTGACGGAGGCGTTTGCGCAGGGCGCGCCCTCGCATCATGTGCTCGTGTTCAAGACCCATCCGTTTGACGATGGTCGAGAGCCGATGGGTAAGCTGGTGGCCTCTGCAGCAAGGGCAGCGGGAGTGCGGGGTCGCGTCTCGCTTATCCCGGGAGGGCCTTTGGCGACTTTGCTTGATACCGCGCAGTCTGCCGTCACCATCAACTCCACCGCTGCCCAACAGGCGCTGTGGCGCGGACTGCCGGTGAAGGCGTTGGGGCGGGCGGTTTATTCCAAGCCCGAGTTTGTGTCGGATCAGCCACTGGTGGCGTTCTTCGCCGACCCGCAATCGCCTGATCATCATGCCTATTTAGGGTTTAGAAGGTTTTTGCTGTTCACCAGTCAGATCAAAGGCAGCTTCTACACCGGCCGGGGCCGTGCTGATATTTTGCGGGACGCGGTAGATCGTATGCTGGCCAACGAGGGCCCCTATGAGGCGCTTCTGAACACGGGCCGATTCGATAACGCTTTCATGATGCGGTAGCGCTCGGTATACTGATCAAAACCGCCCAAGGCAGGCAGAGCAGAATAACATGGCGCACCGAACCTTCCCTTCCCTCCGGTCCTGCGGGGCTTTGTTCTGCGCGGTAATGGTGCTGTCTGCCTGCACGCTGCCGCGCCCCGGCCCAACGATCCAAGAGTTGGCCGCCGAGCCTGAGGATGGCTCCCCGGCGCTGGAAATCATTGAAATCACAGACCAAGTGTCGCGCCAGACAATCGTGGATGACGCGCTCTTGTTCTCGCAGAGCTTTACGACCGCGAACATCGAGAACATTGAGGTGATCCGTCCGCTGGACGTGGTGGAGATTGTGGTGTGGGAAAACACCACGCCGTCGCTCTTTGGTGGCGTCGGCGGTGGCACCCCGCTGGGGCCGAAGCAGGTTGACCTCTCGGGCCGCGTGTTCATTCCGCAAGTGGGGCGCTTGAACGTCTCTGGTCTGACGGTAGAGGAGTTGCGCCAGTCGCTCACGCGCAGGCTCTCTGAAATGACGCCAGAGCCGCAGGTGGAGGTCTCCCTCAGCCCCGCAGGTGGCAACACGGTGAAGGTGTTTGGCAGCGCCGGCGCGATTGGAGAATTCCCGATCCAGGCGCAAACCCGCACCCTCTCGGGCCTTTTGGCCAACACGCCCGGCGGCGGGTTTGATCCGGAGGTGTCGCGCATCACGATCCGCCGGGGGGACCTGATCAGCAGCACCTGGATGGAGGATGTGTTTCGCAGCCCCGATGCCGATGTGCCGTTGCAGGGCGGCGATGTGATCATCATCGAAAACGACCCGCGCTCGTTCATCGCGCTGGGGGCCGTGGGCAGCACCTCAGAGGTGCGCTTCCCGAACCGACAAATCTCGCTGCTCGATGCTCTGGCGCTGATCGGCGGTCTGAACGCCGCCACTGCAGACCCGACGGGCGTTTTTGTGCTGCGGGTGGAGGAGGAGTTTATCCTCGACGAGGTGGCGCCAGACCTTAGCGATGAGGTGGAGCGTGTGGCCTATGTGATGGACCTGACGAAGCCCGCATCCTTCTTTGTGGCGGACGGGTTTATGGTGCGCGATGGCGACATCATCTATGTCTCTGAAGCGCCTTATGTTCAGTTCCTGAAGGTCATCGGCTCCATCGCGCCGCCCTTGCAGGCCATCGACAGCACCACGCGCATTCTTGACCGCACAATCGGTGATTTCTGAGGCCGCAGAGCCGCGGCGGCTTGGGGTCGTCTCCCTCGGCCTGCTTTTTAACCGACATCTAAAGTGCATGCTGCGGGCTTATGGCTGGCGGCTAGAGCGGGCTGGGCCGGGGAGCGATGCCATTGCGGTTTGGGGCGCGAGTGCGACGGCGTGGCGGGGTAAAGCTCTGGCCAAGCGGCTGGGTAAGCCCCTGGTTTATCTGGAAGATGCGCCGCTGCGGAGTGTGCATCCGGAGGACCCTTTGAGCTTTGGGTTTGTGCTAGATAGCAAGGGTTTGCCGTTTGGACATGGCTCGTCGGAGCTGATGGATGTCCTTGCGCAGGCCGCCCCGGCGCATTCGGACGCGGCAAACCTTATGGCGCTGCTGCGTGCCTATCGCCTCTCCAAATACAACGCCTGGCGCGACGCGGAGGAGGCGGATTTGCCCCGCCGGTTTGTCTTGCTGTGCGATCAGCGCCGCGGCGATGCCTCCATCGCGGCGTCAGGTGGGGGGCCGCAGAGTTTTGAGCGAATGTTGCAGAGCGCGCTGGATGATCATCCGGGTCTGCCCATTGTCATTCGCTGTCACCCACGCGGGCGGGGGCATTTTGAGGGCCGTGTTTTGCTCGACCGGGTGCAGCGGCTGACCACGCCTGCAAACCCGTGGGATGTGCTGGAGCGGGCGGAGGCGGTTTATGCCGTGTCATCCCAACTCGGGCAGGAAGCGATTTTCGCGGGGCACCGGCCGAAGCTTTTCGCCAGGCCACACTACGCAGGGCGCGGGCTCGATGCGGGGGAGGTTTCTGGCCCCGCTTTGACGGCGGAGCAGCTCTTTTCCGTCACCCATATCGACCGCACCCGGTGGTTTGATCCGATAGAGCGACAGGCCTGTGATCTGACCCGGGTGATTGAGCGCCTCGATGCAGCCGCCCGCCATGCGCGCACGACTGCGCGGCCGTTGGGCCTCTGCGAAGTGCGGCTGTGGAAGCGGGCGCGGGTGAAAGCGCTTTTGGGGGCGACGGGGGCGACCGTGCGGTTCTCAAAAACGCCCGCCGCAGCTCGCACGGCTGGGATGCAACCGGTGGTCTGGGCGAGCCGGTTGGGGGCCGATACCAACGTTTGGCAGCTGGAGGACGGTGTCCTGCGCAGCGCGGGGTTGGGCGCAGAACTGGTGCCGCCGCTCTCTCTGACGCTGGATCGTCGGGGCATAAGTTTTGACGCCACGCGCCCCAGTGATCTAGAGGCGCGGTGCGCTGCGAGTGTGGCGTTGCCGCCTGCGGCACTGGCGCGGGCTGAAAGGTTGCGGGCGCGGATTCTAGAGCTGGACGTCACAAAATATGGCGTGTCGGGCGCGGGCACTGCCCCCGATGGCGACGGTTGGACGCTTGTTGTTGGCCAGGTGGAGGACGACGCCTCTTTGCTGTGCGGCGGCGGCACTGTGCAGAGTAATGCGGCGCTGTTGGAGGCGGCGCGAGAGCGATTTCCGCATGCGCAACTCCTCTACCGTGCGCATCCGGATGTCGTCGCAGGGTTGCGCCCAGGGGTGTTGCCGCGCGGGGCCCTTGCCGCCGTGAGCGCCGCAGAAACCCCCGCAAGCCTCACTGCACTTAGGCCAAAGCTGGAGCGGGTAGTGACCATGACCTCCACGCTGGGGTTTGAGGCACTGCTGCGCAGCATTCCCGTTACCTGCTTCGGCTGGCCATTCTATGCGGGATGGGGCCTGACCGATGATCTCGGCCCGCCGCTGCCCGAAAACCGACGTGGCGTACCGCTCTCGCTTGACCAACTCATCCACGCAACGCTCATCGAGAGCGCGCTCTACTTTGACCCTGTCACGCGACGCGCCTGTGGCCCTGAAACCGTGATCGAGCGCATCGCGGCGCAGCGGGGCACACGACCCGGAACGGTGCTGCGGCTGCTGTCAAAGGCGCAAGGAGCGTTGGCCTCGACGCCGTTCTGGCGTTAGCTGCGCGGCACCCATTCGAGCAGCATGTCCTCGCCCACCGGTTGGCTGCGCGCGAGGGTGAATTGGGGCACATCCGCGAGCCGCTCGAACCCGAGGTCTGCGATCGCGCTGCGCCCGCGCCCGCCGATGATTTTGCCCGAGCGCATCTCGATCAGCCGGTCCACCAAACCCGCTTTGAGCAGCGAGGCCGCAAGCTGCCCACCGCCCTCGCAAAACACCCGCGTGATCCCCTCTTTCGCGAGCGTCTTGAGGATGTCAGGCGCAGAAAGCCGCCCGCCCACCTCAGCGCATGCGAGGGTTTTTGCCCCCACGTCGCGCCAGGCATCGCGGCGAAGCCGGTCTGCGCGGGGGTTGTGGATCAGCCAAACCGGGGCCTGCTGCGCGCTGCGGGCAAGCCGTCCGGTGAGCGACAGCGACAGCCCGCCATCCGCCACCACCCGCACCGGGGAGAGATCCGACATGCCGATATCGCGCACATCGAGCATCGGGTCATCCACTCGGGCGGTGCCAGCGCCGATCAGCACCGCGTCATGCTGGGCGCGCAGAAGGTGTACGCGCTGGCGGGCGGCGGGGCCTGTTATCCAGCGGCTCTCCCCCGTCGGCATCGCAATGCGCCCGTCGAGCGTGGTTGCGAGCTTGAGTGTGACCGTCGGGCGCCCTTGGGTACGGTGCAGCAAGAACCCCTCGTTGAGCGCCACCGCCTCATCAAGGCAGATCGTGTCGAGAGAGACTTTGACACCCGCAGACCGCAACATCTTGAGCCCGCGACCTGCGACGCGGGTGTCCGGATCTTCGAGTGGGGTGATCACACGGGCGACCCCGGCGGCGATCAAGGCTTCAGCGCAGGGGGGCGTTTTGCCGTGGTGGGCGCAGGGCTCTAGCGTGACGAAAACATCCGCCCCTTTCGCTGCGGCTCCAGCCTGCGCGAGCGCCATCACTTCTGCATGGGGCCGACCGCTGGGCTGGGTCCAGCCCCGGCCGACGATGCGGTCTTGAGAGACGATCACGCACCCCACCGCCGGGTTTGGCCAGACGCGCCCCAGGCCCCGCGCCGCGAGACTGAGCGCGTGGCGCATATGCGCGGCATCACTGGCCATGGTTAGCTGTCGCTGTCATCCGGGTTGGGCGGGCGCAGCTCATGCACGAAGTCTTCGAAATCGTCGGCAGCCTGGAAGTTCTTGTAAACGCTGGCAAAACGCACATAGGCAACCGTGTCGATCCGGGCGAGCGCCTCCATCACGATCTCGCCGATAGAGTCTGACTGGATGTCGCTTTCCCCGGTCGACTCAAGCCGCCGCACGATGCCGGTGATCATCTGATCGATGCGTTCCTGCTCTACCGGGCGCTTTTGCAGGGCGATGCGGATCGAGCGGGAGAGTTTGTCGCGATCGAAGTCTTCGCGACGGCCATTCTTTTTGACCACGGTGAGATCGCGGAGTTGCACCCGCTCGTAGGTCGTGAAGCGCCCGCCGCAGGCCGGGCAAAACCGGCGCCGTCGGATGGCCACATGATCCTCGGCGGGGCGGCTATCTTTGACCTGGGTCTCTGTGTTTCCGCAAAACGGGCAACGCATCGGCGATCTCCGGTGGGCTGTTTGAGCGGCACTCTAGGCGATGCCCCAAGGTTTGGGTAGTCAGAAACTGTAAACCACCAGATGCGGTCAGGGCCAGGGTTTGAGGGTGATGTACCGCGTGCCTTGCCGGTTCAGCGTCTGGTTGGCGTGCATCGTAAACCCGAGGGCCTCGAGCACCTCTAGGGGTGGGCCAATATGCTCTGAGAAAAGCGGCAGGCCAGTGCCAAAGCGGATGGGCTCCACCGTCAGATACACCGCGGCAATCGCGTTCTGCGCCAAGAACCAGTCATGCACTCGCGTGCCCCCAAGGATGAGGGCGTGCTCTAGCGGGTGTACTGCATTCACGTGCTCGGCGAGGCTCGCTGGGGTGTTATCAGCCGGGTTCAGCCACAGCTGGGTGGGGCGTTGCCAGCCTGCAGTTTGCGTCGAAAAGACGATACGGCGGCGGTCAGGACGATCTGCCACCTCATGGGTGTGCCGCCCCATCACTGACCAATCCGCCCGGTCAACATGCTCGAAGAATATTGCCTGTTCTTCGGCAGAGGCCCAGCTCGTGGGGCTGTCTCCGGGGTGGCGGGCAATAAATCCGTCGGCGCTGGTGGCCACGACGAGGGAGAATTGGGCAGCAGTCATGGCTGCGCTTTCGCACAGCTTTCGCCGGGCCGCGAGGCCAAAGTTACAGGCTTACGCGAGGTCGGTGACGAAGCGGTCTTTGAGCTCAGAACTGGGCATCAGGCACTGATCGTGCCGCCCAAACCAGCGATAGCGATTGCGCGCGATGAGGCGGTAGAGCGCGTCGCGCAGGGGGCGGGGGATGAGCCATCCGATGTGCATGAGCCGCCAGACCCCGCCCAAGCGCGTGAGTTGGACAAGGGCGGCGGTGGAGTGGCTGTAAACCTGTCCTTCGCTGATCACGAGATAGGTGTCGTATGGGTCGGTGGAGAGGCCTAGTGCCTCGTAAAGCTCTGACCCAAAGGCGCTTTGTGCCGTGGCGAATTTGAACCGCTTCTGGCGGTCGAGGCGGAGTGTCACCTGCAAGTTTGCGCTGCAGAGCACGCATTCGCCGTCAATGACGACGATAGCTTGACCCACGAGCCTTTGGGCAAGTGCTGGGGGCAAGTCTGATATACGCGTGGTCATAGACTGACAAATAGGCGGGGTTTGCGTGGCGTTAAGGGTCTGCGGCGAAATGGAGGGCAACTTGGCGTGTATGCGGGCGGTCGCGGTGCTCGACCAGATAAATCCCTTGCCAGGTGCCCAAAAGCATCCGGCCCGCTTGCACCGGAATCTGCAGCGATGTGGGCAAGAGCGCGGCCTTGATATGTGCGGGCATATCGTCGGGGCCCTCGTAGGTGTGGGTGAGATAGCTCATCGACGGATCAGACGAGTGCGGCACAAGGCGCGCGAGGTAGTTGATAAGGTCTGTCTGCACCTCCGGGTCTGCGTTTTCCTGAATGAGGAGCGAGGCAGACGTGTGACGGATGAAGAGCGTCAGCAGGCCTGAGGCGCGGGGCAAGAGCGCCGCCACCTCGCGGGTGATCTCCGTCAAGCCGGGGCCGTGGGTTTGGAGGGTGAGCGTGTGGTGCACAGGCCTAAAACAGATCGTCGCCCATCTGATCAATCACCTGCTTCGCCTTGGCCAGCGCAGCTGCATTCGCGCTCTCAAGATCGGGCAGGGTATCGGCCCGCAACAGACGATGCTGCTGGCCATCTTTCTCGATCAGGGCAGACAGCCGGTACTGACTGCCCTCTTTTTGAGGGACCATCGTGATGGAAAAGCCTTTGTACTCTTCGGCCGGTTGGGGGTCAGACTTAGAGCCGCCGAAGAGTTTGGAGAGGAGGGACATGGGTTGCCTCGCTATGTTGATGGCATGCCGAGTATTTCCCTTATCAGTGGCAAGAGAAAGCCCGGCGTGTAGGGTTGGCCGTGAAAACACAATGGGAGTGGGCCGGTATGTCTGAACAAACACAGGAGCTGTCCAAGTCAGACTTGCCGGCAGGTTTGCCAGAGTTGGGCTTTAAAGCCGAGGGGGATCCTAAGAAGTTCGGCATCGGGTATCGGTTTCGGTTAGAGGGTGTCACGATCACCGGTTTTGCCGGACGGAGTGCTGAAGACGCCACGCAAGCAGATATGCAGAAATCGGTCACAGGTTTGGCGGGGTTCTTTATCAACCACTTCAGGAGCACTCCAAAGGACTTCAAACTCGAAAAGCTTGAAGCGGAGCGGCTCTATAGCGGCTTTGAAAGGGTTCTGGCGTCGGAGCAGGCAAAGCTGCGGCTGGACCTCGTGTTCTTTGGGCAGGGCAGCGGGAACAAAGGCATCACGTTTGATTTTTACTCCGAGGGTACCGCGCTCAAGGTTGGGTCGACGCTTGCGACGATGGACGGTGCGCAACTCCTCCCCAGTGAGACCCGTTTTCTGCGGCGCGCGGAGGGCGAGAGCGGGTACTTGACCTATGCGCTTGGTTTGCACCGCACGGGCAAGGAACTGTCGTGGACGCTCGACTGCGTGGACTACGGCCCCGCCTCACCGCGCGAAACGGGCATGTGGTGGGGCACACGTCTTCCGAAGTGAGATGGGGCTGAGTGGTGACGGGCTGGATCACCAGCTAGGGTTACTGCGGTTTAACAACGTCGTGGTGAGGAGTGCGGTTCGTTTGCTGCCGTCAACGAAACCGTGGTTCTGGATCAGGGCGTGCATGAGAGCTGCCGCCTTGTGATGAATGCTCTCGTTATAACCCGAGTAAGGTCTGCCGATCGCATATTTTAATTGCGTCGGGGCTCACTATTCCGCCCCGACCTCCGACCTTTAGTGCTCTCTCACGAGCTTCAACAACATCTGCATAGGTGACCCGACAATGGGTCACCGGTCCAAAAGACGGCCCAGTGCAACATGGTGCTCTGCGGCATCCTCGATGAGTGCCTCTCCGGACTCAGTTGACGGTTTCTCATCAAGGACGTGCTCATTGAGCACATGCCCGTCCTTACTGATCCAAGAACGAGCGCAGTTTCCGAGACCGGCTCGGGTGCTTCAGCTTCCGCAGCGCCTTCGCCTCGATCTGACGGATCCGTTCGCGGGTCACGCTGAACTGTTGGCCGACCTCTTCGAGTGTGTGGTCGGTGTTCATGCCGATGCCGAAGCGCATGCGCAGCACGCGCTCTTCGCGGGGTGTCAGCGAAGCGAGCACGCGGGTGGTCGTCTCTTTCAGGTTGCCCTGAATGGCCGCGTCCAGCGGCAGCACGGCGTTTTTGTCTTCGATGAAATCGCCGAGCTGGCTGTCTTCCTCGTCGCCAATCGGCGTCTCAAGGCTGATCGGCTCCTTGGCGATCTTCATCACCTTGCGCACCTTATCGAGCGGCATTTGCAGCTTTTCGGCGAGCTCCTCGGGCGTTGGCTCACGGCCGATTTCGTGCAGCATCTGGCGGCCGGTGCGCACGAGTTTGTTGATCGTCTCGATCATGTGCACCGGGATACGGATCGTGCGCGCCTGATCGGCAATCGAGCGGGTGATCGCCTGGCGGATCCACCAGGTCGCATAGGTCGAGAACTTGTAGCCGCGGCGATACTCAAACTTATCAACCGCCTTCATCAGGCCGATGTTACCCTCTTGGATGAGGTCGAGGAACTGCAGCCCACGATTGGTGTATTTCTTGGCGATCGAGATCACGAGGCGCAGGTTGGCCTCGACCATTTCTTTCTTGGCGATGCGGGCTTCTTTCTCGCCTTTTTGCACCTGGTTCACGATGCGGCGGAATTCGGAGATATCGACGCCGATGTACTGGCCCACTTCGGCCATCTGATCGCGCACTTCCTGCACCTGATCGCCGTATTTCTCGCCCATCGTGGCCCAGCCACGGCCGGGCAGGGCGACGACGCGCTCGAGCCAGCCCGGCTCAAGCTCGGCACCCTGGTACTCGTTCACAAACTCGCGGCGGTTGATGCGGCAGCGGTCTGCGATTTTCACCATCTCGGAGTTGAGGCCGAGGATCTTGCGGTTGATGCCGTAGATCTGGTCAACCAGCGCTTCGATCCGGTTGTTGTGGAAGTGCAGCGAGTTCACCAGCGTCACGATCTCGGCACGCAGGCGCTGGTATTCGCGCTCTTGCCCTGTGGTGAAGGTGGCGTGCTCGGTCAGCGTGGCGGCCATGCGATCTTCCTGCATGGCGGAGAGTTGTTGGTAGTCGGCGGCGATCCGCTCGAGCGTTGCGATGACTTGCGGCTTGAGGGCAGCCTCCATCGCGGCGAGCGAGAGGTTGGCCTGATCGTCCTCGTCATCCTCGTCGTCGGTGTTCTCGCCGGAGCTTTCGCCCTCTTCCCCTTCGGTTTTTGCCTCAGGCGCGGCTGCGGGGGCTTCAGAGGCGGGGGCAGGTGTGATGGGCGCGGCGGTGAGGACATCTTCCTCGTCGCCCTCTTCATCCTCAGAGGCCATCTGGTTGCCGAAGGTGGTTTCAAGGTCGATCACGTCGCGCAACATGATCACTTCTTCCATGAGCTCGTCATGCCAGATGGTGATCGCCTGGAAGGTCAGCGGGCTCTCGCAGAGCCCAGAGATCATCGTGTTGCGGCCTGCCTCGATGCGCTTGGCGATGGCGATCTCGCCCTCGCGGGACAGAAGCTCAACTGAGCCCATCTCACGCAGGTACATGCGCACCGGGTCATCGGTGCGGTCGAGGTTTTCGGTAGAGGCAGCGGTGGTCGCCAGTTCGCGGGAGCTGGAGGTCTTTGTTTCGATCTCCGGCTCGGGGGTGTCGTCGTCGTCGGTCTCTTCGGCCTCGACGACGTTGATGCCCATCTCTGAGAGCATGGACATGACATCTTCGATTTGCTCGGAGGAGAACTCGTCGGCAGGCAGAACCTCGTTGAGCTCGTCATAGGTGATGTAGCCGCGTGCCTTGGCCTGGGCGATCATCTTCTTGACCGCCGCCTGGCTCATGTCGAGCATCGGGCCAGCTGCGTCTTGAACTTCGTCGTCCTTGCCGTGCTCAACGTCTTTGGCTGCCATCAACTGCTCCGTCGGTTGCCCACAGGTCGAATCGCCCGTGTCGGGGTCATATAGGGTGTCGAATCAATGATTCGGAGTCCTAACCTCGGGTTTTCTTTACCCAGATTTCGTCATCGATAAAACGCGATAGCGTTTCGGATAGGTTTTCTTTTTGTACCGTGGGGTTTACGCCATCCTCGTCTGCGCCCCGCATTGCCCGGTCGCGGGCAGCTGAGGCCACGGCGATGCGGTGGTCTAGCGCTTCGGACTCATTGGCCAAATCTTCTGCACCTTCCGCGAGTTCCGCGTGCATTCCGGTGACCGCTTCGTGCCGGTTGATGATCTCGGTGAGTGCGGTTCTCGCAGTGTCGATCTCGGCAGTCGCCGCCAAATGGGGGTCGATCCCAACCTGTGGGATTTGTGTAAGCCGTTCGAGCGGATCGTAAGTGAGGCGCGCCTCGACCGTGTTTTTCAGGACGGCGCGGTCGGTGTCGCCGCCTCCAAGTGCGGAGAGGAGTGCCGTGCGCATCGCCGAGAGGTCTTCACACACGAAGTGCAGCCGTTCGAGACGGTCCTCGTGGTCGAGGGCGAGGCTAGGGTGGTTGAAGCAGGCGAAAAGGATCGCCGCCTCGCGCACGCGCATGCGGCTGGCCATATCGGTGGCGGGGGTTGCGAGGGCAGAGGCGCGCGCGGCGGCAGTTGGCATCGGTGGAGGGCGCCAGCCGCGTGGGCGTGGTTGCCAATGGGTCTGCTGCGCTGAACGCCCACCCCCAAACAACTCCGCCCGTTTCTCCCGGATCGCCTCGCCGTAGTGTCGGCGCAGGTTCTGGTCGGGAATTTGGCCGAGGGCTTTGCGCAGGCTGGCATCCAGTGCGGCGCGCCGCTCAGGGCTGTCAAAGCTGCGCCCCTCCGTCTCTCGCTCCCAGAGAACGTCAACGAGGGGTTTCGATTGCCCGAGCAGCGCCTCAAATGCATCGGGTCCGCCGCTGCGGATCACATCGTCGGGGTCTTGGCCCTGGGGCAGGATCAGGAACCGCAGCGCCCGCTCAGGTGCCAGATGCGGCAGGGCAAGGTCCATCACCTTGCGCGCGGCCCGTAGACCCGCGGCATCGCCATCCAGCGCAATGATCGGCTCGGGGTTGATGCGCCACAGAAGCTGCAGCTGATCCTCGGTCACGGCGGTACCAAGCGGAGCGACAGCCTCGCGAAAGCCCGCCTGCGCGAGGGCGATCACATCCATATACCCTTCGGCAACGATCAGGCGGCCAGACTTGCCCGACGCCTCCCGCGCGGGGCCATGGTTGTAGAGCTGGCGGCCCTTGTCGAAGAGCTCCGTCTCGGGCCCGTTGAGGTATTTCGCGCGCGCGTTCGGATCCATCGCGCGCCCGCCAAACGAGATGCACCGCCCCCGCGCATCGCGGATGGGGAACATGATCCGCCCGCGAAACCTGTCGTAGGGTGCGCCGCCGTCGTCGGGTTTGATGGCAAGGCCGGTCGCAATGATCTCCGCCTCCGCCACCCCCTTTTTCTTCAGCGTCTCAAGGATGTCGGTGCGGCTATCAGCGGCAAAGCCGATCTCAAACTGCTCGATGGTCTGCTGCGAGAGGCCCCGCTGCGCCAGATACTCCCGCGCCGTTCGCCCCCGCGCGCCAGTAAGCGCGAGGCGGTAGTGGGCAACCGCATGCTCCATCACATCCGAGAGTGTGCGGCGTTTCTCTGCCTGTTCGGTCGCGCGCGGATCACGCGCCGGCATCTCCATCCCCGCATCGCGCGCGAGCATCTCCACCGCTTCCATGAAGGGCATGTTCTCGGCTTCGGTCAGAAACGAAAACACGTTCCCCTTCGACTGACAGCCAAAGCAGTAGTAAAACCCCTTGCGGTCATCGACGTGGAACGAGGCGGTTTTTTCCTGATGGAAGGGGCAGGGTGCCCACCAGTCGCCCTTGGCTTGGTTCGACTTCTTCAGATCCCACGTGACCTTGCGCCCGACGACCGCCGAGAGCGATGTTCGGTCACGTAGTTCGTCGAGAAAGCCGGGTGGAAGCGCCATCCACGGAAAGTGGCCCAGTGCCGTGTCTGTTACAAGCTATCTGGCGAGCATTTCGTCCAGCGCAGGGTTTTGCGAGGCGTCACTGGCTGTGCTTTGCGCAGGGGTTTCGCGCTCTGCCGCCAGTGTTTCCTGCGCCGCGCGGATCGCCTGCGCGGCCTTCACCGCTTCTGAAAGCTGCGGCCCGCGGGTTGCGCGGGCGTAGTGCAGCTCTCTGGCACCAAAGTAAAACGTCACCACTGCGCCCAAGAGCCACCACAGCTGATCTGGCACGGCGGAGAGGCCGACCATCCGCGCGGTGAACCCCAGCGGATCCACCATTGCATAAACAAACAGGCCCACGGTGCCCAAGGCGAGCACCGGGCGGGGGAGCCGGTTCATCAGGTTCACCACGGCGTCCAAACGACCACCCATGGGAGCCGCATATTCCGCCGTCAGTTGCGATTGCGCCGCCAAGATCAACGCCTGCTCGCGCTCCGCGCTGGCCTCTGCGTTGGGGCGAAACACCTCCGCCACATCCGTCACCGCGCCTGAAATTTGACGGGCCCCGCCGCCCAGCATTGATTTGAGAAACTCTGTTACCATTGCGCCACTCGTTGTTTGTGTTCGGCTGCACTGAGGTGAAACCGGTCTGCCATGAAATGTTCTGCCCGCGTGATCCACCCGCCCTTGGTGCCGTCCTGCGCCCTGGCAAAGACCCGCAGATTCGGGGCGCTATCGCCGAGCGCGTAATAGTAGTTGCGCCGAGCGATGCTGTAGGCGTCGCGCAAGAGCGTGCCGTGTTTGGTCTCTGCCGTATCAGCCGCCGCCCGCGTCTTCGGCCCAATCTGCCCGTCGACCGACAGCCCAAAGCCCAGCCGGTTGAGCAGCTCTTGCAGGAGGCGGACGCTCCGTGCGCCCGCGTTGACGTTCATGTCATAGACACTCGCGCGCAGATGCGGCGGCAGCTGGTCGATGCGCGCCCTGAAATAGTAATGCTGCGTAAAGATCTCCGCCGCCCCCTCGGGCGTCAGGCGGCGCAGGTCGTCGATATCAACCGTGCCGTTGCCATCGAGATCGAGGCCAAGGCCCTGCAGCGTTTTGAGGGTCACGCCATAATTCGTGGGCCCGCCGGGGTCATTTGGATGGTCCGAAAACCCACCTTCGACGCGCAGAATCTGCGCGGTGATTTGTGATACGCTGAGCACGCCACACTCCTGAAACTCAAAACCACCCGCCGGGTGCGGGCGCGCGTCAGTCCCTCAATTTGCTGAAGAATTCCTTAAGAAGCGCCGCACAAGCCGCCTCACCCACGCCAGAGATGATCTCTGGCACGTGATGCGCCTGCGCGTGGGTAAAGATGCGCGGGCCAACCTCAACGCCCCCCGACTTCGGGTCAGACGCGCCAAATACGAGGCGAGAGACCCGCGCCGCCGCAATCGCTGCCGCGCACATCGGGCAGGGCTCCAGCGTGACGGTCAGAGTGGTGCCGATCAGCCGCTCAGAGCCAAACGCCGCGCAGGCGTGCCGAATAACCAACATCTCTGCATGGGCCGTCGGATCGGCCAATTCGCGCGTGCGGTTGCCTGCCAGTGCCAAAACCTCTCCGCCTGCGCTGCTCAGCACAGCGCCGACGGGCACCTCGCCGCGCGCACCGGCTGCACGCGCTTCTTCCAAGGCCAAAGGCATGAAGCTTTGAAACACCATGCTCGTGGCTAGCCCGACTTGTCGCAAACCCCAAGCCCCTTCATCTTGAGTGAAATACCTCGGGGTGAATGGCGGGCGCAGCCCGACAGAGGGGCAGAGCCCCTTGACCCGGTTGCCCTTCCATGATCCCCCGCACCCCATGTCAGAACAAACCCCAAACGGTGATCGGATCGCCAAAGTGCTCGCCCGTGCGGGCGTTGCATCTCGGCGCGAGGCGGAGCGGATGATCGAGGCTGGGCGGGTCACCGTCAACGGCCGCAAGATCGACAGCCCGGCGCTGAATGTGACCGCCAAGGACCAGATTACAGTTGATGGCGCTCCGCTCGCGCAGGCAGACCGGCCTCGGCTTTTTCGCTACCACAAACCCTCGGGCCTCGTGACCACGGCGCGGGATGAGAAGGGGCGCAAGACGGTGTTTGACGCGCTCCCCCCCGAATTGCCCCGCCTGATGAGCGTGGGGCGGCTCGATCTTAACTCGGAAGGTCTCTTGCTGCTCACCAATGATGGTGAGCTCAAGCGCAAGCTCGAACTGCCCTCCACCGGTTGGGTCCGCAAATATCGGGTGCGCGCCAAGGGGCGCGCCGATGCGACAGGGCTTGAGCGGTTGCGCAAGGGCATCACCGTCGAGGGCGAGCGGTTTCAGCCGATGAGTATTGAAGAGGACAGCGCCCAGGGCGCTAACGCCTGGTTCACCGTAGGCCTGCGCGAGGGCAAAAACCGAGAGGTGCGCCGCGCGTTTGAGGCGATTGGGCTGGAGGTGAACCGGCTCATCCGCACCTCCTACGGGCCGTTTCAGCTGGGGCAGTTGGGGCGCGGGGATGTGGAAGAGATCAAATCGAAGGTTCTACGCGATCAGCTTGGGGTGAAGATCGCGGCAGAGGATGCAGCACCACTCAAGGCGGATCCGGGGCAAAGCCTGCGGGCCAAGCGACCTGCGGGCGGTACCCCGCGCGCAAAACCGCGACGACCGGGGCCGGGGTCAAAACGGTAACTTTCCCCGTTGGGCGAGAGATGGGTGCGCGATAGCCTTCCCACGTCCAGGGAAAGGCCAAGTCCCCCCACAACAAATGCGGTCTGTCGGTTTGGATGACCGTTCCGTTCGGAAGGGTGTTTGCGTTGGCGGCGTGCGGCGGTGCCAGACGGGCGGGGTGCAGAACAGCATCCATTGCGTCGGCCTTGCCCGTACCCCCATGCACCTCCCTCCAAGCGGCGGCGAAGGACAGCGCGTCTACACGGCGACACTCAAAACAAGGGCGGTGCCCTGCAGCGAGGGCGACCGCCTCATCATGAAAGAACAGCTCGGTGTAGCTGTCCCCCATCACCTGCCGCTGCCGCCCTTTGAACTGCAGCACACAAGCAATCCAGCGCTTTGAGGCATGGTGGCGGACGATTTGCCCCGCCGCATCATGGATCCGCCCACCCCGGTTGCCCATCATCCCGCCGCGCGCTGCGACGGCATGAAGGCTCCCATTCGGGTGAACACGGTTCTGATACGGCACCTCTTGCGACCCCCTATGTGCAATTCTTACCTACGAAGCATGGACATACGCCAACACCCCTCCCCAAACCATGGCCCGCGCAAGAGCGCGCCAACGGATATGGTGATCCTTCATTACACCGTGCTCGATGAGGCGGAGTCTTTAGAGCGTTTGTGCGATCCGGCGCATGAGGTCTCTGCCCATTACCTGATTGCCGAGGATGGGCGGGTCGCGCAGCTCGTCGAGGAGGATCGGCGGGCGTGGCATGCGGGGCGGTCCTATTGGGCCGGGGAGCGGGATGTGAATTCGCGCTCCATTGGGATTGAGCTGGTGAATGATGGGTCTGCATCCTTTCCTGATGCGCAAATCGTGGCGCTGATTGAATTGCTGTTGGATATCTCTGCACGCTATGCCCTCTCACCCGACCGCATTCTCGGGCATTCGGACGTTGCGCCCGGCCGCAAGGGCGATCCGGGGCCGTTGTTTCCGTGGGAGCAGTTGGCGTTGTCGGGTCTTGCTGTCTCACTGAACCACGCCGCCAAAGGCACGTGGCCCGGCAACGGGCGGGCGCGGTTTCTCGCGGCGCTCATTCGGGCGGGGTATGACCCGGATACGGAGTTTGACACTCTCCTCGATGTCTTCCGCCTCCGGTTTCGCCCGCAGGCGCTGGGCGATGGCCCCTCCCTCGCCGATCTGACCCTCGCTGAAGAGCTCGCTGACAGGCACCCAGCGATTGACCGGCGCGCGCCCGTCGTCTAACGCCGCGCGGTGCGGATGGCTGGACGGTCGCGCGCGGGCGTGTCCCGTGGTGAGGAAAGTCCGGGCTCCACAGGAGCGATGGCGCCGGGTAACGCCCGGCCGGGGCAACCCGAGGGACAGCGCCACAGAGAACAGACCGCCTCGGCAACGGGGTAAGGGTGAAACGGTGGGGTAAGAGCCCACCGCGGCCTTGGTAACAAGGCTGGCACGGCAAGCCCCGCCAGGAGCAAGGCCGAATAGGGACCAGGCGGGCACATGCCCAGGGCCGCTCCGCCCCACTGGTCCGGGTTGGCCGCGAAGAGTGGCGCGGCAACGCGTTGCCAAGATGAATGACCGTCCAGGAGGCTCGCCTCCGGACAGAACCCGGCTTACAGGCCATCCGCACATTTTCTCGAAAATCTATATCTAGTGGGTGCGCACGTGGGGCTGCGCATATCTGGATTTCTATTCTTGGTCGTACGCGAATTACTGTGTTTTTTCTTGTTTTGACCACTTTTTCCCTTTGAGTGGTGCGTAGTTCCATGTATACCCATTTCAGGCAGTGAAGCGGTCTTACTCGGATCACGTCGGCACAGACTGGCGGAACCAATCAAAACAAAGACCAGAGCAGGTTTCATACAGGCGGCCGCCTCTCTGCATCCAAAGGGCCCGCGCCGGGACCCGTGAAAACAACGGGCCGGGCATTGGGTGGCCTTTCGGGGGACAGGCGGCGGGACGCGAAGAGCAGCGCGTTCCGCCGTTTTCCATTCCGCCGAAGGGCAGTGAAGGGGCAGGGCAGTGGCGAAGACGTTTCGCGGTGAATGGCGGCATAAGGTGGACGGCAAGGGCCGTGTCTCCATGCCTGCGCCGTTCCGCAAAGTCCTCGAAGCTGGTGACCCGGATTGGGCGGACGGTCTGCCTCCGAAAGTTGTGCTTCTCTATGGCCGTCAGCCCGGGTGCCTTGAGGGGTATACGCTGGAGGGTGCCGCCTACCTTGATGCGCTTGTTGCCAAGCTCCCGCGCTTCTCTCCGCAGAAAAAGGCTTTGTCTCGGCTGATCTCCACGCAATCGGTGGAGCTGGATGTCGATCCCGGCGGGCGCCTCGTGCTCAGCCAAAAGCTGCGTGAGCGCGTGGGCATTGCCGATGAGGCGGTGTTTGTCGGCATGACCGAGAATTTCGAGATTTGGTCGCCGGAGGCCTATGAGGCCGACGCCGCTGACCTGGAGCAGACCATCGCCGAAGAGGATGGCTCTGACCTATACGCCCTCCTGCAATCGGTCGAAGAGAAGTTTGGCGGATGATCATGGAGCGCCCGCCGCATATCCCAGTTTTACTCAATGAGGTGCTTGAGTCTGCATCTCCCGTACAGGGCGTGTGGCTTGACGGCACGCTTGGGGCCGGGGGCTACACCCGCGCTCTGCTCGATGCTGGTGCGGATCGCGTGATCGGCGTGGATCGTGACCCAGAGGCGGGCAAGCAGGCAGAGGTTTGGGCGGCAGCCTACGGCGACCGCTTCAGCTTTGCGCCGGGGACGTTTTCGTCGCTCGACACGCTTGCGGCAGAACAGGGGGCAGAGCAGCTGGATGGCGTGGTGCTCGATATCGGCGTCTCGTCGATGCAACTCGATCAGGCAGAGCGCGGATTTTCATTCCGGCATGATGGCCCGCTCGACATGCGCATGGCGCAGGACGGGGAGAGTGCGGCGGACCTTGTGAATTCGCTCACTGAGGCTGATCTCAGCGATGTGCTGTTCCAGTATGGCGAAGAGCGCGCCTCCCGCAAAATCGCGCGAGCGATCCTCAAGACGCGCCCGCATCACACAACCTCTGGCTTGGCTAAGGCGATTGCCGATGTCTTGCCCCGCCAAAAACCCGGTGATCCGCACCCCGCCACGCGCAGTTTTCAGGCGCTGCGGATTGCCGTGAACGCTGAACTTGTGGAGCTTGCCCGCGCGTTGTTTGCGGCGGAGCGGGTGCTCAAGCCCGGTGGTGTGCTCATTGTCGTGACCTTCCATTCGCTGGAGGACCGCATCGTCAAAAAGATGTTCGCCCGCGCCACAAGTCGCGGCGAGGGCGGCAACCGGCATGCGCCTGCGGCTGTTCTCGCGGCACCGAGTTTCGAGATGATCGGGCGCAAAGCAGTGACCGCAAACGCCGAAGAGCTCGCTGCAAACCCGCGCGCGCGCTCCGCAAAACTGCGCGCCGCGCGGCGCACGGATGCTCCGGCGCAACTCATTGATTTTGCAGGCCTTGGTCTGCCGGGCAGAGACCGAAAACTCATCGCGGAGGATCGGATATGAGAGCGTTTGTGACTTTGTGCATCACCATGGCTGTAGTCGTGGTGGCAACCTGGGCTTACCGGGTGAACTATGAGACGCGGGCTGTGCGGGCAGAGCTGCGCACGCTGAATGCGGCCATCGCCTCTGAAAGCGAGACGCTCCAGATGCTTGAGGTCGAATGGGCCTATCTCAACCGCCCCGAACGCCTCGCCCAACTGGTGACGGAACATGTTGATGTGTTGGGCCTGATGCCCGCTGATCCGGGCCACTATGGCCGCGCCGAGCAAATCCCGTACCCCTCTGAGATTTCGCGCAGCGAGGCTCCGCCGCGCAAACCAACGCTGCCGATGACCCTGCAAGAAGCGCTGGTCCTGACCGGAGCCGCGCAATGATCCGCGTGCCCTTGCGCCCCCTCGCGAAGATCATCGCGGCGCGCGCGCAGGGCGAAGATCCGGATGTGGAAGAGGCCGAGCGTCGCGCCCGCAACCTGCGCAAGGCCCGCACCCGTGAGCGCAAACGCGCGGAGAACCGTTTGGTGATTGTGGCGACGATCATGGCTGTCGCGTTCGGAGCGGTGGGGCTGCGCATGGCATCCATGTCTTTGACGGACCCGGCCAGTACGGTCCGTGCCGCGAGTGCGGAACTGCTGCGCGCCGATCGTGCGGATATTGTAGATCGCCACGGCGCGGTGCTCGCCACCAACGCGCCCGCGACCTCCGTCTATGTCGAAACCCGGCAAATGGTGGATCGCGCGCGGGTGGCCGAAGGGCTCGGAGAGATCTTCCCCTGGCTCGATGCGGCGACTTTGACGCGCCGGTTTGAGGGGGCAGGAAACTTTCACTGGATCGCGCACCGCGTCTCTCCGGAGCAAGCGCAGGCGGTGCATGACCTCGGGCAGCCCGGTGTTTTCTTTGGCCCTCGGCAGGTGCGGGTCTATCCGGCTGGGGCGGCGGCAAGCCACATCGTTGGCGGTGCACGATTTGAGCGCGTGAGTGCGGAAGCAGCTGAGATTATCGGAAAAAGCGGGTTAGAGCTTGCCTTCAATGAGCGCCTCTCCTCGCCCGGCGAAACTGCTGAGCCGCTGCGCCTGTCGCTTGATCTGCGGTTGCAGTCAGCGATGCGCGAGGTGCTTGCCTCTGAGATGGCGCGGCAAACCGCGATTGGGGCATCTGGCATCTTCATGGATGCCCATACCGGTGAAATCCTCGCGATGGTCTCCCTCCCCGACTTTGACCCCAACGACCCGCCCTATGGGCGTGAGGGCGGCGACGCGCAGCTGTTCAATCGCGCGGCACAGGGCGTTTATGAGCTAGGCTCGACGTTCAAACCCTTCCAAGCCGCCATTGCGATGGAGGCGGGTGCCGCCACGCCTGAGACCTTGATCGAGACGCAAGGGCCGCTGCGCTGGGGCCGCTTTCGCATCTCTGACATTCACCAGATGGATCCAGAAATGCCGCTGGCGGATGTCATCGTGCAATCTAGCAACGTAGGCACCGCGCGCCTTGCACAACTGACGGGCATCGAGGCGCAGCAGCGGTATCTTGCGCGGCTCGGCCTGCTCACGACCACAGGCGTGGAGCTGCCAGAGGCACGCACGGCGCGGCCCATCTATCCGGCCAACTGGTCAGAGCTGTCGATGATGACGATCTCTTACGGCCACGGCATCTCCGTCTCGCCGCTGCATCTCGCGGCGGCCTATGCTCCTTTCGCCAACGGCGGGCACATGGTGCAGCCGACGCTTTTGGCGGGGGAGGGCGACTTGGGTGAGCGGGTGATATCTGAAGAAACCGCCGCGCAAATCCTTGAGATGATGCGCCGCGTCGTGGATGAGCCGGCGGGCACCGCAAATTTTGCCGCTGTGCCGGGCTATGCGGTGGCGGGCAAAACCGGCACGGCGGAAAAGCCCTCCGCCTCGGGCGGGTATGACGAGGATAAAGTGATCTCTACGTTCGCCGGTGTTTTTCCGGCGGATGACCCGCGGTATGTCTTGGTCCTGACGCTTGATGAGCCGGAGGTTCAGGTCGGGCGGGTGACAAAGCGCACCGCCGGGTGGACCGCGGCGCCCGCATCAGCAAGGTTGCTCCGGCGTTTGGTGCCGATTCTCAACATGCGGCCTGCACGGGAGGTGCCCTCGGGCGCCCCGGCGAGCCTGCTTTTCACCTCAGCACCGGCGCAGTGATGTCTGATCGGGTTGCGCAGGGTCGCGCCCGCAACCCATCGGAGACAAACGTGCTCGAACGGCTTGCCCAACTTGGCCTTCTCGACAGAGCGGCGCAATTTGGCCCCAGCTTGAGCGCACCGATCACTGGCCTGGCGGTGGACAGCCGCAAGGTGCAGCCTGGCAACCTGTTTGCGGCTTTGCCAGGCAGCACGGTGCACGGGGTGGAGTTTGTGCCCTACGCGATCCGCATGGGGGCGGCTGTGGTGCTGACCGACGGTGCTGGGATGGCGTGGCTGGAGGCTGAGGGCCTGTCGGACAGCATCCCGGTGTTAGTCAGCCACGATCCGCGCAAGGCGTTGGCCCATGCCGCCGCCCATTGGTTTAATGCGCAGCCCGAGACGATGGTGGCGGTGACCGGCACCAACGGCAAAACGTCCGTGACCACGTTTTTGCGCCAAATCTGGGTGCTGACGGGCAAAACCGCGGTGAATTTCGGGACGACTGGGGTTGAGGGCTCTGTCACCCGCAGCCTCGCGCACACCACGCCTGAGCCGATCACGCTGCACGGTGTCTTGGCCGATCTTGCGAAGGAGGGTTTGACCCATGCCGCGATGGAGGCGTCGTCTCATGGCATTGATCAGCGACGGCTCGATGGGGTGGCGCTGAAGGCGGCGGCGTTCACGCATCTGTCGCGCGACCATCTCGACTACCACAAAACGATGGAGGCCTATGCGGCCGCGAAGCTGCGCCTCTTTGATACGTTGCTGCCAGAGCGCGCCACAGCAGTGGTCAACGTGGATGATCCGGTCGCCTTTTCGGCTGGCGAAGCAGCGCTAGCGCGGGGATGCCGCGTGCTAGAGGTTGGGCGCTCAGCGCGGGATTTGCAGCTCATCTCCACCGAATTCACGGCGCGGGGGCAGGATGTGACCTTTGCGTTTGAAGGGGCGCAGCACCGGGTCTCGCTCGGTCTCATCGGCGGGTTCCAGGCTGAAAACGTTTTGCTGGCCGCAGGTCTGGCGCTGGCAACGGGAACGCCACGGGCGGAGGTTTTCGCCACCCTCCCGCAGCTCACCGGGGTACGAGGGCGGATGGAGCATGCCGCGACCCGTGCCAATGGCGCGGGAATTTACGTTGATTACTCCCATACGCCTGACAGCCTAGAGACTGCGCTCAAAGCTCTTCGTCCGCATGTTGCGGGCCGTCTTGCGGTGGTGTTTGGCGCGGGCGGAGATCGCGATCCTGGCAAGCGCCCTTTGATGGGTAAGGCTGCGGCTGACTATGCGGATGTGGTGATCGTCACCGACGACAACCCCCGCAGCGAACCGCCCGCGGCAATCCGCAAAGCCGTGATGGCAGGTTGCCCCGAGGCGACAGAGATCGGCGACCGAGCGGAGGCTATTCTGGCGGGCGTTGACCTGCTCGGGCCAAATGACGTGCTCCTGATCGCCGGAAAAGGCCATGAAACCGGGCAGATCGTCGGGCAGGAGATCCTGCCCTTTGATGACGCTGAACAAGCGCGCGTCTCGGTCGCAGCGCTCGATGGGGCGTCGGTATGAGCCTGTGGACGGGGTATGAAATCGCCGAAGCCACGGGCGGATATGCGACGCGCGACTTTGAGGTCACACAGGTCTCCATCGACAGCCGCGAGATCAGCAAAGGCGCGCTCTTCATTGCGTTGAAAGACCGCCGCGACGGGCATGAGTTTGTCGCAAGCGCGCTGAAGGCGGGGGCGGCAGGGGCGCTGGTGAGTGAAATCCCGCCCGATGTTCCGAAAGATGCGCCGCTGGTCGTCGTCAGCGACACGTTTCAGGCCCTCCGCGCGCTGGGTCATGCGGGCCGGATGCGCACCAAGGCCAAGGTTATTGGGGTCACCGGATCGGTCGGGAAAACCGGCACCAAAGAGATGCTCCGCCAGATGCTCGCGGGGCAGGGGCGGGTGCATGCAGCGTATAAATCGTTCAACAACCACTGGGGTGTGCCGCTCACGCTCGCGCGGATGCCTCGTGAGACCGAGTTTGCGGTGATCGAGATCGGCATGAACGCCCCCGGAGAGATCGCACCGCTCGCAGATCTTGCCCAGCTCGACGTGGCGATGATCACCACGGTAGCGCCCGTGCATATCGAGAACTTTGAGAACATCGAAGGGATCGCCCATGAAAAGGCCTCGATCCTCTCAGGCCTTAAAGCAGGGGGCGTCGCTGTTTTGCCGTGCGATGTCGGGACGTATCCGATCCTGGAGGCGCGTGCTGAACGCGGCGGTTTTAAGGCGATTACCTTTGGGGAGAGCGAAGCGGCGGCCTACCGCTTGCAATCCGTGCGGGTTGCCTCTGGCGCAACCCTCGTCGATGCGCAGCTTTCGGACAGACCGATCCTGTTTCGCATCGGTGCCCCAGGCCGTCACCTTGCCACCAATGCTCTGGGTGCCCTCGCAGCTGTGGCCGCAGCGGGTGCCGACCCCACGAAAGCAGCCCTTGCTTTGGGCCAATGGGAGGCGCCCGAGGGGCGTGGCGCGCGCTGGCGGATCGATCTGGGCGAGGGAGCTATCGACGGCGCGATCCTCCTGATCGATGACGCCTACAACGCCAACCCAACCTCACTGGCCGCCTCTCTCGAAACCTTCGTTGATGTGGAGCCGCAGCACGGCATTGGCCGTGTCTCAAAGGGCCGACGGGTCGCGTTTTTGACTGACATGCTTGAGTTGGGAAAGCACGGGTATGCTATGCACGCGGAGATCGCCACGCTCCCGACACTCGCCAAGATCGACCGCGTGCATTGCGCCGGGCCGCTGATGAAAGCGCTCTACGACGCCCTACCGCCGCAAAAGCGCGGGCATTGGTTTGCAGAGGCTGAAGGATTGGCCAAGCGTGCCCCCAAACTCGTAGACGCGGGCGATGTGGCCCTGGTGAAAGGGTCCAAGGGCTCGCGCGCGGCGCGGGTTGTCGAGGCCCTCAAAGACATCGGACAGGCCGTGCGCGCCGACGATTTTGCTGACGGAGAGACCTAATGCTTTTCTACCTCACTGAGCTCTCTGACGGCGGCGACGTGTTCAACCTATTTCGCTATCTGACCTTCCGCTCGGGCGGGGCGTTCTTCACCGCGCTCTTCATTGGGTTGTTCTTCGGGCGCCCGATGATCAACGTGCTGCGGCGCAAGCAGGGCAAGGGCCAGCCGATCCGCACTGACGGGCCAGAGCGGCACGTGCTCGAAAAGCAGGGCACGCCGACCATGGGCGGCTTGCTGATCTTGGTGGCGCTGATGATCTCCACCCTGCTCTGGGCGCGGTGGGACAATGGCTATGTCTGGATGGTGCTGCTGGTCACGCTGGGCTTTGGGCTGATTGGGTTTGCCGATGACTACGCCAAGGTCACCAAGCAAACGCATGCAGGGCTGTCGGGGCGGATGCGGCTGGGTATTGGCTTTGGCATTGCCGCCGTTGCGGGCTGGTGGGCGACGCAGATGCATGTGCCAGAGCTCTCCGGCCATCTCGCCTTTCCGGTTTTCAAGGACCTTCTCTTGAACCTTGGCTTCCTGTTTATCCCCTTCGCGATGATCGTGATCGTGGGGGCGGCAAATTCGGTGAACCTGACCGACGGCCTCGATGGCCTTGCGATCATGCCGGTGATGATCGCGGCGGGGGCCTTTGGAGTGATCGCATACCTTATCGGCCGGGTCGATTTCACGCAGTATCTCGACGTGCATTACGTGGTGGGCACCGGAGAGATCACAGTCTTCTGCGCCGGCATCATCGGCGCGGGCCTCGGGTTTTTGTGGTACAACGCACCCCCCGCGGCGGTGTTCATGGGCGACACCGGATCGCTGGCTTTGGGCGGTGCGCTGGGGGCGATTGCGGTGGCGACCAAGCACGAGATCGTGCTGGCGATCATCGGCGGGCTCTTCGTGGTGGAGGCGCTGTCGGTCATCATCCAGGTCGCCGTCTACAAACGCACCGGCAAGAGGGTGTTCCTGATGGCCCCGATCCACCACCACTTCGAGAAAAAAGGCTGGGCGGAGTCGACCATCGTGATCCGCTTCTGGATTATAAGCTTGGTACTGGCGCTGGTGGGCCTGGCGACGTTGAAGTTGAGGTGAGGGTGTGACTCTTTTTGTCGTTTCCGGATGCTCTGGCGGCGGCAAGTCCACCTTGATCGCAGAGCTGAGCGCGCTGGGCTATGCCACACTTCCGGAACCGGGGCGTCGGGTGGTGCGGTCAGGGATCGATCCACAACAAGAACCAGTGCGCTTTGCACATGCGTGTATCGCTTATGCTGATGCGGATCTGCGTGGCTTGAAAGCGCTGACAACCACTGTGTTCCTTGATCGCAGTCGTATTGATGCTGAGGAAGCGTTGAAGCATCTGGGGGAGCGGGTCCCCGAGGTGCAATTGCCGTACGCCAGAGAGGTTTTCTTCGCCCCGCCTTGGCCCGAGATCTATGTTAAGGACGCGGAGCGTGCCCATGGCTTTGAGGATGCGGTGGCAGAGGCAGACAGGCTATGGCAGGGCTATCTGGTACGCGGCTATGAGGTGTTAGTGCTGCCTAAACTACCGCTCGACGCACGGGTGCAGTGGTTGCTAGACCGCGTGGAGCGAGTGAGCTGATGAGCGCAGGAGCGGGGCTTTGACACCATGAAAACAGCACTCGTCACTGGCGGAAACCGCGGCATCGGCCTCGCGATTTGTGAGGGGCTTGTGGCGCAGGGCATCCGTGTGCGCATGGGTGCCCGGGATGTTGAGGCCGCGGCGCCTATTGCCGAAAAGATCGGGGCGGAGGCTGTTTGGTGTGATTTGCAGAACCCCGAAAGCTTCTGCGCCGCACAGGGCGTCGATATCCTCGTGAACAATGCCGGGGTGCTCGGGGAGGGCTCGATGCTTGCTGACCCCGAGGGGTTTGAGGAGCATATGGAGGTGATGGTGCACGGCCCCTTCTACCTCATCGCGACCGCCCTGCCGCATATGCGCGAGGCAGGCTGGGGGCGGATCGTCAATGTCTCTTCCGGTTGGGGCAGTTTTGCCGAAGGGCTGGGTGGGCCGCATGCCTATGGCGTGGCGAAAGCCTCGCTCAATGCGCTGACGAAGGCGTTGCCGAGGGACCTTCCGCCCGGTGTGAAGGTCAACGCGATGTGCCCCGGTTGGGTGCGCACGCGGATGGGAGGCGCCTCGGCCCCGCGCACGCCCGAAGAGGGCGCCGACACCGCGATTTGGCTCGCCACCTTGCCTGAGGATGGGCCCACGGGCGGCTTCTTCCGCCGCCGCGCACCGATTGAATGGTGAGCGCGCGATGATCCCGGTGAGAGGATATCAGGGCCGCAAGGTTGGTGTGCTGGGGCTGGGCCGCTCGGGGCTCGCGGCGGCGCGTGCGCTGGAGGCGGGGGGTGCAACGCCCATTTGCTGGGATGACGGCGAGGCTGCACGCGCTGCGGCGGAGGCCGAGGGTTTTGCCGTGGAGGACCTGACCCGCGACAAGCCCTGGGATGGCATCGCGGCGCTGATCGTCTCGCCGGGCATCCCGCATCTCTATCCGCAGCCGCACAAGGCGGTGCTCGCCGCGCAAGCGCATGGCGCGGTGCTCGACAACGACGTGGGGCTATTCTTTCGGTCGTTTGCGACGCCCGAGTGGGGGGAGATGGACACACCCCCGCGCGTGATTTGCGTGACGGGGTCGAACGGAAAATCCACCACGACCGCCCTGATCCACCATATGCTCGCAGAGATTGGCCGACCCACGCAGATGGGCGGCAACATCGGGCGCGGGGTGCTTGATCTGGAGCCGGGTGAGGATGGCGATGTGATCGTGCTTGAGCTGTCGTCTTACCAAATCGAACTGGCCCGCGCGCTGGCGCCGGATGTGGCGGTGTTTACAAACCTCTCCCCCGATCACCTCGACCGGCACGGCGGAATGGGCGGCTACTTTGCAGCGAAGCGCAGGCTCTTTGCCGAGGGCGGGCCGGAACGCGCGATTATTGGCGTTGATCAGCTGGAGGGGCGGTTTCTGGCCGCGCAGATGCGCGAGCGTGAGAGTGATGGCGATCCGGTCATCCGCGTCTCCAACACCAAACTGACGGGCGATGGATGGCACGTGTTTGCCCGCAAAGGCTGGCTGACCGAGTGGCGGCGCGGGCGGCAGATGACCTCGTTTGATATGCGCGGATTTACCGGTCTGCCGGGCGCGCACAACCATCAAAACGCGTGCCATGCCTATGCGGCCTGTCGGGCGCTGGGCATCGGGCCGCGCCAGATCGAGGGGGCGATGGCCTCTTTCGGTGGGCTGCGGCACCGCTGCCAGATCGTTGGAGAGAAAGACGGCGTGCGCTTTGTGAACGACAGCAAGGCGACCAACGCTGATGCCGCCGAACAGGCGCTCAAGGCTTTCGACAAAATCCGCTGGATTGTAGGGGGTGTCCCGAAAGAGGGGGGCATTACGCCGCTCGTGGGGCTGATGGATCGAGTGGAGAAGGCCTATTTGATTGGTGACGCGGCGGAGGCTTTTGCGCGTACACTGGGTGAGAAACCGCACTCGGTGGCAGGCACGCTAGAGGCGGCGTTCGGACAAGCCGTCGCCGATGCGCAGCCCGGCGAGACGGTGCTCCTAGCGCCCGCCTGCGCCAGCTTTGACCAATTCCCGAGTTTTGAGTCGCGGGGCGAGGCGTTTGAGGCGTTGGTCGCCGCGCATGTGAGATGACTACCTTGCGCCCCTTTGAAGAGGGCGACCGTGCCGTGATGTCGGAACTGTTGCTGCCCTATTTTGAGGGCATCGTCGCACGGTTTGTGTCGGTCGGTGGGGAGCGGCTTGACCCCCACGAGATGGTTCAGAAATCCCTCGATGACCTGCCAAACGCCACGCCGCCCAAAGGGCAGACATTTATGGCATGGAGCGGCGCACACTGTGTGGGTACCGGATGCCTGCGCAAGATCAGCCCGACAGCGGGCGAGTTGAAACGGATGTATGTGCGGCCAGAGGCACAAGGGCAGGGGGTGGGCTCTGCCCTCATGGCGGCGCGCTTTAAGCTTGCTGCCGAGATGGGGCTAACCGACCTCTATGCCGATACGGTGTACGGCAACACCAATATGCTTTCGCTCTACGCGCGTGCCGGTTTCACAGAGATCGCGCGCTACGAGGGCAACGCCAACCCACGGCATTTCGCCCCGTTCCTCACCTATCTGCATAAACGGATCAGCGGATGAGCGGCGGACCAGAGGATATCGCTGGGGTCTATGAGCGGCAGGCGGCGGCGTGGGACCAGTTTCGCCTCCGCGAGGGGGTAGAGGGGCCATGGCTTGAGCGGTTTGCGGCCTTATTGGCATCCGATGCGCATGTGCTCGACCTCGGGTGTGGCGGCGGAGAGCCGATTGCTGCTTGGTTGGTCGCGCGGGGGTTTGAGGTGACGGGGGTCGATCAGTCCTCTGCCATGCTAAGTCTGCTCCGTGAGCGGTTGCCTCAGGTGACTGCGATCCAAGCGGATATGCGCACACTTTCGCTTCACCAAGCGTTTGATGGCGTCGTGATGTGGGACTCGTTCTTTCACCTGACGCCCGATGCGCAACGCCAGACCCTGAGCCGCGTCTGCGACCACCTTCGCCCCGGCGGCGCACTGCTTTTCACCTGCGGCCCCGAAGCTGGAGAGCGCGTGGGAACCGTCGGCACTGAACACGTTTATCACGCCTCCCTCGACCCATCCGAATATGTCGCCATCCTCGCCGAGCACGAACTACAACTGCGTGGCTTTATAGCCGAAGACCCGAAGGCCCATGGGCATACAGTGATGCTCGCACAGAAAGCGTAGATTTGCGGCGCGAGTAGGGGTATCGTTCTCACGTGGTATCCGCCCCGATCCAAACGAGGGCTGAACCGCAGAGGCAAAATCATACGGGCGAGCAGCTCACATGACACATATGAACGTAGCAGCTGCGCCTCGGGCGGAGCTGGAGCATTGGTTTCCGCGTTGGTGGCGCACGGTCGATAAGACCAGCCTCTCGCTGGTCGCGATCTTGTTTTTGCTGGGGCTTTTGCTGGGGCAGGCCGCCTCTCCACCCCTGGCAGAGCGCAATGGACTGGGCCCGTTTTATTACGTAACGCGGCAAGCGGCGTTTGGGATGCTGGCGCTGATAGTCATGCTCACGATTTCCGCCATGCCCATGGTCTGGGTGCGCCGCTGCGCCGTGCTGGGCTTCTTGGGCGCGTTCATCGCCGTGGCCCTGTTGCCCGCATTCGGAACCGATTTCGGCAAGGGTGCTGTGCGGTGGTATTCGCTCGGGTTCATGTCGGTGCAGCCTTCAGAGTTTCTCAAGCCCGGCTTTGTCGCCGTGGCGGCTTGGATGATGGCTGGCAGTTATGAACGCGGAGGGCCTCCGGGCCGTATTCTGGCGACGATCACAGCGGGTGTTTTGATTTTCATGCTCGCGATGCAGCCCGATTTTGGGCAGGCGACGCTTATTCTCTCTGCTTGGGCGGTGATGATGTTCGTCGCTGGTGCGCCGATGTTCATCCTGCTGGGGTTGGGCGGGATTGTGCTAAGCGCCGCGGTTCTGGCCTACAACTCGTCTGAGCATGTGGCGCGGCGGATCGATGGGTTTTTGAGCCCGGCGATTGATCCGCTCAGCCAGATCGGATTTGCGCAGGCCGCGATCCGGGAAGGCGGGTTGTTTGGAGTGGGTCTGGGCGAAGGCCAGATCAAATGGCGGCTGCCGGACGCACACACGGACTATATCATTGCGGTGGCGGCAGAGGAATACGGGCTCGTGATGGTTCTGATCGTCGTGGCCCTGTTCGCGACCATCGCAGTGCGTGCCCTTTGGCGGCTGCGGCGGGAGAAAGACCCCTTCATTCGCATCGCAGGCGCTGGACTGGTGACGCTTGTGGCCGTGCAAGCCTTCATCAACATCGGCGTCTCTGCGCGGCTCTTGCCAGAGAAGGGGATGACGCTGCCGTTCGTTTCTTACGGCGGAAGCTCGGTGCTCGCGATCGGGATCACGTTGGGCATTCTCTTTGCGCTCACGCGCACCCGCCCCACGGACGATTTGGAAGATGCGTTTTTTGCAGGGAATGCCAGATGAGCCGCGCGGACGGCCGCCTCCGGCGGGCATATTTTGGGACCATTGAAGCATGAGCGCCCCGCTTTTGGTGATCGCAGCGGGCGGCACGGGGGGGCACATGTTCCCCGCGCAAGCGCTGGCGGAAGAAATGCTAGGGCGCGGCTGGCGCGTGGTGCTCTCGACTGATGCGCGCGGTGCGCGCTACGCGGGCGGGTTTCCAGAGGCGGTGGAACGGCGGGTTGTGCGATCTGCCACATTCGCGCGGGGTGGCGTGCTTGGAAAGCTGACCGCGCCGTTTGTGATTGGTCTGGGGGTGCTGAGCACCTTGCGCCAGATGCGCCGCGCGCGCCCGGCCTGTGTGGCGGGGTTTGGCGGCTACCCGGCGATCCCGGCGATGCTGGCGGCGATGCTGCTGAAGAGCCCGCGCATCATTCATGAGCAAAACGGCGTGATGGGCCGGGTGAACCGGTTCTTTGCGAACCGCGTGGATGTGGTCGCCTGTGGCGTTTGGCCGACCTCGGGGGCGGGGAGCAATGCGCGCCATCTCGGCAACCCGGTGCGCTCGGAGGTGCTGTCGCGGGCAGGCGCGCGGTATGCGCATCCCGAAAGTGGCCCTGTCCGGGTGCTTGTGTTTGGCGGCAGTCAAGGCGCGCAGGTTTTGAGCCAAGTGGTGCCGGAGGCGATTGCGCGGTTGCCGGAAGCGTTGCGTGCGCGCATTGAGATCACCCAACAGGCCCGCCCGGAGGATGAAGACGCGGTGCGGCAGGCCTATGCCAGCTTGAACATCACCGCCGACGTGCGCCCGTTTTACGACGACATTCCAGAGCGACTCTCGCAGGCGCATCTGGTGATTTCGCGCGCGGGCGCTTCTTCGGTGGCGGAGATTACCGCGCTTGGGCGCCCGTCCATTTTGATCCCCTATGCCCATGCGGCCGGGGACCATCAAACCCATAACGCGCGGCCTTTGGTTGAGGCTGGTGCGGCGCGGATGATCGCGCAATCGGAGTTGACGGCAGACACGCTGTTACCGCATATCGCCGAAATTCTGTCTCAGCCGGAGGTTGCGATCCGCATGTCTCTCGCCGCCCGCAATGCCGCGCGCCCGCATGCGGCGCGCCATTTGGCAGACCTTGTAGAGGCCACATCTTCAGGAGAGCGCCCGTGATCCATCGCCCCACACGACTGCCGCAAGACATAGGCCCTATCCACTTCGTCGGCATTGGCGGGATCGGGATGTCTGGGATCGCTGAGGTAATGCTCAATCACGGCTATCAGGTGCAGGGGTCTGACCTGAAAGATGGGCCGATTTTGGAGCGGTTGCGCGAGCTTGGGGCGACCACCTTTGTGGGGCAAACGGCAGACAATCTGACGGGGGCGGAGGTCGTTGTGATCTCCAGCGCGATCAAACCGGGCAACCCTGAGCTGGACGCGGCGCGCGCTGAGGGTCTTCCGATTGTGCGGCGGGCGGAGATGTTGGCGGAGTTGATGCGGCTGAAATCAAACGTTGCTGTCGCAGGCACGCATGGGAAGACGACGACCACATCGATGGTCGCCGCCGTGCTTGATGCAGGCGGCGTCGACCCCACGGTGATCAATGGCGGCATCATCCACGCCTATGGCTCCAATGCGAGGATGGGCGCGTCTGACTGGATGGTCGTTGAGGCCGATGAAAGCGATGGCTCGTTTCTGCGCTTGCCCGCGACCATCGGGATCATCACCAACATCGACCCCGAGCACATGGACCATTACGGCGACTTCGACACCTTGCGCGCGGCCTTTGACAGCTTTGTCGCCAACATCCCGTTTTACGGCGCTGCGGTGCTCTGCATTGACCACCTCGAAGTCCAGAGCCTTGTGGGGCGGATCGGGGACAAGAGGGTCATCACCTATGGGTTTTCGCTGCAGGCGGACGTTTGCGGCGTGAACCTGCGCTATGAGGGCACGACCGCGCATTTTGACGTCGTGGCCCGTACGCGCGACAGCGAGCGGCGGATTGAGGGGCTGACCCTGCCGATGCCCGGCGATCACAACGTGCAAAACGCGCTTGCGGCGATTGCGGTGGCGTTGGATTTGCGGCTCTCGGACGGGGATATTCGCCGCGCCTTGGCCGGGTTTGGTGGTGTAAACCGGCGCTTTACGCATGTGGGTGAGGTCAACGGTGTGACGATCATCGACGACTATGGCCACCATCCGGTGGAGATTGAGGCGGTGCTGAAAGCCGCCCGCGCCTCCACCAAGGGCAAGGTCATCGCGGTGCACCAACCGCATCGCTACAGCCGGGTCGAGAGCCTGTTTGAGCAATTCTGCACCTGCTTTAACGCAGCGGATGTCGCCGTGATCTCTGACATATACGCCGCTGGTGAAGCGCCCATTGAGGGCATCACGCGAGACACGCTTGTGGCGGGTATCGCCGACCACGGGCATCGGCGGGCGATCGCGCTTGAAAGCCCCGATGATCTAGCGCGGTTGGTTGCAGACGTGGCGCAACCCGGTGATATGGTGGTGTGCCTCGGTGCGGGCACGATCACGCAATGGGCGCACGCGTTGCCGCGGTCTTTGGCCGCCTGACGGCGCCCGGTTCCGCCTCCGGCGGGCATATTTGTGGACCATTGAAAGGGGCGGGATGCTCTTTCTTGTTCTGGCAGGCATTTGGGGTGTGGTGGCGACGGGGATTGCGTTGATGCCAAACCGCATCCACTGGCGGGCAGCCTATGGATTAATGGCAGTGGGGGCACCGATTTTACTAGGCGTGTGGTGGCAAAACGGGGCGCTCTGGGCCGGTGTGGTGCTCATCGCGATGATGAGTGTGCTGCGCTGGCCGGTCTGGTTTGCGTGGCGGTGGATTGTCAGGCAGGTGCGATGAGCCTTTTGGAGAGACTTCCAGTCGTGAGGGGCACGCTGACGGACGGGTTTGACCTGTCGCGCATCTCATGGCTGCGGGTGGGTGGCCCGGCGGAGGTGCTGTTTCAGCCTGCGGATGTGGAGGATTTGAGCGCGTTTTTGAGGGGCTGCCCGGAGGACATTCCGGTGTTTCCGGTTGGTGTTGGGTCGAACCTTATCATTCGCGATGGCGGCATCTCGGGGGTCGTGGCGCGGCTGGGACGCGGGTTCAATGGGATCGAGATTGACGGCAATCGAGTGACTGCGGGTGCGGCGGCGCTGGATGCGCAGGTGGCCAAGCGGGCGGCGGCGGCGGGGCTCGACCTGACGTTTTTGCGAACGATCCCGGGCGCGATGGGCGGCGC
Source organism: Pseudomonadota bacterium (assembly GCA_038526735.1). GTDB lineage: Bacteria > Pseudomonadota > Alphaproteobacteria > Rhodobacterales > Rhodobacteraceae > Rubricella. The sequence continues at coordinate 7,029 of JBCBGM010000008.1, read as the reverse complement.
GGTGACGATGAATGCGGGGTGTTACGGGTCTTACATGGCGGATGTGGTCACGGGGGTCGAGGGGGTGGCGCGCAGCGGTGAGACCTTGCGAATAGAGTCGGCCGATCTTGGCTTTGCCTATCGCTCTTCACAGCTACCCGACGGTTTTATTATCACCCGCGTGGAAATGACTGCCCCTGCGGGCGACCCGGCAGCCCTCGAAGCGCGGATGGCCGAGCAACTCGCCAAGCGCGATGCCACGCAGCCCACAAAAGAGCGTTCCTGCGGCTCCACCTTCCGCAATCCGGCGGGGTTTTCCTCCACCGGGCGGGCGGATGACACGCAGGACCTGAAGGCCTGGAAGGTGATTGACGAGGCTGGATGCAGGGGCCTCAGCATTGGCGGCGCGCAGATGTCTGAGATGCATTCGAACTTTATGATTAACACTGGCACCGCCACAGCAAATGATCTGGAGACTCTGGGCGAAGAGGTCCGAAAAAGGGTTTTGAAAACACGTGGAATTTCGCTACAGTGGGAGATCAAGCGGGTAGGGAAAAATCTCACCCATTAAGACCCCGAGAATGGGGCTGATTTTGAGGCGGGTGCCATGTCGAGCAGGGCAGCACCCCGTATCGCGGTTTTGATGGGCGGCCCTTCGGCAGAGCGCGAGGTGTCTCTTGTCACAGGCAATGGCGTGGCGGCCGCGCTGCGGGAAGAAGGATTCGAGGTCGTCGAGATCGACGCGGGGCCAGATGTGGCCGCGCGTCTGCAAGACGTGTCTCCGGACGTGGCGTTCAACGCTTTGCATGGGCGTTGGGGTGAGGATGGCGCGGTGCAGGGCATCCTTGAGTGGCTGCGCATCCCCTACACCCACTCCGGTATCCTGGCGTCATCGCTGGCGATGGACAAACGCCGGGCGAAGGATGCGTTTCGGGCGGCGGGCCTTCCGGTGGTGGAAGATGTCGAGACCACAAAGGCCGCTGCACAAACTGCGCACCCGATGGCGCCTCCGTATGTACTAAAGCCGGTAAGCGAGGGTTCCTCCGTTGGGGTGTATATCGTTGATGAGCATGCAAACGGGCCCGCAAAGTTGGAGCCCGACACGCCGGATCGTTTGATGGCGGAGCAGTTTGTGCCGGGGCGGGAGCTGACGGCGTCTGTTCTTGGCGACCGGGTTTTGCCGGTGACGGACATCATCGCGACCTCGGGCTGGTACGACTACCATGCGAAATACGCTGACGGCGGGTCGCGCCATGTGGTTCCGGCGGAGGTTCCGGCGGAGATTACTGCGCTGTGTCAGGACTACGCCCTCCGCGCGCATCGGGCTTTGGGGTGTCGTGGCCTCTCTCGCACGGATTTTCGCTGGGATGAGAGCAACGGGGCCGCGGGCCTCTTTCTGCTCGAAACAAACACGCAGCCTGGAATGACGCCGACATCGTTGTCGCCCGAGCAAGCGGCGCATGAGGGGATGTCGTTTGGCGCGCTGTGCCGGTGGTTGGTGGAGGATGCGTCATGCGATCGGTAGTGGTAAGAGATCCGGCCCCCTCGAAATGGCGCTACAAACTCTCGCGGTTCTGGTTTGCGCGTGGGGTGCGCTCAGCGCTCACGGTTTGGCTGCCCGCGCTCTGTGGCATCGGTGTCATCGCAGCGGTTGCGCTGCATCCCAGCAATGCGGCGCGGGTCGCGGGCGCGGTGGGGGCGGTCCAATCTGCGGTGCTGGATCATCCGAGCCTCGCGCTCACCAGTGTGGTTGTGTCGGGCGCGCAAGCGGATACGGCAGAGCAAGTGCTGGCTATCACGAACATGCGTTTGCCAGCCTCGGCACTGTCACTGGATCTTGATGCGTTGCGCGGTGAACTGGAGGCCTTGCCCGCCGTGCAAGCGGCGGTGCTCGACACCAGCGGTGAAGGTGTGCTCTCGATCGCCGTTAGTGAGCACATCCCGGTTGCACTTTGGCGCAGTGCCGCTGGCCTTTTGCTCTTGGACGGCCAGGGCGGTCACATCCGGCCCGCCGCGATGCGGCAGGATCACCCCGAGTTGCCGCTACTGATGGGCGAGGGTGCAGACAGCGCCCTGCAAGAGGGTTTGACCATTGCCGCGCAAGCGCAGGGGCTGGAGCTGCCGGTACATGCGCTCGTCCGTGTCTCTGAGCGGCGTTGGACGCTGCATTTGGGCGACGGGCAGCAAGTGCACCTGCCCGAAGACGCCCCGCAAGATGCGCTGGCCTATCTCATCGCGCTGCATCGCGGCACCGAGCTTTTGAACCGAGACATCACCCTTGTTGACCTCCGCATACCTGATCGCCCGGTGATCCGGCTCAGCGATAACGCTGTGCGCGAGGTGCGCCGCCTGCGGGCGCTTGCCCCCGAAGAGGACGCATAAATGACCCAAAACACCCTCTATCTCGCCCAGCGTGCGATGCGGGAACGGCGCGAGACGGCCCTCAAGCGTGGCTGCGTTGCCGTGGTTGATATTGGCACCACAAAAATCACCTGCCTCGTGCTTGACATCGACGTGGCCAAGCTGCGCGCGCCCAAGGCCGATGGCGTCGGGCGCCTCGATGGTCATGCGGCGATGCGGGTCATTGGGGCCTCCACGACACGGTCGAGGGGGGTCTCTCTCGGAGAGATCACCTCGATGGACGAGGTGGAGCGTGGGTTGCGTACGGTGATCCAGGCCGCGCAAAAGATGGCCGACACACGTGTTGATCATGTCATTGCGAGCTTTTCGGGCGGTCGCCCACGGTCTTATGGGCTGCTGGGGGCCACGGATGTGGCGCATGGTGAGGTCTCAGAGGCCGATATCGGCCGTGCCCTCGCCGCCTGCGATGTGCCCGATTACGGTGCGGGGCGTGAGGTTTTGCACGCGATGCCGGTGAACTTCACCCTCGATAGCCGCACCGGACTGTCTGATCCGCGTGGCCTCACCGGGGCGCATCTGACCGTTGACACGCATATGATGACCGTCTCCCACGCACCGGTGCACAACCTGCTGCAAAGTATCCGTCGCTGCGATCTAGAGCTTTCGGGTCTGGTGCACTCGGCCTATGCGGCGGGCCTGTCGGCGATGACTGAGGAAGAGTTGGAGCTGGGTGGCGCTTGCGTTGATCTCGGCGGTGGCACCACGGGCCTTTCGATCTTCCTTAAGCGTCATCTGATCTACGCGGACTCGGTGCGTCTGGGCGGCGACACAGTCACCAATGACATCTGCAAGGGCCTCGACGTGCCCCAAGCGGTGGCTGAGCGGATCAAGACGTTGCACGGCGGCCTTGTGCCGACCTCCATGGATGACCACGATCAGATCGAGCTGCCGGTGCCGGATCACGCCCGTCACGCGTCGCGCAGCCAGATCTCTCGCTCGGAGCTGATCGGCGTGATGCGACCGCGGGTTGAGGAGATTTTGGAGGCGGTGCGCGATCGCCTCGATGCCGCATCCTTCGGCGATATGCAGGGCAGGCGGATTGTGCTGACGGGCGGCGGCAGTCAAACGCCGGGCCTAGAGGACGTGGCCCAGCGCGTGCTGGGCCGAAAGGTTCGGATCGGGCGGCCGGTCTATATTCCGGGTCTGCCTCAGGCCAAAACCCAGGCCGCGTTTTCGGCGGCGGTGGGTCTCGCGCTGCACATCGCCAAGCCGCAGGACGAGTATTGGGACTTTGAGATGCCCGATGATCGCGCAGGCGGCCAACGCTTCAGGCGTGCATTGCGCTGGTTTAAAGACAGCTGGTGAGTGGAGCAAAAGCTGCGAATTATTGTTTGAAAACAGATTCGTTCGATTCGTTCTTAAAGTTAAAGACGTCTTAGGGGCGGCTTGGAAGCTGAGTCTCGACTCCATGAGTCTCTGCCAAACATATTGATTCAATTGCACAAATACCGTGACGCGACTCAGTGTTTGCGTTACTTTAGCGAATCAGAGGCACCAAAAATAAAATCGCCTCATTGGTAGAGCAGAACTTATACAGGCAGGACAGGCCATGACCCTGAATCTCCGCATTGCGGAGCAGTCTGACCTCAAGCCGCGGATCACTGTATTCGGGGTGGGTGGTGCAGGCGGCAACGCTGTAAATAACATGATTGAGCAAGAGCTTGCGGGCGCTGACTTCGTTGTCGCGAACACCGACGCGCAGGCGATGCAAGGCTCGAAAGCGAACAATAAAATCCAGCTCGGCGCGAAAGTGACCGAAGGGCTGGGCGCAGGTGCGAAGCCTGAAGTGGGTCGCGCCGCTGCAGAAGAATCCCTTGAAGAGATCGTCGATACTTTGGCGGGCTCTCACATGGTCTTCATCACTGGGGGCATGGGCGGTGGCACTGGGACGGGGGCAGCACCTGTTGTCGCCCGCGCCGCGCGTGAGATGGGCATTCTCACGGTGGGTGTTGTCACCAAGCCGTTTCAGTTTGAGGGCAGCAAGCGGATGCGTCTGGCGGAGGCTGGCGTCTCTGAACTGCAGGCGCATGTCGATACGCTGATCATCATCCCAAACCAAAACCTCTTCCGCCTCGCCAATGAGAAGACGACCTTCTCTGAGGCGTTCATGATGGCGGATGACGTGCTCTACCAAGGTGTGAAGGGTGTCACCGACCTGATGGTCCGCCCCGGGATCATCAACCTCGACTTTGCCGATGTCCGCTCAGTGATGGATGAGATGGGCAAGGCGATGATGGGCACCGGAGAGGCCTCTGGCGAAGATCGCGCTGTGCAGGCTGCCGAAAAAGCCATCGCCAACCCGCTGCTGGATGAGATCAGCCTCAAGGGCGCGCGCGGTGTGCTTATCAACATCACCGGCGGCGATGATCTGACCCTCTTCGAGCTCGATGAGGCCGCAAACCGGATCCGCTCTGAAGTTGATCCGGACGCGAACATCATCGTTGGCTCGACGCTCGATCCGTCTTTGCAGGGGGTGGTGCGCGTGTCTGTCGTTGCCACCGGCATCGATGTCGAGACGCAGCGCAAGGAAGTGATGGAAGCCCGGCGTGAGGCAGAGCGGATGATCGCCGCACGCCCTGCGCCCGCGCCGATCCCAGAGCCGGTGGCGGTTCCGCAGCAGAGCGTGATGCGTGAGGAGGTGGCGCCCGCTCCGATGCCCGCGCCAACGCCTGCACCCCAGGCAGCCCCCGCTCCGATGATGCAAGAACCAGAGCAGGCCGGGTCGCTCTTTGCTGTGCGCGAAGAGCCGGTTGCGCCGCAGCCTGTCGCGCATGCACCGTCTGAAGGGTTCATCGCGCCGCAGCCGTCTATGCCCGGTGAGCCGTCGCCCGAGACGCTTGCCCGGTTGCAGCGCGCGGTAGAGAAGGTGCCCGAAGGGTATCAATCTCGCCAACGCCCCGCACCAGCGCCCGCGCCCGTGCAGCAAGAGCCTCAGATGCGTCCGCAGCCCGTTGCGGAACCTGCCGAGGATCGCTCTTCCCTGTTTGGCATTGGTTCGCTGATGAGCCGGATGAGCGGTGTCGTTGATCGGGATGAGCCGCACGCGCAGCGCACCCCGCCGAAGGTTGCGCCTGCGCCCGATGGCCTTGATGACGATGAGCGGGAGCGGATGGAGATTCCAGCATTCCTGCGTCGCCAGGCCAACTAAAGCCTCGCATGATAGCAATGGCCCGCCCCGCAAACCGCTGGGCGGGCTTTGTTTTTGACCTTTGGTGTAGAGACGCTGCTTTTGTTGCAGTTGGACATATTCATTGATTTGTCCGAAAGGCTGACCCATCGCTATATTGCACTGCGACACAACCCACGGGAGCATTCCGTTAACCGTGTCAGCGAAAAAACAAAAAAGGCGGTAGCGTCGTGCAGACTCACTTTCAAACCACTTTAACCAGCGCCGCAGAGTTGCGCGGTGTTGGTTTGCACAAGGGCAAGTCTGCACGTTTGGTGATTAACCCGGCGCCTGTGAACCACGGCATCGTCTTCCGCCGCGCGGATATCGCGGGCAGTGCGCCCATTCCGGCGGTGTTTGACCGGGTGACCGATACCCAGCTTTGTACCCTGCTTTCGAATGACGCCGGCGAGACGATCTCGACCGTAGAGCATGTGATGGCCGCGCTAGCGGGTGTGGGCGTCACCAATGCCGAGATCGTGGTTGATGGGCCGGAAGTGCCGATCATGGATGGCAGCTCTGCGCCCTTCGTCGAGGCGATCCTCGCGGTTGGGCTGAAAATGCAACGCGCACGCCGCCGCGTGCTGCGCGTGCTCAAGCCTGTGAGTGTCGAGATCAATGGCGCGACGGCACGGCTGGAGCCGTCGGAGATTTTCGAGATCGACTTCGAGATCGACTTTCCAAACACACCAATTGGCAAGCAGTCACGTCGGATGACCGTGGCCAATGGCGCGTTTTGTGACATCCTCGCAGACAGCCGCACCTTTGTGCGCGCCTCGGATGTTGAGACGCTGCAAAAGCAAGGGCTCGCTCTGGGCGGCTCCCTCGACAACGCGATCGTTGTGGACGTGGACGCGGTGCAAAACCCCGAAGGGTTCCGCCACGAGGATGAGTGCGTGCGACACAAGATGCTGGACGCCGTGGGGGACCTCGCGCTCGCGGGCGCTCCGATCGTGGGCCGGTACGTGGGCCGCCGCGCGGGCCATGGCGTGACAAACGCTTTGCTGCGCAAGCTCTTTGATACACCCGGCGCTTGGGCATTTGACATCTGCCAAGAGCATGATGTTGCTGGCCTTCCGGGCTATGCGGCACCCCTCGCCGCCTCCGCGTGAAAATCTGACATCTTTGTGGGGTTGGGGGTGTTTCAAACGCCCCCACCATTAGGTATCGCAGTACGCACGGTCTGCGGAGGGAAAGATGCGTCTCGCTCTGATGCTTTTGGCGATGTTGGTGCTAGTAGCCTGCACCGAAGAAATCGCATTGGAGACGCTGGAGCCCCAGGAAATCTACGTTCTGGCGGAGAATGACCTGGAAGAGGGTCGGTTGAAGGATGCGGGCGACACCTTCGCCGAAGTGGAGCGCCTCTACCCCTATTCCAACTGGGCCAAACTCGATAAAGCGCTGCGCGGCGGCGCGGCTCAGATCATACTCCGCAGCGCCATAATACGCATAAGACGACATGA
>JBCBGM010000007.1:0-73120 GCA_038526735.1 Pseudomonadota bacterium | reverse complement strand
GCCTGAACTATGGCTGCGTTCCCTCAAAGGCCCTGCTCGCCGCCGGCAAAGCCGCCCACGCCATGACCACGGGTGCAGGTTTCGGGATCACCCCGACCGTTCCGCAGGTGGATTACAGCGCCGCGAAAGACCATGTCGCCAGCGTCATCGGCCATATCGAGCCCCATGACAGCGTCGAGCGGTTCGAAAGCCTCGGCGTGCGGGTGATCACTGAGTACGGCTCTTTCGTGGATGCCAAGACGGTGGAAGCGGGCAACTACCGGATCACCGCGCGGCGCATCGTGATCTCCACAGGCTCAGGCCCGTTTGTGCCGCCCATTCCGGGCATCGACACTGTGCCCTACCACACCAACGAGACGATCTTTCAGCTCCGCGACAAGCCCGAGCATCTGATCGTGATCGGCGGCGGCCCGATCGGGCTGGAAATGGCGCAGGCCCACGCCCGCCTCGGCTCTAAAGTTACCGTGCTGGAGGGGATGCGCGCCTTGGGCAAAGACGACCCGGAGATTGCTGAGATCGCGCTCAAGAAAATCCGCGCCGAAGGCGTCGAGATTGTTGAGGGCTCGCTGGTCGAGAGCATCTCCAACGAAGGCGGCGTAACGGTGACGGATAAACAGGGCCGCTCCTGGACTGGCTCTCATCTGCTGGTCGCCGTGGGACGCAAAGCGCATCTCGACAAGCTCAACCTTGAGGCGGCGGGCATCGAGCGCTCCCGCACGGGGGTGAAGGTTGATGAGGGTCTGCGCACCACCAACCGCAAGGTTTATGCCATCGGCGACGCGGCGGGCGGCCTGCAGTTCACCCACAAGGCGGGCTATGATGCGGGCATCGTGATCCGCAACGCGCTCTTTGGCCTGCCCGCAAAGGCCACCAACCGCCACATCCCATGGGCCACATTCACCGATCCGGAGATCGCTCAGGTCGGTCTGACGGAGGCGCAGGCGAAAGAGGCGCATGGGAGCGCCCTAGAAGTCCTCCGCTGGCACTTCAACGAAAACGACCGGGCGGTGGCTGAGGGTAAAACCGAAGGTTTGGTGAAAGTCATGGTGGTGAAGGGCAAACCGGTTGGCGCTTCGATCGTTGGCCCGCTGGCCGGAGAGCTCATCCAGGTCTGGGCGCTGGCGATTGCCAACAACATGAAGATCTCCGCAATCACCTCGATGGTCGCCCCGTATCCCACGCTGGGAGAGGTCAACAAACGCGCGGCGGGGCAGTACTACACCCCTCGGCTCTTCCAGAACGACCGAGTGAAAAAGACCGTGCGTTTCGTGCAAAAGTGGTTGCCCTAAGGGGCACCTGCTGCGCGGGGGCTGAAACGGCGCAAAGGGGCGCTGCCCCTCACCAGCCGCGTCGCCTCCGGCGAGCCGGCTGGTTTCACCCCGGAATATTTCAAAACCGACGAAGACGTGAGTCGGGCCGGGGTCAAGGGCGCGATAGCGGCGGCGAAGCCGCGCACCCTTGAGGCAGGCGCGACTCACAGCACCACACTGGATGAGGCGACTTGAGGGAGCAGCCGCGCCCTCAAGCGCTTCTCAACGGCTTTCGGACCCGCGCGCAGCGCGGGCTGGGCCCAACCGAAGGGCGGGAGGGGCTTTCAGGCCTGAACCCAGTCTGGCTCATGCGGGTAGCCGACCTCCATCAGATAGAGGCCTTGCGCCGGGGCCACCGGCCCGCAGGCGCTGCGGTCTTGGGCGGCGAGGGCTTCGGCCACGCGCGCGGCGGGCCAGGCGCCTGCGCCGACACGCTCAAGCGTGCCGATGAAGCTACGGACCTGGTTGTGCAGGAACGAGCGGGCGCGGACGTGGCAGTGGATCTCTGCCCCCACCTGCGTGATCTCCAGGGCGTCGAGCGTTTTGACCGGGCTTTGCGCCTGGCAGATTGATGAGCGGAAGGTTGTAAAGTCGTGTTTGCCGATCAGATACGCCGCGCCCTCCTGCATCGCGCTCACATCGAGCGCGTGGCGAATCTGCCAGCTGCGGCCCGCCTCAAGAGCCAAAGGTGCACGGCGCGGGGTGAGACGGTAGAGATACGATCGGCGCACTGCAGAAAACCGTGCGTGGAAGTCTTCCGCCACCGCAGCTACGGCCAAAATCGCCACCGGTGCGGGCCGCAGATGAGCGTTCAGCGCCTCCATCAACCGAAAAGGCCGCCAGTCTTTCGCGAGGTCCACATGCGCGACTTGGCCCCGTGCGTGCACGCCTGCATCCGTGCGCCCGGCGCCTTGAATCAGAACCTCGTCGCCGGTCAGTCGGGTCAAAGCGGCCTCTACCGCGCCCTGCACCGAAGGTTGATCTGCCTGCCGTTGCCACCCGGCAAAGGGTGCGCCGTCATATTCAATCGTGAGAGCATAGCGGGGCATGGCAGCGCGGTAGCGAAGCGGATAGGCTTTGCCAAGCCCTTCCAAATGCGCCTGTGTTACCCCACATCGAGCTTGTGAAACCGCCGAACCCTCTCACCCCTGTCACCAATAGTGCGAAATGGCTCACCCGCGGCGTGGGCCGCGTGGGCGAGGGCGTTTCTGAGATGCTGTTTGAGCCGGTGACGCGGTTAGGGGTGACGGGCCTCGCGCGGGCTGGAAAGACGGTGTTTATCACCTCGCTCGTGTCGAACCTGACGGCGCAGGCGCGGATGGGGCAGGTAGCTGTGTTGCGCGATGGGCGGCTCGAGATCGCTTATCTACAACCGCAGCCTGACGATCTGGTACCCCGCTTTGCGCTGGAGCAGCACCAGCAGGCCTTGCTGTCCGACCCGCCGCAGTGGCCCTCGTCCACCCGGTCGATCAGTCAGTTGCGGCTGTCGTTTAAAGTGCAGCCAGCGGGGATGTTGGCCTCGCTCGCGGGCCCCAGAACCAGCCACCTCGATATCGTCGATTACCCCGGCGAGTGGCTGCTAGATCTGGCGCTGTTGGAGACGACCTATGCCCGCTGGTCGAGCCAAACGCTCAAAACCATCGCCGCGCGACCCGCACTGTCGGAGGCGTGGCACGCAGTCGTCGAAGACCTCGACCCAACCGCGAAACTGGATGAGGTAGAGGCGCAGCACTTGGCGAAGGCCTTTACCGAGTACCTGCACAACTGCCGCGACGCGGGCTTTGCCAACATCACGCCCGGTCGGTTCTTGCTGCCTGGCGATCTTGAGGGCTCCCCTGCGCTCACGTTTGCGCCGTTGCCGCCAACCCAAGCCCCCAACGGCTCACTGCACCGCGCTTTTGAGCGGCGGTTTGAGGCCTACCGTCGGCAGGTCGTGCAGCCCTTCTTCAGGGATCACTTCGCGCGGGTGGACCGGCAGGTAGTCCTCGTCGATCTGCTTGGCGCGCTGAATTCCGGGCCAGAAGCTGTGCGCGACCTGAGAGAGTCGCTCAGCGGTGTTCTGAACGCGTTTCGCCCAGGCAAAAACAGCTGGCTTTCCACCATTCTGGGGCGTCGGGTGGATCGGATCCTCTTTGCCGCCACCAAGGCCGACCATCTGCACCACCTTCAGCATGACCGGCTGGCGGAGTTGATGGGTCAAATGGTGCAAGAGGCCGCTGCAAACGCGAAGTTTTCAGGGGCGGAGGTCCAGTCGATGGCGCTCGCCTCCCTCAAAGCCACGCAAGAGCAAGAGGTCGAGCGGGGCGGCCAGACCCTGCACCTGGTGCGCGGGCTGCGCGACAGTGACCGGGCGGAGCTTGCCATTCATCCGGGCACGTTGCCCGCTGATCTTGCGGGGCTTCTCAGTGAGCCGCCGACATGGGACAGCGCAGGCTTTGCCGCGACCGTCTTTGCACCACCCCAACTCGAAAGCCTGAATACAAGAGGGCTGCCCCATGTCCGTCTCGACAGGGCAGCCCAGTTTCTGTTCGGGGATAAGCTCTAGCGCGGGCTGCGCTTGGCCAAAATTCGCTGCAGCGTCCGGCGGTGCATGTTGAGCCGGCGCGCCGTCTCAGAGACGTTGCGGTCACACAGCTCAAACACTCGCTGGATATGCTCCCACCGTACCCGGTCAGCCGACATCGGGTTCTCTGGCGGTGGAGGCTTATCCTCAGTCTTTGCCAGAAGCGCGTTGAAGATGTCGTTCGCATCCGCGGGCTTTGAGAGATAATCGGTCGCGCCAATCTTCACCGCAGCCACGGCGGTTGCAATCGCACCATAGCCCGTGAGCACGACGATCTTGGCATCCGCTCGCCGGTCGCGCAGAAGCTCAACGACCTCAAGACCGTTGCCATCCTCAAGCCGCAGATCGACCACCGCAAAGGCAGGCTGCTGCTTTTCAACGATGGCCCGTCCCTCGGCCACGCTGAGCGCTGGGCTCACGTCAAAGCCCCGCTTTTCCATCGCCCGGGCCAAGCGCCGCAGAAACGGCTCGTCATCATCAACAAGCAGAAGCGTGCGGTCCTCGCCCAAATCATCAGGTGTCATATCGTTCACCGGCGCCTCCCCAGACGATCCGTTTTATATCAGAACTGCGACATTATAGTCTTTCTATGAAACATTCCAGAGAATTAGCCATCGCGTCCGGAAGCGTGTTTGACGGATACACTTCCAACAGGCCCGCAGGCGACATCAGGTAAGAAAAAGAGGAGTGATCCATGAGGTAAAACTCATCCTCAGAGGGCACTTTTCGAGCATAAACGCGATACGCTCGCACCGCCGCGTCGATCGCTTCCTGAGAGCCTGTCAGACCCAGCATCCGGTCGTGCATATAGTCGGTGTAGGCCGCGACCTGCTCGACCGTGTCCCGCTCTGGATCGATGGTGATGAACACCGGCTCAACGGCATCAATCCCGCGGTCCTCCAAGAGCGCCACCGCCTCCGCATTGCGAGACAGATCCACCGGGCAGACGTCGGGGCAGAAGGTATAGCCGAAGTAAATCAGCGTCGGCCCATCGATCACCTCCGCCGATGTCACTGGCATCCCCGTCTCAGAAATCAGCTCAAACGGCCCGCCGATTGTGGCCCCGCCGCCCGCGATTTGGGTGACACGGCATTCGGCGTATTCATCGGCCTCTTGATTGAGCGACACATAGAGTGCGCTGCCGCCAATCCCGACAGCGACCACACCACAGGCCATCCAGGCGGCGGTTTTTGGGGTCATTGATCTCTCTCCATCTCTGACGCGAGATATGTCGCAAACTTCAGCGCAAAAGACCCATCACGTCCGCGCGAGCCGCTGACGCAACGTCTGAAGGTCCGGCGTTCCCGCCTGGTGCATCGCGTTCCTGAGGTCTTCAGCCAGAATGTGAAACGCCAGATGCGCCCCCGGCTCTTTCAACGCACCCACTCCATAATGCGGCGCGCGACCCACAAACGTAAAGTCAGCCCCCAGCGCGAGCGCCCGCGCGATGTCGAGCCCTGAGCGAATGCCCCCGTCAAAGAGCACCGGTGCACGGCCAACCACCGCATCGAGCACCGAGGGCAGTGCATCAATCGCGGCCGGTGCCGCATCAAACTGCCGCCCACCATGGTTGGAGCACCACACCGCATCAACGCCCCGCTCCACCGCCGCCACGGCATCTTGCGGGTGCAGCACGCCCTTGATCACGAGCTTGCCCTGCCACTCCCGCCGCAGCCATTCAACATAGGCCCAGTCCGGATTGCAGGACCATTCGTTGACGAAAAACGCCCGAACCGTCGCAAGATCGCGGCTCTTGGCATAAGGCGCAATCGTGCCCAGCGTGGCCTTCTCCCCCTGCAGCGCTGCGAGGGCCCAGCCGGGCCGCACCACGATATGGCTGAGCATCTGGTTCGAGACATTGGGCTGGATGCCAAGCCCCCCCCGCCGCTGCCGCTCGCGCCGCGACGAAAGCGGAATGTCCACCGTCAGCACGAGCGTTTTAAACCCACCGCCCCACGCCCGCTGCAACACATCGCGGCGCAGCCCCTCATCGCGCGCCGGATAGAGCTGAAACCACCCTTTGCCGCCATGATGCGGGGCCACATCCTCGATCGAGGCCGCCGCCACACTCGACAAACAATAAGGGATATCAAATGCCGCACAGGCCCGCGCGATCATCATCTCCGCTTTCGGCCAAATCAGCCCAGACATGCCAATCGGCGCGGCGCCAAACGGCAACGCATAGCGCTCCCCCATCAGCTCCACGCCTGTCTCCGGCGCCTGATCTCCTTGCAAAAACTCCGGCACCAAGTGCACCCGCTTCAGCGCCGCCTCGTTGGAGAGCATCGCTTCATCGCGCCCGGTGCCGCTGTCGAGATACTCCCACGCAAAATGCGGAATCCGCGCCTTTGCCGCCGTGGCCAGATCATCAATCGCCGGATAGCGGTCTTCCAAACGGGATAGGTCCTGCGGTGTCATGCGTCCCTCATATTCTCCGGACCGGTGATGCCACGGCCGCCCGGTCAGGAAAAGCACCCCGTCTTCGTCGGTTTTGAAATATTCCGGGGTGAATGGCGCCGCAGGCGATAGAGGGGCAGTGCCCCTAAACCCCGCCTCCACCCTTTGAGACGCCTGAGAACATTAGTTGAACATTAACTTTTCAAAACGGCGATCTCCGGCTATCTTCCAGCCCCATGACCGAGATGGATGATTTCGACAGCGGATTCGCTGCAGTGGAGGCACAAGGCCTCGCTGCTCGTGCGATGGCCGCCCGCCCCGCGCCCTATCTCGACACCCTCAATGATGCCCAACGCGCCGCCGTCGAGGCGCTCGACGGCCCGGTTCTGGTGCTCGCAGGCGCTGGCACCGGCAAGACCAAGGCGCTCACCACCCGCATCGCGCATCTGCTCGCCCAAGGCCGCGCGCGACCCAACGAAATTCTGTCGGTCACCTTCACCAACAAAGCCGCGCGCGAAATGAAGATGCGCATCGGCAACCTCGTGGGCGGCACCATCGAGGGGATGCCCTGGCTCGGCACCTTCCACTCGATCAACGTCAAAATCCTGCGCCGCCACGCCGAGCTTGTGGACCTCAAATCCAACTTCACCATCCTCGACACCGACGATCAGATCCGCCTGCTCAAACAACTCGTGCAGTCCGAGGGCATCGATGACAAACGCTGGCCCGCGCGGATGCTCGCCAGCTTCATCGACAGCTGGAAAAACCGCGCCTGGACGCCGCAACAGGTGCCCGAAGCCGAAGGCGCAAAATACGCCCACCGCGGCCGCGAGCTTTACGCGCAATACCAAGAGCGCCTCAAAACCCTCAACGCCGTCGATTTTGGCGATCTGCTGCTGCATGTCGTCGAGATCTTCAAAGCGCATGAGGATGTGCTGGCGCAATATCAGCGGTGGTTCCGTTACATCCTCGTCGATGAGTATCAGGATACCAATGTCGCCCAGTATCTCTGGCTCCGACTGCTTGCTGAGGGGCACCGCAACATCTGCTGCGTGGGCGATGATGATCAGTCGATCTATGGCTGGCGCGGTGCCGAGGTAGGCAACATCCTGCGGTTTGAAAAGGATTTTCCCGGCGCAGAGGTTATCCGGCTTGAGCAAAACTACCGCTCCACCCCGCACATCCTCGCCGCCGCCTCAGGCGTGATCCGGGGCAACGAAGGGCGCTTAGGCAAAGAGCTCTGGACCGCCTCAAACGAGGGCGAAAAGGTCCGCCTCATCGGCCATTGGGACGGCGAGGAAGAGGCCCGCTGGATCGGCGAAGAGGTCGAAGCGCTGCAAAAAGGCACCCGCGGCCTCGACCCCGAAAGCCTTGATGACATGGCCATTCTCGTGCGCGCATCGCATCAGATGCGCGCCTTTGAAGACCGCTTTCTGACCATCGGCCTGCCCTACCGCGTGATCGGCGGCCCGCGCTTCTATGAGCGGATGGAGATCCGCGACGCGATGGCCTATTTCCGCGTCGTCGTCTCGCCCGATGATGGCCTCGCGTTTGAGCGCATCGTCAACACCCCCAAGCGCGGCTTGGGCGACAAGGCGCAAGCCACCATCCAGACCACCGCCCGCCAACACGGCGTCAGCGTGCTCGAAGGAGCGCGCATCGTGATCGCTGACGGCCTCGTGCCCAAACGCGCCGCCAATCAGCTGGGCGAGCTTGTCCGCAACTTCGACCGTTGGTCCGCTGAGATGGCCAAGGGTGAGCTCTCCCATGTGGAGCTGGCCGAGATCATTCTGGAAGAGTCGGGCTACACCCAGATGCTCCAGAACGACAAAAGCCCAGAGGCCCCCGGCCGCCTCGACAACCTCAAGGAACTCGTCAAAGCGCTGGAAGAGTTCGAGAATTTGCAAGGCTTCCTCGAACATGTCTCGCTCGTGATGTCGAACGACACCGAAGAGGGCGGCGAGAAAATCTCCGTCATGACGCTGCACGCCGCCAAGGGGCTGGAGTTTCCGGTGGTGTTCCTGCCGGGCTGGGAGGATGGGCTCTTCCCAAGCCAGCGCGCGATGGATGAAAGTGGCAAAAAGGGCCTCGAGGAAGAACGCCGCCTCGCCTATGTCGGCATCACGCGCGCCGAGCGGCTCTGCACGATCTCTTTCGCCGCCAACCGCCGCGTCTACAACCAGTGGCAATCCGCCCTACCCTCCCGCTTCATCGACGAGTTGCCCGAAGAGCACGTCGATGTGCTCACCCCACCAGGCCTTTACGGCGGCGGGTTTGGCGCCGCCGCCCCCGGGTTTGAGGGCGTGATGAAAGGCTCTGAGCTTGAGGAACGCGCCACCCGCGCCGATGCCTACAACTCTCCGGGATGGGCGCGGATGCAGTCCAACATCTCCCGCCGCGGCATGAGCCAGCCCAAGGAAAGCCGCAACATGGTCATCGACGCCGAGGCCGTGCCCGCCTTCGACCTCGGAGAGCGCGTGTTCCACCAAAAGTTCGGCTACGGTACCATCGAGGCGATGGAGGGTGACAAGCTGACAGTTGCCTTTGAGAAAGCCGGAACCAAAAAGGTTGTGGCCTCCTTCGTGACGGGTGCCGCCGATGTGCCCTTCTGATCCTTCATCTTGATCAAAATACCTCGGGGTGAATGACGGGCGCAGCCCGGCAGAGGGGCAGAGCCCCTAGCCTCGTTTCACCATGGCACGCAGGTCTGCGGGCGTGAGCGCCCGGGTCAGCACCACGCTTGCGCCATACACCACCATCCCCACAGCCACGAGCAGCGCAAGCGCCACATACCGCAGCCGCGGCGTGTGCAACGGCTCGATCAGCACCATCGCCATGAGCACCAGGACGCTGCCCATGATCAGGCTGCTCAGCACAACCCGAGGTGCGCTTCGGATCAGCCGCGAGTCCGGCTGCACGGCGGGGCCGAGGCTTCGGGCGCGTGCCCAGAGCAGCGCGAGGTTCACCCAGGCCGCCAGCGTCGTCCCGAGTGCTGCCGCGATGAACCCAACGAGCGGCGCTCCGGCAACGGCCACGACCGCGTTCACCGCCATTGCCCAAAGCGCCATGCGGAACGGCGTCTTGGTGTCTTCGCGTGCGAAAAACAGCGGCTGGACAACTTTGAGCAACACAAACGCCGGAAGGCCCGCCCCATAGACCGCAATTGCCAGCGCTGTCGCGGCGGTGTCTGCTGCGGTAAAGGCGCCGCGCTCGAAAAGGACATGTGCAAGGGGCTGGGCAATCACCATCAGTGCGATTGTGGCGGGCAGCGACAACACCAGCGCAAACTCGGCTGCCCTGTTCGCGGCGTTGCGACTGCCCTCGGTATCTCCAGCGGTGAGCCTGCGCGAGAGGTCCGGCAAGAGCACCACGCCAATCGCAATCCCAACCACGCCCAGCGGCAGTTGATAGAGCCTGTCGGCCAGGTTCAGCCACACCACAGCACCGTCAAAAAAGCTGGCAACCTGACGGCCCACAAGCAGGTTGACCTGCATGACACCCCCCGCGAGGGCCGCCGGAAAGGCAATCACCGCAAGGCGTTTAAGATCGGGCGTGAGCACCGGGATGCGCGGGATCACCCGAAACCCAGCCCGCGCCGCCGCCCACCAGACAACCCCCAACTGCGCGACCCCGCCCAGCAGGGCTCCCCAAGAAAGCCACAGTCCGGTTATCTCATCATCGCCACCACTCATCACAAGCGCCGCAATCAAAACCACGTTCAAAAGCGCGGGCGCGGCAGCGGCAGCGAGAAACCGCCCCGTTGCGTTCAAAACGCCAGAGAGCAAGGCGGCCAGAGAGATCAGCAAAATATACCCAAAAACGATCCGCCCATAGAGGACGGTCAAGTCAAACCGCGCATCTCCGGCAAAACCGCTGGCAATGGCATAGACCAAGAGCGGCATCGCGAGTTGGGCAATCAGCGTGACCACAATCAAAACGCTTGCGAGCGCTGAGAAGGCATCCCGCGCAAACTCCGCAGCCCCCTCCTCTGCCTCCAGTTTCTTTGAGAAGAGCGGCACAAAGGCTGTGTTAAACGCCCCTTCTGCAAAGAACCGTCGGAACATGTTCGGCAGGGCAAACGCCATCAAAAACGCCTGCGCAACAGGCCCAGAACCGAGGGAGGCCGCGATGATCAGATCTCGCGCAAACCCAAGAATTCGGCTCAGAAACGTCCATGCCCCGACTGTCAGAAAGCCCGAGATCAGCCGGATGGGGCGCACTTACTCTGTGCCTTCCGGGCGCCGCATCACAGCGTTGCGCAAGGCACGTTCAACAGTCCCGCGCTTGGTTTCGCTGTGCAGCTTCATCCCGAATAGGTCTTTGACGTAGAAGGTATCGACCGCTTGCTCACCGTAGGTTGCGATAATCGCCGAGACGATAGAGACATTGGCCCCCGCCAGCGCGCGGGTGAGGTCATGCAACAGGCCCGGCCGGTCGCGAGTGTCCACTTCGATGATCGTGAAGAGGTCAGAGCCCGTGTTGTCGAAGGTGATCTCCGTCGGCACCACAAACTCGCGCTCTCGGCGCTTCATCTTGTCTTTCGGCGCCAGCGCATCGCGGGCCACAACCTCGCCGCGTAGGGTCTTGTTCACCGTCTTGGCGAGGCGCGAGATGCGGGATTTTTCGTAGGGGCTCCCGTCAGCATCCTGCACCCAAAAGACCGACACCGCGATGCCGTCGGAGGTGGTGTAGCTGCGGGCATCACGCACATTCGCCCCCACCAGTGCCAGCGCCCCCGCCACTCGGCTGAAAATCCCCGGATGGTCATAGGTCACAAAGGTGGCTTGGGTCGCGGCGCGGTCGGTATCTTCGGTGTATTGCGACTGCAGGTCATCGGCAGAGAGGCCGGGCACCATGCGCGCGACCATCTCATGGGTGTGGTTTGAGAGGCCAACCCAATAGGGCGGATAATGCCGGGCAATCTCAGCCTCCATCACGGAAGCAGGCAGGTCAGAGAGGCTGTCGCGCAGCGTCTCTTTCGCGTCGCTGACACGCCGATCCCGCTCAAGCACATCGATGCCGCCGGTGAGCACCTCGCGGGTGGCGCGGTAGAGCTGCCGCAAGAGCACCGCTTTCCAGTTGTTCCAGGTGCCGGGGCCAACGCCCATGATATCGCAGACCGTAAGCACCAGCAGCAGCTTCAACCGATCAAGCCGTGCCACAGTGTTCGCAAAGTCCTGCGCAGTGCGCGGGTCGGCGATGTCTCTCTTTTGCGCGACGTCAGACATCAGCAGGTGATGGCGCACAAGCCATTGCACGAGGTCGCATTCCTCAGGTGTCAGCCCAAAGCGGGGGGCGATCTTGGCGGCCATTTCTGCGCCCAGGATCGAATGGTCCTCAGGCCGCCCTTTGGCGATGTCATGCAAGAGCAGCGCCACATAAAGCACCCGCCGGTTCACGCCCTCTTTCAGGATGCCAGAGGCCACCGGCAAATCCTCGATCAGGTCGCCCTGCTCAATCCGGTTGAGGATCGAGATGCAGGAGATCGTGTGCTCATCGACGGTGTAGTGATGGTACATATTGTACTGCATCATCGCGACGATGTTCTCAAACTCGGGGATAAAAGCGCCTAAAACCCCGGTCTCGTTCATCCGCCGCAGGGCCCGCTCCGGGTCACCAGAGGTGGTGAGCATGTCGAGGAAAATCGCGTTCGCCGTCGGATCGACCCGCACCTCATCGGTCATCAGATCAAGGTTGCGCGTGGCCATGCGCAGCGCATCGGGGTGCAGGAGCAACCCCGTCGCCAGCCCCTCTTCAAACAGGCGCAACAGGTTCACCGGATCAGCCAGAAATGCGCCTTGATCCTCGATCGTCAGCCGCCCATCGCGCACCTGAAACCCGGCCGAGGTGGAGGGTGTGCTCGCCCTGAAAAGCCCCTTCAGCCGCCCCGCCAGAGTGGGAGTCGCCTTCAAATGCCGCTGCTCCAACCCCACGAGGAAGATGCGAGACAGCTCGCCCACCGCCCGCGCATGGCGGAAGTAGGTCTGCATGAACCGCTCCACGCCCATCTGACCGCCACCGTCGTCAAAACCCATGATCCGCGCGACCTCAACCTGCATGTCAAAGGTCAACTGCTCTACGGGCCGCTCGGCGACCCGGTGCAAATGGCTGCGCACGGACCACAGAAAATTCTCTGCATCGGCAAAGACGCTCTGCTCCTCGTCATCGAAGAGCCCCGCCTCAACCAGCGCCTCGGGCGTGTCCACGTTGTAGAGATATTTGCCGAGCCAGTAGAGCGTTTGCAGGTCGCGCAACCCGCCCTTACCCTCTTTGATGTTCGGCTCCACCAGATAGCGCGAGCCCCCTTGGCGGCGGTGGCGGGTGTCGCGCTCGGCGAGCTTCGCCTCCACAAACTCTGGCCCGGTCTTGCGAAAGAGGTCTTCCCAAAGTCGCGTATCTAGCTCCGCCGCAAGCGCCTCGTCCCCCCACATCAAGCGACGCTCCAGCATGGCGGTGCGGATGGTGATGTCTTCCTGCCCGAGGCGCAGGCAGTCATCCACCGTGCGCACCGACTGGCCGACCTTCAGCTTCAAATCCCACAGGATGTAGAGCACCGTCTCGATCAGGCTCTCACTCCAGGGGGTCTGCTTGTAGGGGGTGAGAAACAGAAGATCGACGTCAGAGAACGGCGCCATCTCCCCGCGCCCGAACCCGCCCACTGCGAGAACAGACAGCCGCTCCCCTTGCGTTGGCACGGGCAGCGGGTGTAAAATCTCCCACGCGGCATCAAGGGCCGTGGCAACAATCGTCTCTGTCAGAGTGCTATAGGCGCGCGCCGCCGCATTGCCCGCCAACGGCGAGGCATCAAGCGCGGCCGCGATATCCGCGCGACCCTTCGCCAACGCCTCTTCCAGCACTTGCACAACCGGCTGGCGCACTTGGTCTTTCGCCGCGCCAGAGACCTCTGCCGTGATAGCAGCCATCAGATCGGCGCGCTGCGGGAGCACAACCTCGCTCAGCGTCTCCGCCAAAAGGGGCAGATCATCGGCCGACATCGCCTAGCTTCCCGTACCAAAGCGCGGCGATGGGAGGCGGGCCGGGCTGACCTCGGTGTCTCCGCGCCGACTGACCGAAAAGACCGAGAGGCCACGATCTGTCACACCCTCCCGCGTGAGCCTGAAGGCCCCCTGCGGGCCAGCATACCCGGCGGGGCGTGTAAGGTCATCGGGCCCAAACGGAGTGATATCGCCGGTGCGCCGCGCCTCATTCACCAGGGCCACAGCAACGCTCACCGCCTCATAGGTGAGCGGTGCGAGCGGGTGCGGTGCCTCCCCAAACCGGGCCTCGTAGCGGGTGGCAAATGCCTCCAGATCAGCTGTCGCGGGGGCTGCGTAGAGCGTGCTTTGGAGGGCCGGATCGACGCTGTAAATCTCACTGCCCAAAGGCTGGACAGAGGCAACCGGAAAGCGCCCTGTATCGAGCCCAAAGAGCCGCAGAAAAGACGCCGCAAAGATCAAACCACTGTCGCGGTCGGTCATTACGACCATCTCCGCCTCAGCATCGAGCATAGTCTGCACGTAAAGCTCAGCTGCATCCTGAATGCCCTGCTGCGACCGCTCATAAGAGGCTTGCGCCACCACATTGAGCCCAGAGCCAACGGCAGCGCGCACAATCGCATCCCGCGCCGCGCGCCCCTCCACATCCGCCGAGTAAATGACGCCCAGCCGCGTGACCTCGCGATCTACCGCCTCCGAAACGATCCGCTGCGCGCGGGCATCAAACGTCACGCCCAAGAGCCATGCGCCCTCGGTTCGCACAGCGGTGTTGTTTGAGAGCGCCAGCACCGGAACACTCTCCCGCCCCGCGACTGGCACCACGGTGCGGACAGAGGTGGAGAACAGCGGCCCGATGATCATCCGTGCACCATCGGTCATCGCAAGGCTCGCCATGTCAGCGGCAATCGCGGCGTCGCCGCCGGTGGCGTAAGAGTTCACAAAAAACTGCCCCCGCCCAAGCTCATCAACAGCCATATCAGCGGCGTTGATCAGACTTTGCGCCAGTGCATCGGTCTGATCATTGCCGCTATTGGCGGGCACCAAGAGCCCCAGCACAACCGGCTGGTTTGGGTTGAAGCTGTTCGGCTCTACGACCACCGGGGGCGGCGGCGTGGTGGGCTGCGCCTCAACGGGGGCAGAAACCTCAGGCTCGGACGGCGGCGCGCACGCGGCCAAAGCACAAACCGACAAAACCAAAAGCCGCTGAGCGAAGTTCATTCTGACTGCCTTCCCGGCGCGCATGCGGTCGCCCGATCATTGTGTGTCATGCTCCAGCGAGATAAAACGCGACCACTCGCAAGTAAACTCCAAGAGGCAGCGCCGATGTCACAAGCGCCACAAGCGCTCGCTCCGGGGCTGTACATTGTTTCGACGCCCATCGGGAACGCGCGCGACATCACCCTGCGCGCCCTCGACACGCTGAGCATCGCGGATGTGCTGGCGGCGGAAGACACCCGCTCGCTGCGTCGATTGATGGAGATCCACGGAATACCGCGCAGCGGGCGAGACATCCTGCCCTACCACGATCACAACGGCGCCACCGCCCGCCCCAAGCTGCTGGGGCTGCTCCGCGCCGGAAAGTCCGTCGCCTATGCGTCTGAAGCGGGCACGCCGCTCGTCTCTGACCCGGGGTTCGATTTGGTCCGGGCGGCACGGGCGGAAGATCTGCCCGTCTTCAGCAACCCCGGTGCCAGTGCAGCACTCGCAGCACTCACCGTGGCCGGATTGCCCAGCGACCGCTTCCTGTTCGCTGGCTTCCCCCCCGCAAAAGGCGGCGCGCGGTCCCGGTGGCTGTCTGAGATCGCCACCCAACCCGCCACGGTGATCTTATACGAATCCGCCCGCCGCATCCCACAACTCCTGGACGCATTGACCCCCCTCATCAGCGATGACCGAGACGTCGCCCTCTGCCGCGAGTTAACCAAACGGTTCGAAGAGGTTTTGCGGGGGCCGATTGGAGAGCTAAAGTCGCAGTTGAAGGAGATGCCGCAATTGCGTGGTGAATGTGTGCTTCTCATCGCGCCCTACATAGCCCCAGAGCCTGAGACAGAGGATGTGGACGCTGCCCTGATTAACGCTCTTGAAACACTCTCGGTAAAAGATGCGGCAAGGGCCGTCGCCAATGCCCTGAACATCCCCCGGCGTGAGGCGTACAATCGCGCGCAGGTGCTCAAGAAAGGTCCACAGCCATGAGCAGACACCAGTTCGTCCTTGCCGCAGAGGAAGCCGCAGAACGGCTCTACCGCGCTCAAGGCGGCAAGATCATCGCCAAACGGTTTCGCGTGCGCGAGGGCGAGATTGACTTTATCGCGCAAGTTGCAGACGTTCTCGTGTTTGTTGAGGTGAAGGCGCGCAAAACGCTGGAAGCGGCTGCAGCGTCCATCAACTTTCGCCAACTGACGCGTATTCAGAATGCCGCTCGGGTTTATTTGAACCGAAGTGGGCTTGGCGAAGATACCCTTATGCGTTTCGATGCAGTCCTGCTCGATCACGGCGGAGGTGCCGAGATCGTGGAGAATATAACAGTCTAAGCAGGACACTGAGACGGCGATGAGCAGACATTCAAAACTGGCGACCACCGCTTTGGCGGTGGCTTTATCATGTGCAGGCTGCGCCCCGGTTGTGGTGGCAGGGGCAGCGGCAGTGGGGATCACCTCGCAGCAAGAGCGCTCTACCGCCGCAGCGCTGAGCGATGCGGACATCAACGCGCGGCTTGATGCAGCGCTGATCCGCGAGCCGGATCAGGTGTTTGTGGGCCTCAGCACCCATGTGCAGGAGGGCCGGGTCACGCTGATGGGCACGCTCAACCGCAAGGAGCAATCCGCCCGGGCCGAGCAAATCGCGCGCGAGACGCCCGGCGTGCTCTCCGTCAAGAATGTGATCGAAACGGGGGGCGTACGCTCTCGCGGTCAAATTTTGCAAGACGTACGCATCGCCAACACTGCGCGGCTGCGGTTGCTTGCCCTCGAGGATGTCCCCTCGATCAACTACTCGATCACCGTGATCAACGGCACTGTCCATATCAACGGGCTCGCGCAAAGCGAGGATGAGCTGCGCCGCGTCGTCGAAGAGATGAGCCGTCTGGGTGGCGCGGCACGGGTTGTGAGCCATGTCCTTCTGGTGGATGATCCGATCCGCACCGGAAGCTAAGCCCCATAGGACGTCGAAATGCCCCTGAATGTTGCGGTCCAGATGGACCCGATCGCGCCGATCGACATCGACGCTGACTCCACCTTTCGCATCATGGAGGAGGCACAGGCACGCGGGCATGCGCTGTTCTACTACACCCCCGATCAGGTGAGCTATGAGAGCGGCGAGGTCTACGCCCGCGGCTCTGACGTGAGCGTGCAGCGGGTGAAAGGCGACCATTTCGCTCTCTCAAACCCACGCCGCACCCCGCTGTCAGAGATGGATGTCGTCTGGCTCCGCCAAGACCCGCCCTTCGACATGGGCTACATCACCACCACCCACCTGCTCGACATGACACCTGACAGCACGCTGGTGGTGAATGACCCGTTTTGGGTGCGCAACTACCCCGAAAAACTGCTGGTTCTGCAATTCCCGGAGCTCACCCCGCCCACACTCATTGCGCGGGATCTTGAGACGCTGAAGGCGTTCAAAGCTACCCATGGCGATGTGATCCTGAAGCCGCTTTACGGCAATGGCGGCGCGGGCGTGTTTCGCCTCACGCCTGAGGACCGCAACCTCAACTCGCTGCACGAGCTCTTCACCGGCATCAACCGTGAGCCTCTGATCATGCAGAAGTTTTTGCCCGATGTCTCTGCGGGAGATAAACGCGTGATCTTGGTTAACGGGGAGCCTGTGGGCGCCATCAACCGCGTGCCTGCCGCCGGAGAGACCCGCTCAAACCTCCATGTCGGTGGCCGGGCGGAGGCGGTCGCCCTGACCGACCGTGACCGGGAGATTTGCGCGGCCATCAGGCCTTTGTTGCGCGAAAAGGGGCAGATTTTCGTCGGGATCGACGTCATTGGAAACTGGCTCACCGAGATCAACGTGACCTCCCCCACTGGTATCCAAGAGCTTGAGCGTTTTGACGGCATCAACATCGCTGGCAAAATCTGGGATGCGATCGAGGCAAAGGTCGGATGAGCGCGCTGCTGCGGGTTCTCAACGTCTACCTGCGGCTGGTCGAGAAACGCCGCAACGCGAAGTTTACCACACTGGATGTGCCCCGCGCGCGGCTGGAGCGCACCGCCAAACGCCTGTTCAAAATGCCTCCCGGCACGGTGGAGACTGAGAATAGCGTTAACCACGGCGCGCTGCAGCAGATATTGCTCAGCCCGCCCGGTGCATCCGACACCCGTGTGGTCTTGTTCCTGCACGGCGGCGGGTATGTGCGCGGCTCGGCAGACACGCATAAGCACCTCGCCGCGGCCCTCGCTCAGCGCATTGGGGCGAGAGCTGTGGTGCCCGATTACCGTCTCGCCCCCGAAAACCCGTTTCCGGCAGCGGTGGATGATGCCCTTGCCGCGTACCGCGCGCTGATCGACACGGATCAGCGACCCGCCGAAATCATCCTCGCAGGAGATAGCTCTGGCGGGGGCCTCGCGCTTGCCCTTTTGCACGTGATTTGCACCGAAAATCTGCCCAAACCCGCCTACGTCGTGGCGTTTTCGCCCTGGGTGGATATGACGATGCGCGCCAAAAGCATCACCCGCAACGCCGAGCGGGATGCCCTCGTGCCTGCCAGCCGCATGGCCGAGGTGATCGAAATGGTGCTCGCGGGGGCTGACCCGAAAGACCCGCGCGCCTCCCCCCTGTTCGGCGCGTTCACAGGGGCGCCGCCGGTGCTGATACAGGCGAGCCGCGCCGAAGTGCTCGAGGATGACGCGCAACACATGGCCGACGCGCTGACCGCGCAAGGCGTGCCGGTTGAGCTGCGCTATTGGCAAGAAACACCCCATGTCTGGCAGATATTCCAAGGCATTGTCCGAGAGTCAGACGAGGCGCTCAATCACGCCGCCGCCTTCGTCAAACGCCACCTCGCCTAGATCGCCAAACGGTAATCAATCGCCTCTGCGATATGGGTGCGATTGATCTCGCCCGCATCCGCCAGGTCGGCAATGGTGCGCGCAACCCGCAGCACCCGGTGATAGCCGCGCGCTGTCAGGCGTTTATGCTCGGCAACCTTGTCGAGCAGCGCCTGCCCCTCAGTATCAGGCGTTGAATGTTTGGTTAACAGATCGCCGTCGGCGTCGGCGTTGACCCGTACCAAGGTATCATCCGCGTACCGCTCCAACTGCCGCGCCCGCGCGTTCGCCACCCGCTCTGCAATCGCGGCGGAGGGCTCTGCACGGTGCTCTGCCCGCAAATCGTCTAGCGCGACGGGCGGCACATCAACCCGCAGGTCGAACCGATCCATCAAGGGGCCAGAGATGCGGCCCAGATAATCCTGCCCACAGAGCGGCGCCTTTCCGCAGGCACGCTCAGGGTCCGCGAGATAGCCACAACGGCAGGGGTTCGCAGCCGCGACCAGCAGGAACTTGCACGGATACTTCACATGCGCATTCGCCCGCGCGACGATCACCTCGCCGGTCTCAATCGGTTGGCGCAGCGTCTCCAAGACGGGGCGAGGAAACTCCGGCAACTCATCCATGAACAGCACACCATTATGCGCGAGACTGATCTCGCCCGGCCCGGCACGCCGCCCACCGCCCACGACAGCGGCCATAGAGGCCGTGTGATGCGGCGCGCGAAACGGGCGTTCGGCCTGAATGCCGCCATCCTCCAAAAGCCCCGCGAGCGAGTGGATCATCGAGGTCTCCAACGCCTCCGCCGGAGAGAGCGGCGGCATCAGCCCGCGAATCCGATCCGCCATCATCGATTTGCCTGAGCCGGGTTCGCCCACCATCAAGAGGTGATGCCGCCCGGCCGCTGCAATCTCTACGGCGCGTTTTGCCCGCTCTTGCCCCTTCACATCAGCCATGTCCGGCAAGGACGCAGCGCTTGAGACAGTACCCGGCTCCGCCGTCGGCAGAGTCATTTTTCCTTTGAAATGGTTAATGATCGACAGGAGCGTGGGCGCCGCGAGCACCTTTACAGCGCCCACCCAGGCCGCCTCTGCCCCACAACGCTCGGGGCAGATCAGCCCGCAATCCTCCTCCGCCGCACGCAAAGCGGCGGGCAACGCGCCGATCACGGGCACCAACCCGCCATCCAGCGACAACTCCCCGAGGGCGACGGATTGCGCCGCCTCCTCCGCCGGGATCACATCCATCGCCGCCAACACCGAGAGCGCGATGGGCAGGTCGAAATGAGAGCCCTCTTTCGGCAAATCCGCTGGCGAAAGGTTAATCGTGATGCGTTTGGAGGGGAGCGCGATGCCCAGCGCGGTCAACGCCGCGCGCACCCGCTCTTTGGCTTCTGAGACGGCCTTGTCGGGCAAACCGACCAGCGTGAACGAGGGCAAGCCGGGTGAAAGCGCGCATTGCAGCTCCACCAAGCGCGCCTCGACGCCCTGAAATGCCACCGTATAGGCGCGCGCAACCATTCCAACCTCCGTTCCGAGGTCGAAATTCGCGCAACATGGTTTCTCAAATGTTAACGGCGCCCGCAGGGACCCGTTCCAAGATCACTTTGGCGATCTCTTCCGGGTGGGTTTCATGCATCAAGTGGCCCAACCCCTCGAAAACGATGTCCTCGCTCTGCGGGATGGCGCTGGCGGCCCATTGCGTCTCTCCCATCGGAACGGCCTTGTCAGCACTGCCATAGAGCAGGGTCACGGGCACCAAAATCCGGCCCAACGCACGCTCCAGCGGCGCCAAATCCCAACGCGCCATCATCTTGAGCGCGCCATCAACATGCGCGGGGCTCGCAACGAGTGTCTGATAATACCCCGCCATCTCACTGTAGCTTTCGCCCCCGCTGCTCGACAATATCCGCGCAATCGTTGTTGGATCAGACAGACCGCGAGAGGCCACAAGCGGCGTTAACGGGTTCAGCGCCAAGGCCCGTGCCATCGCCGGAAAGAGCAAGGCCGCGAGACCCCGAAACGGGGTTAACGCGCCATTCACCGCGATCACCTGCGACGGGGACGCACCATCCAGCACCATCCGGAGCGCGATCGCCGCGCCCGCCGAGTGCCCGATGATCACGTCGGGCACAGACCCCAGCGTTTTGCAAAGCTCCGACAGCGCCCGCGCCATGCCCGGCAGCGTGTGCCGGCCCGAACCTGCACCGGTGAACCCGTGCCCCGGCAGATCGGGCACAATAACCCGCGCATGCCCTGCCAACAGCGGCAAAAGCGGCGAAAACGAGTGGCTGGCAGCGCCCGTGCCGTGCAAGAGCAGGATCGTCGGGCCTTCGCCCGCGACCTGCACGTGCCAACGCAATCCGGCCGCCTGCACAAATCGGGAGTGCGCGCGATGCGGCCAGTCTCGGCCCTCCACATCCCATTTGAGCGCCCAGCCCATCCTAGGCCGTCGCCGCCTGCACGACGCGGGCCATCTCTTCGCTGCCCGCGCGCGGGAGCGGCACATAGCGCGCGCCCATTTCGCCGGCCAACGCTTCGGCAGACGCTTGCGGGCGGTTTGCCGTGTCGATCAACACCGCCGCAAACCCCTCTTGCCGAAACGCGCGCGCAGCTTTGCTCGCATCCTCGGCCGCCTGCCGCCGCCCGGGCGCGCCATCAAGGCAGATGTTCGCCCGCCCATCGGTCAGAAACACCAAAAACGGCGTCATGCCAGAGCGTTTGGCCCCCGCCGCAACCTCCTGCGCCAGCGCTAAGCCCGAGGCGAGCGGCGTTCCCCCGCCCCCCGGCACGCCCTGCAGCCGTCGTTTTGCCTGCACCAAACTGCGCGTGAGCGGCAAAGCAACCTCTGCGCCCGCCCCGCGAAAACTCACCAGAGAGACCTGCTCGCGCCGCTGATACGCATCCGCCAGCATCAACTCGATGGCCCCTTTCGCCTCTGCCAAACGGGCAGCCGCGGCAGAGCCGGAGGCATCAACGACAAAGATCAGCGCGCTCTCGGTCTTGCGGCGGAAGCGTTTGATGCGAAAATCCTCGGGCGTGACAATCACCCCATCGGTGGGGTTGGTGCGCTTGCGCAGCGGCTGCCAAGGGGCTGCGGTGCGCAAAGTCGCCACCAGATCCAGCCGCGCGCCATTGCCGCGATGCCCGGGCCTAGGCGCAAGCGGTCGCCCGCGCGCGAGTGAGATGGACTCTTCACCCGCCCCGGTGCTGCCCGCCTGCATCCGGCGGCTGGAGCCCGCCAAAAGCTGCGCAAAAAGGTCAGGAGGCAGGGCCGCGCGCGCGGCCTCAATCAGCATTTCTTCGGGCAAAGCTTCAGGCATTTCCGGAGTGTCGTCTGGCAAATCCTGCGGGATTTCCTCCGACGCATCGTTGTTGTCAGGCGGTGCTGGCTCTTCGCTCGGTTGCTCTTCTGCCGCCTCTGGCGAGGCGGGCAACTGCCGCGCTTTCCACGCCAAAACGAGGCGTACGGCAGCCTGCGCCTCCAACTCCTCCACCTCGTCAGAACCATTGAGCGCCGCAATCGCCCGCGCGGCGGCGATCGCGAACTGCGGCGCTCGCAGCGACGTGATGCCAAATGCGGCGGCGGTGGCGACGATCGCTTTCACCACCTCATTGGGCACATGTGTTGTCGCCAAACGCCGCTGCGCGCCCGCGATTTCTTCAACGCTGATGTCGGGCTGGGTAAGGTCGCGCAGGCCAAGGCCGGTGAGGTCAGGCCGGAAGGCCACACGCTCCAGCAACGCCTCGGGCGCGACATCATCGGGCTCTGCGCCTTCATCGAGACCGATGAACGGCAACGGCCCGCCCGCATCCATCGCAGCCCCGATCTTGACCGCCAGCGCAGTCGTCGCCCGCTCAGCCATGGGCAGCAAAATGCCCCGACCCGCGGCCTCTTCCAGCACACCTGGCGCAACGATGGGCTTGCCAGAAGACAGCGTCGCCGCGAGGTCTAGCCCGCCCAACAATCGCTCATCATCAATCGATGCCGGCACGCGCCTGGGTGACAGTCGATCACCGCGAAACTGCGCTGCAATCTCCAACCACCGATCTCGTGCAGGGCCGGGGCGCGCGCGTACAACCGCGCCGCCCAAACCCTCCGGATCGACCCCCAAAAGCGCCGCCGCGAGCCCGGCGTCCTGCCAAAGCTCCTCTTTCGGGCGGCCGGGGGTCAGCCCGCTTGGATCGCTTCCGTCAGGCACAGCGCTGATCTCCGGTTTTCACGACAGCACACTCTCAATCGCGCGCGTCACGCGGGTTGTGGAGCCTGCCTCATCCAGCGGATCGCGGCGCAAACGGTGGCGCAGAGCCATTGGGGCAACCTCGCGCAGATGCGCCTCGCTCACCTCGTCAGCACCCCGGTAGGCCGCCAGCGCCCGCGCGGCACGCATCACCGTCAACTCCCCGCGCAACCCGTCAGAGCCGATGGCAAGGCACAGCTCTGCAACCGTGATCAGCAGAGCATCGGGTACTTGTACTTTGGCAAGCTGCTGCTGCCCGGCGGTGATCGCCGCGCGCACCTCCGCCTCTGCCCCAGCCCAATCGGCCAAAAACTGTGCCCGGTCCCGCTCATAGGCATCGCGACGGCGGATCACCTCGATCCGCTGCTCGATATCCTTCGGAGAGGCGATCTCCACCGACAGGCCAAACCGATCGAGCAACTGCGGGCGCAACTCGCCCTCTTCTGGGTTGCCCGAGCCCACCAACACAAACCGCGCAGGATGGCGGATCGAGAGACCCTCACGCTCCACCACGTTTTCGCCCGAGGCGGCTACGTCCAACAACAGATCAACCAAGTAATCCTCAAGCAGGTTCACCTCATCGATATAGAGAAACCCACGATGCGCCTTGGCCAGCAGCCCTGGCTCAAACGCCTTCTCTCCGCGCGTCAGCGCCCGCTCCAGATCCAGCGCGCCAACGACCCGATCCTCGGTCGCGCCCAGCGGCAAATCCACCACGGGCGTCGGCCGCGAAACCACCGCACGCCCCTCGTTGCTCTCACCGGTTGGCAGCGGCATCCCGGGTGCGGTGTTGTAGGCGCAGCCCTCGTAGGCCTCGAT
Organism: Pseudomonadota bacterium; assembly: GCA_038526735.1. GTDB lineage: Bacteria > Pseudomonadota > Alphaproteobacteria > Rhodobacterales > Rhodobacteraceae > Rubricella. The sequence continues at coordinate 49,805 of JBCBGM010000007.1, read as the reverse complement.
CTCTGGCAACAAACCCGCAAGCGCGCGCACCGCCGTAGACTTGCCGGTGCCCCGATCTCCAAACGCCAAAACCCCGCCAATCGACGGGTCGATCGCTGTCAGGATCAGGGCGGTCTTCATCTCCTCCTGACCCACAATTGCGGAAAACGGGAATGCGGCCATGGTCAGGCTCCTTCTGCGCGGACAGTTTCTGGGCTGTCGGCGGCGTTCTGTGCGGCAGCTTTGACGAGATGGGCCGCGACCGGGTCGCCCCCAAGCCAACTGCCCTCGGTTCCGAGCACGGCGAAGCGTGCGTAAAGCTCTTCTTTAAAGACCGCGCCCTCGCGCACCGCGCGAATCGCTTTGGTGTGCGCGGGGCTCCGGTAGGCAAAGCGCGACATCGTGGCCATGTCGGGCCAGATCGAGAACGTCACCTGCTGCACCCCCGGAAGTTCGCCCATCCCGGCCTTAAAGACGACATCGTCATTCTCTCCGATCGTGTCAGAGACGGCAGGCGCACGCTTCCAGAACTTCAGCGCGCGGTGCGGTTTGACGGTGGCGCGGGTGAGCACCGCAAGCGGTTTGGGGAGCGCGTCTGGCTGCACCTCAACCGCGAAGGGGAGCTGATCATCCCATTCGCCACGGCAGGAAACCGGGTCAAGAAACACCGTGTAATCCTCGTCCGATTTCCGCCGGAAGCTCCTGAAAACAAGCGACTTATTCACCTGAGCGCGCGCTGTTTCCAGGTCAGGCCAGGTAGCCAAGATCGCCCAGAGGCCAGTGTTCGGCCACAGCGTAAACCCGTGGCCACTGCCGGTGCCAAACAGCTTCCAGAATTCGATGCGCGGCGTCGCAGACAGCTTTCTGCGCGCCAGACCCATCTGCACAAACGCCCAGATGCGCCCACTCCATCCGTCGAAACGGAAGTAGCTGATGGTTGTTACGGCCATGCTCCCAACCTTGCTGCGACTGAGTCTCCCCGGTCGTTTTGGCATATTAAACTGTCAATCTTGATCTGTAACGCTTGTTGTCAACTAAAACTGACATACACTGTCATTTAAGACAGCGCGAGGGAGCATCATGCTGACACGTACAGATCTGGCCGCACGGCTGGCCCAAGATGACGACCCGCGTCCGGTCGCCTTGGTGATCGGCGCAGGCTTTGGCGGATTGGCCTCTGCCATTCGCCTCGGCGCTAAAGGATACCGCGCCGTCATCGTTGACCGGCTCGACACGCCGGGCGGGCGGGGCACCGCGATCCACCGCGACGGCTACCGCTTTGACCTCGGCCCAACCATCGTGACCGTTCCGCAAGGGCTGGAGGAGCTTTGGGCCACCGCGGGGCGCGACTTCCGCAAAGACGTCGATCTGCGGCACCTCGACCCCTACTACACGATCCGCTTTCCCGACGGCTCCGACTTCACCGTGAAGGGCGACAAAGACTTCATGGAGCGCGAGGTTGCGCGCCTCTCTCCGGGCGATGTGAACGGGTTCCGCAAGTTTATGGCCGATGCCGAGCGCCGCTATCACATCGGCTACGAGGGGCTGGGCCGCCGCCCGATGCATGAGCTGTGGGAGCTGATCAAGGTTCTGCCGATCTTCGGCTGGCTGCGCGCCGACACCTCTATTTACCAACGTGCCGCCAAGCGCTTTCGCGACCCACGCCTGCGCATGGCCTTTTCGTTCCACCCGCTCTTTATCGGCGGCGATCCGTTCCATGTGACCAGCATGTACGCGCTGGTCTCGTACCTCGAGTCCGAGTTTGGAGTGCATTACGCGATGGGTGGGGCCGCAGCGCTTGCGCAAGCCATGGCCGACGTGATCGAGGATCAGGGCGGTATTCTGCAATTCAACACCACCGTCGATGAGATTTTGGTCGAGAATGGGCGGGCCGCCGGCATCAAACTCGACGACGGGACAGAGATCAAAAGCGCGCTGGTTGTCTCAAACGCTGACGCCGGATTCACCTACGGCAACCTCTTGCGCAACGCGCCAAAGAAGAAATGGACCAACGCCAAAATCTCCAAGGCGCGGTGGTCGATGGGGCTTTATGTCTGGTATTTCGGCACCAAGGGCACCCGCGATAAGTGGCCCAGTGTCGGCCACCACACGATCCTAAACGGCCCTCGCTACGAGGGGCTCTGCCGCGATATTTTCATCAAGGGCCACCTCGCCGATGACATGTCGATCTACCTCCACCGCCCCAGCGTGACCGACCCAAGCGCTGCGCCCGAGGGGGGCGATGCGTGGTATGCGCTCTCGCCGGTCCCGCATCTCCACCACGACGACCCGGTTAATTGGGACGCTGAGCGCGAGAGCTACAAGCAGAAGATGGCCAAAGTGCTCGAAGAGCACATGCCCGGCTTTCAGGACCATATCGAGGTGGAAGAGATCTTTACGCCCTTCGAATTCCGCGACCGGTATCTCTCCCCCTATGGCTCCGGATTTTCAATCGAGCCGCGCATCCTGCAAAGCGCGTGGTTCCGCCCGCACAACCTCTCGGACGCCGTTGAGGGGCTCTATTTGGTGGGTGCAGGCAGCCATCCGGGCGCGGGCCTTCCGGGCGTGATCTCTTCCGCCGAAGTCACCGACAAGCTGATCCCAGAGGCGGCCCATGTCCGCTGAGCGCGATCTTGAGCATTGCCGCGCGGCCATCAAAACCGGCTCTCGCAGCTTTTACGCCGCCTCGCACCTGTTGCCCAAACAGGCCTGCGATGATGCCCTCGCGCTCTATGCCTTCTGCCGCCTCGCCGACGACGCCGTAGACCTGCATGACGAGAAAGCCGCCGCCGTTTTGCGCCTGCGCGCACGGCTCGACGCGGCCTATGCGGGCACGCCGCAAGACAGCCCCGCCGACCGCGCCTTTGGCCGCATGATCGAGCGCACCGAGATGCCCAAAACCCTGCCCGACGCCCTGATCGAAGGGCTCGCCTGGGACGCGCAGGAGCGCGAGTATCAAACCCTCTCGGGCGTTCGCGATTATTCCGCCCGTGTCGCCGCCGCCGTGGGCGCGATGATGACCGTACTGATGGGGGTGCGCGACCAAAACACCCTCGCTCGCGCCTGCGATCTGGGCGTGGCAATGCAGCTCACCAATATCGCCCGCGACGTCGGCGAAGATGCCCGGATGGGCCGGATTTACCTGCCCCACGACTGGCTGCGCGAAGAGGGTGTCGATGCCGACGCGCTGCGCACCAACCCTCAACACAGTAAGGCCCTCGCCCGCTGCATCGCGCGGCTTTTGGCAGAGGCGCGGCGGCTCTACATCCGCTCCGAGGCGGGGATCGCCCGTCTGCCGATCCGCTGCCGCCCCGCGATTTTTGCCTGCCGCGAGATTTACGCCGCCATCGGGGATGAGATCGCCCGAAACCGCCACAACTCCATCGATACCCGCGCCCACACCTCCGGCACGCAGAAGGTCGCGCTTGTAGGCCGCTCGATGATGCGCAGTGCGTTCGTCACGCTGGGGCCGAAAGAGGCAACGCATTATGCGCCACCCCTTCCCGAAGTAGCCTATCTCGTCGATGCCGCTGCCCACCCCGAGCGGGGCACGCCACCCCACCGGATTGAGCGGTTCCTCGCCGTGCTCAATGAGCTTGAAAACCGCGAGCGCGGCAGCGCCGCCGTTTGACATACGCCAATGCACCTCCACATGGCGGAACATGATCGATTGGCTTGTTCTTGCAGGATTTGGGGTCGCGGCGATGGCTGCGGCAGCGACTGGCGCGATGTTTCCGCCGGGCGACTGGTACCGCGCACTCAACAAACCTCCCTGGACGCCGCCTGACTGGGCGTTCCCCGTGGTGTGGATGGTCCTCTACATCGCGATGATCGTCGCCGCTTGGCGCGTGGCGCTCAGTGGCAGCGCGCTGGTGCCCCTCGGGATCGCGATTTGGTCAGCGCAGATGGTGCTCAACTCGCTCTGGTCGCCGGTCTTTTTTGGGTTGCAGAAGATCGGCGCAGGCCTCGCTGTGCTGGTGCTGTTGTGGCTCGCCGTGGCGCTCACAATGGTCACGTTCGCGACCATCGACCCACTCTCGGGCCTTCTCTTCGCGCCCTATTTGCTGTGGGTCAGCATTGCCGGTGCGCTGAACTTGTCTGTCTTGCGGCGCAATCCTGCCTTCTAGTGTTTGGTCTTGCACGATAAGCACACATTTTGAGTTTGATCCTCCCCTATGTATATTAGGCCCCGCCGATGAAGCTTAGGACACCCTTTAATGATCAATCGCCGGTACCTTGCAGCCCTGTTTGCTGTATCGGCTGGATGCTCCGTCGCCGAGGCACCTCACATCCACGACCCATCCCAGGTTCAGACCTTCGATAATCGGCAGCGCATTGTTGCTACGGGTAAGGAGAATACGGGTGGTTACCTGTGCGGGCTAGAGGTTTGGGAGCGGTCAGATGACCAAGCCCCGTGGACGTTTTCAAACTGCCTTTTCGAGGAAAAGCCCGCATGGATTCAAACGGAACTGCCAGGAAATGAAGGCGCGTTTTGGGCCCCAGACATCACTCCCGAAGGGCATCTGGTCTACAGTGTGAGTGCAGGCTTTGATGATCTGGCCAACTGCGCAGGGTTGGCCTATCGCGACGATGATGGTTGGCGGGACAGCGGCGCACCGTTGACCTGTATCTTTGGACTGCAAGACGGCCGTGAGGTCTCCTCCATCGACCCGTCCGTCTTCCACGCCTTTGACGGCACGCCCTTTCTCGTCACTGGTGGCGGGATGATCCACGGGGCGGAGTTAGACCCCAAAACACTCCGGCCCCTGTCCGGTGATTGGTTTGAGCCCGGGCATCCCGACTGGCCAGTACTGGCCCATGGGCCGATGGAAGAGGGAGAGCGGGGTTGGGTTGAGGCATCCTACATCCTGCCTCACGACGGCTTCTACTACCTGTTCGTGAATTGGGGTGGCTGCTGCGCGGGTCTGGACTCCACGTATGAAATTCGCGTCGGGCGATCGCAGGAGCCGCTGGGCCCGTACTTGGACCGCGATGGAAGAGACATGGTGGACGGGGGCGGCTCTGTGCTTTTGAGCAGTTCAGGCAATCGCATCGGCCCGGGTCATGCCAGCACCCGGCGCACCACAAACGGCCTGGTCCTTGGCTACCACTTTTACGACCGCCTGCGCGAAGGCCTGCCTTGGCAAGGGGAGAACCGGCTGCTTTTCGAGGATGGATGGCCCGTGGTGGGCGAGCCGCTGCCCGTGATCCGGCCATAAAAAAGGCCCGCGCAAGCGGCGGACCTTTCTCGGTATCTAGGATCGCTTACGCGAGGGTGCGCGCCACTTCTTCCCGCTCGTAAATCTCGATAACGTCGCCTGCGCGGATGTCATCGTAATTCTCGAATGCCATGCCGCATTCCTGGCCGGACTGCACGTCTTTGACCTCGTCCTTGAAGCGCTTAAGCGTTTTGAGCGTGCCTTCGTGGATCACCACGTTGTCGCGCAGCAAACGCACCCCGGCGGAACGGCGGGCGATGCCCTCGGTGACCAGACAGCCCGCAACCTTGCCGACGTTCGACACCTTGAAGACCTCTTTGATCTCCGCATAGCCGATGAAGGTTTCCTTGACCTCCGGAGAGAGCAGACCCTCTGCCGCCGCCTTCATGTCATCCACCAGATCGTAGATGATCGAGTAATAGCGGATCTCGATACCCTTCTGGTTCGCCGCGTTCCGGGCCGGGGCGTTTGCCCGCACGTTAAAGCCCAAGATCGGCGCGCCAGACGCCTCGGAGAGGGTGACGTCAGACTCGGTGATCGCGCCCACGCCAGAGTGCAGCACGCGCACGCGCACCTCGTCATTACCGAGCTTCTCCATCGCCTGAACGATGGCCTCGGTCGAGCCCTGCACGTCCGCCTTTACCACAACCGGAAGCTCGGCTGTATCAGCGTCGGTTTTGGCCTTCGCCAGCAATTGGTCGAGCGTTGCAGCAGCACCCACGGCGGCTTTTTTGTCTTTCGACACCTGCGCGCGATAAGTGGAGATCTCACGTGCTTCCGCCTCTGATGGCACCACGTTCAGAACATCGCCCGCTTCGGGCGTACCGTTCAGACCGAGCACCTCAACCGGAACCGATGGCCCAGCCTCTTTCACGCGATCGCCCTTGTCGTTCACCAGCGCACGGACCTTACCCCACTGCTCACCCACGACGAAGATATCGCCCTGGCGCAGCGTGCCGTTTTGCACCAGCACCGTCGCCACAGGCCCGCGGCCTGTATCAAGCTGCGCTTCGATCACAGCACCAACGGCGGCCCGCTCGGGGTTAGCCTTCAGCTCCATAACCTCTGACTGCAGCACGATAGACTCGAGCAGCGTATCAAGACCGGTCCCTTTGATCGCAGAGACCTCAACGTCGAGCACATCGCCAGACATCGCCTCAGTCACGACCTCATGCTGCAAGAGCTGCGTGCGCACTTTCATCGGGTCAGAGCCGGGGCGGTCGATCTTGTTGATCGCCACGATCATCGGCACCTTCGCCGCTTTCGCGTGTGCAATCGCCTCAATGGTTTGCGGCATCACGGAATCGTCCGCCGCGACAACCAAGATCACGATATCCGTGACCTGCGCACCGCGTGCGCGCATCGACGTAAACGCAGCGTGGCCTGGCGTGTCGAGGAAAGTGATGATCTTGCCGTCGCGTACCACCTGATACGCACCGATATGCTGGGTGATCCCCCCAGCCTCGCCCGAGACGACATTGGCGTCGCGGATCGCATCCAAGAGCGAGGTTTTACCGTGGTCAACATGGCCCATGATGGTGATGACCGGCGCACGATCCTGCAGATCACCCTCCGCATCGACCTGGGTGTCGATCACATCCTCCACATCCGCCTCAGAGACGCGCTGCACGGTATGGCCAAACTCCTCGACGATGAGCTCGGCGGTGTCCGCGTCGATAGACTGGTTCGCCGTCGCCATGATGCCGTTCTGCATTAGCGATTTCACGACGGCGGCAGAACGCTCCGCCATGCGGTTGGCAAGCTCCTGCACCGTGATCACGTCAGGCACTTCGACCTTGCGAACAATCTTTTCGTTGCTCTCGGTGCCGCCCATCATCTTGCGTTTTTCGCGCTCCTGACGGCGTTTCATCGCAGCGATAGACCGACCCCGCCCCCCCTCGGCACCCGTGAGCGCCTGGTTGATGGTCAGCTTGCCAGAGCGGCGACGGTCGTCCCCGCCCTTGCCGCGCGATTGCCGGTCCCGGTCATCGCGGCTGTCGTTCTTTTTGCGGCGGTTGTCGTCTGGACGAGCTGCAGCAGCCTGGGCCGCTGCCGGATCCGCCGCTGCGGCAGGGGCCGCGTCAGGCTTGGCCCGGCCCTTGGCGCGCGCCGCTTCTGCGGCTTTGGCCTGCTCGGCTTCAGCCTTTTCAACGGCCGCACGCTCTGCAGCGATCTTTTTGCGCTCTTCCTCTTCGCGCTCGGCCCGCTCGCGCTCGGCCTTTTCCTCTTTCAGGCGATCAAGCTCTGCCTTGCGGCGCTCTTCCTCGGCCTTCTCAGTCGCGCGGCGCTCAGCCTCTTGAGCCTGCGCGGCCATCAAGGCCTGGCGGCGGCGCTCAAATTCACTGTCCGAGAGGCCCTTGCCCCCCGCGACCCGTGCCTTTGCGCTGGAGGCTGCACCCCCCTCGCCAGCCGACGCCGCAGAGCCCGGCTTGGGCACCACAACGCGCTTGCGCTTTTTCTCGACCACGACGGATTTTGACCGGCCATGCGAAAAGCTTTGCCGCACCGTGCCAGAGCCTCCGCCCCGTGCCCCAGTGCCTGCACCGCGTCCACCTTTACCGTCGCCAGTTCGTTCGCTCATTCAGCTCTTACCTTTCGAGACCCGCATCGGCCCCGCTCTCTTTCGTTCCGTTCTCAACGGCTGCATCAGGATGCTCAAGACCGCCTGAAGGGCGAAACCCCTCCAGCCGCGCTGATTCCCTTAACACCCGCTCTGTTACGCCACCTGCATTCAGCGCGCCATGTATCACATGATCCCGACCGAATGCGACACCCAATTCAGACCCAAAAAGTTGGCCCAAAACCGGGCTTTGCCCGGCCAAAGGCCGCAGTTTGCTCAGTTGCCGAGGCGAACCGTCGCGCGCCTCGATCAGCGCCGCCACAGCACCCTGCCGCAGCCGCGCCTCGGTGTTAGTAAACCCGGCCGTCACCAGACCCGCTTTCCGCGCGAGCCCGAGCAGCTCGATCAGGCGCTTTACCAAGAGCCCCTCAACCTGCTCAACCAAACCCTCCGGCACCGTCACCTGCATCTTGGCCGACCGCGAAAAGAGCTTCTTCTTCGCCGCCATGCCCAGCGCCTCGCGTGTGGCGCTCACCCAGATGCCGCGCCCCGGCAGCCGCTCCGCCAAGTCCGGAACCACCGCACCATCCGGTCCGACCACGAAGCGGATCAGCCCGCCCGTCTCGCCACTGTCTCCGGTGACGATGCAGCGGCGCTCTGGCCCGTCCCGCTCTGATTTTCGACCGCCGCGCGCCATCGCTGCGCAAGATCACCGAGGCCTGAGATCAGGCCTCGGCCTCCTCTTCGACTTCGCCCTCTTCGAGCGCGGCTGCTTCGGCCTCGGCGGCCTGCTGTTGTGCGACCAGCTCCTCTGGCGTGACCCAGCCCAAGAGCACCCGCGCCGTCATCACCAGATCGCGCGCCTCTTCCAGCGACATGTCGAATGACTCCAGGATGCCGTCATCCTTGACCCGCTTGCCGTCGACCGTCGAATAGCCGCCCGCAAGCTCCCAATCGGCGCATTGTGCGAAGTCTTCGAGTGTTTTGATGTCATCGGCGGCGAGCTTCACGAGCATTTGGGGGGTGAGCCCCTCATATTCAATGAGGCTGTTCTCGACACCCATCTCCACCGCACGCTCCAGCGCGATCCGGTTCATCCCGTCAATCGCATCCCGCGCCCGGGCCTGAAGCTCGTTGGCGGTGTCCTCGTCAAAGCCGTCGATTGTGGTCAGTTCGTCAATTTCGACATAGGCGACTTCTTCAAGGGTCATGAACCCTTCAGACACCAGAAGCTGTGCCACGATCTCATCCGCATCGAGCGCGGCCATGAAGATGCGCGAGCGCTCCGCAAACTCGGCCTGACGGCGCTCAGATTCCTGCGCCTCGGTCATGATGTCGATGTCCCAGCCGGTCAGCTGAGACGCCAGACGCACGTTTTGGCCGCGACGACCAATGGCCAGCGACAGCTGCTCATCCGGCACCACCACTTCAATGCGGATCGCCTCGTCATCCATCACAACCTTTGACACTTCCGCCGGCTGCAATGCGTTCACGAGGAAAGTCGCCTGATCTTCGTTCCACGGGATAATGTCGATCTTTTCGCCATTCAGCTCAGACACAACCGCCTGAACCCGGCTGCCGCGCATACCAACGCAGGCCCCGACCGGGTCAATCGACCCGTCGTAGGAGATCACGGCGATCTTGGCGCGAGAGCCCGGATCGCGCGCCACGGCTTTCACCTCGATGATGCCGTCGTAAATCTCCGGCACTTCCATCTTAAAGAGCTCTGCCATGAACTCAGGCGCGGTGCGACTGAGAAAGATTTGCGGCCCGCGCGGCTCCCGCCGCACATCGCGCACATAGCAGCGGATGCGGTCGCCGTTGCGGAACGCCTCGCGTGGGATCACCTGATCGCGGCGCAGCACGGCCTCTCCGCGACCGATATCGACGATCACGTTGCCATACTCCATCCGGCGCACGAGGCCGTTGATGATGGTGCCCTTGCGATCTTTGAACTCTTCGTACTGGCGCTCGCGCTCGGCCTCGCGGACCTTTTGCAAGATCACCTGCTTGGCGGATTGCGCCGCGATCCGGCCCATCTCCATCGGCGGGAGGTAATCGACCAGCTCTTCGCCCATCTCGGCGTCGGGCTTTTCGGCCTGCGCGTCCTCAAGGGTGATCTCGGTGAAGGTGTTTTCGACCTCTTCGACCACGGTGCGCACGCGGGTCATGGTCAGGTCGCCAGACTTGCGGTCGATATAGGCGCGGATGTCGTATTCCGCGCCGTAGCGAGAGCGCGCGGCCTTGGCCATCGACTCTTCCATCGCTTCCACGACCAGATCAGGGTCGATCAGCTTTTCACGCGCCACCGCATCGGCAATTTGCAGCAGTTCGAGCTTGTTGGCGGCAACATTGGCCATGGTCTACTCCTCCGCAGCCGACGGTGCGTCGGCGGTTTCTGTCTCTATCTCGTCAAAGTCGTCTTCGTTCAGATCGGCACCGGCCTTGCGCGCCCGCAGGCTCTCGCGCACCAGCTCATCGGTCATCACCAGCTTGGCGTCCGCCAGCCAGTTAAACTGCAGGCCCACGGTGCCCTCTTCGATGTTGATCAGCACCTCATCGCCCTCGATCCCGGCGAGGGTGCCGCGAAAGCGCTTGCGCCCGTCGATCAGCTCTTCGGTCTCAATCTTGGCCTCATAGCCCTCCCAGGCGTCGAAGTCTTTCAGCCGGGTCAAGGGCCGGTCGATGCCGGGGCTGGAGACCTCGAGGTTGTACTCGCTCTCGATCGGGTCCTCGACATCGAGCACCGCGCCCAGCTGGCGCGAGATCAGCGCGCAATCTTCAACCTCAATCCCGCCATCGGGCTTGTCAGCCATGATCTGAAGCACCGGGCGCTTACCACCCTGATAGCGGATGCGCACGACCTCATAGCCCATGTCTTCCACGACCGGCTGGACAATCTCCAGCAGACGACGGTCGAGGGCAGCTTTGGCAATCAGATCAGTCATGGGCGCCTTTCAGGCACAAAAAAACGGGCCAGCGGCCCGTTGCGATGTTCGGTGGTGGCTGAGTGTGGACCCCAGCAACCGCTATTGAGGAGGAGATACGCCGGAGAGGGGTGGATTGCAAGGGGGGGGTAAGACGTGAGTCTCCGCTCCGAGCCCGTTTCGGCCCTTGAACATGTTGCGACGGAAGCCGGTCCAGCGCCTGCCCGTGGGGTGGCGCTCCGCCATGAGTTCGGCTCGGTTTATAGTAGCAACGTCATTGCTCGACTGGTTCGGCGCTCAAGGGTGGCAAAGCGCCAGCCCGCCGGGACGGGCAGGCACTGGACCGGCGCCTTCGGCTTGACTCCGGTCTTGTGGGCGCTGACCGAAAGCACGCTCAGTCTGGATAGACTATTCACCCCCTCACCCCGGATACAGCTCCCGCATCCGTGTCACTGACTTCTCCACAATCTCTTCCAGCACACCCAGGTCCACCTTGCTCAGCCGCCCCAGGTAGAGGCACGAGGCCCCCTTCTTATACGGCCCCAACCGCGAGAGCTCTTCGGAATAGTCGTCATAGCCCGGCATGATATGCACCGACATCTTCCCCTTGCCCGGCCCGAACCCGGTGCGAAACCAGGTGCCGCTGTGCCCGGATTTGTAGGTGTAATCATAAGAGCCAAACCCGATTAGATTGGTGCCCCACAGCCGCGCAGTCTCTCCACTCGCCCGCTCCATTATCGGCATGAGCAAAAGCGCATCCTCCCGCCGCCCCGCAGGCTCCACACTTTCAAGAAACGCAGCGACATCGCCGTCATGTGCTGTGATCTTGGTCATGGTGTGAGCCTAGCACACCAGCTGCAAAAAGTCCTGCCCCAAGCACCACGGCATTCTCCGCAAGACACCACCCTGCTGCATTGCTAAGCCCAGCGCATGGATAACGGCGGCGCCTTCACAGACCGACTCTTCGCACAAGCGGCATTTTCGGAGGGGGCAACAGCGCTCGACATCGGCTGCGGCACGGGGGAGGTGACATTTCGGCTGTCAAAGCTCGTCGGGGCGGGCGGAGAGGTCACCGGCCTCGACCTTAACGCCAGCGCGCTTGAGCGCGCATCAGCGATGTGAGCAACACCCGCTTTGTCACGGGCGATTACCGTGACCTCGCAGAGACCGGCCAAACCTTTGATTTCGTCACCTGCCTACGCGTCTTGATGTATCTGCCCGACCAGGCCGGGGCCGTCGCAACCTTCTGCAAATTGCTCAAACCAAACGGAATGGTCCTGCTGCAAGAGCATCAACCGGCCCCCGACAACACAACCACCGACCGCCCCCTCGCCGCACAAGCCCGCAGCTGGGTTTGGGACACGGTCGCAGCCGAGGGGGCGACTCTAAACACCGGCACTCAGCTGCATTCGTTGCTCGCTAGCGCAGGATTTTCAGAGATCGCAATCACTGCCGAAGCTGTCATCGAGACACCCTCCCAAGCCGCGCAAACCGCAGATCTTGTCCGCGTGATGCTCCCAAGGATCGAAGCGGCGCGTGTCACGACTGCAGCCGAGGTGGACATTGAAACGCTCGCTGAGCGCCTCAAGGTTGAGCAAGCGCAATCAACCTCCACCAGCATCTCTGAGCTGATCTTTGGCGCTATGGCCCGGCGGGCGTGAGGGCCAGTGAACGCAGCATCGCTCTTCGAAAGAAGAGCATGTGTTGAGTACCTCTCAACCCAATCCGCTCACGCCCCTCTCCGTCTCAGCCAGACCTGAAGCAGTGTTAGAACAGACCCGCGACACCGGGCCAGCCGACGACGCAAAGGCGCTCTTTTCGGGGATTGAGGAGACTGCCAAGTTACCCACATAGGTCAGCCCTAGGACCTCCACGTCGTGCGCAAAACGCTGCCGGGATGGCCGATATCAATATGATACATAGGAAAATGGCGCACCCGAGAGGATTCGAACCTCTGGCCTCTGCCTTCGGAGGGCAGCGCTCTATCCAGCTGAGCTACGGGTGCCTGCGCCTGCGGTTACAACAGGAGCCGGGGGCGCGCAATGCTTGGCTCACAGCCGGTAACTTAGATGCAGGCCAACGCCCAGAAAGTCTTCGCTGATGGGGCGGAACTCTAGGCCAAGATCCGCACGATCCTCCGCAAACCGCCCGCGCAAACCAAACACAGGATACCGCTCATAAACCGTCACGCCACCGGTGCGGCGGATCAGAGCCGAGCGCAGCTTGGTGTCAACGTTATGCCGTGCCCAGACCGCGCCAACATAAGCGCCAAAAGGTGCGCCGTCCGAGACGGGCACCCAGAGATCAAACCGCGGCAGCAAGCTGACATGCTGAAAGCGGATGCGCATCGGGTCGGTTAAAATCCCTATCCCATCTGGCAGCGTATATTGCACATCGCCATACCGCAGCTCCACCGCACCGCGTATCCGCGCACCGCCTGAGAGCCCCCACTCACGCCGCAGCCCCAGACCGGCGGAGGCAACGTAATCGATCTCATAATCCAGATTGCTGGCGTCGGTGAGCGTGTCTTCGTCGATGTTGATGGTGATCCCAGTGCCGCCGCCACCTCCACCACCAGACCCGCTCCCGCCGCCACTGCTAATCCCATCTGGAAAGAACCGCTCCCCAGCGTCCTCAAGCGCGGCGTTGCGAAACTCCGGCCAGTCAGCGCCTGCAACAACGTAAGGGCGCATCTGCTCATCGCATCCGGAGATACACCACAGCAGGCAAAAGAAACCAAAGTGTAAGGATTTCTTTCCAAGACTTGAGCGGCATCTGCTATGCCATCTGCAGTAAATGTGAATCAGACCCGCGATTTGGAGCGCCCAATGTCTGCCGTAACCACCACGTACCTTAATCCACGCCTGTTCGGGGTGTTGGATGATCTTGATGGTTTTTCTCCACCCGAGGTTGATCTGCGAGACGACGACATCGACCTGTTTCTGGAGCTGTTCGAAGATGGCCGAATCTCCAACCTCACGACGCTCTCGTCACGGAAAATAACCTTGGAAGGGCGGGGGTTTGAACTCGAAATCAGCGGCTCTGGCATTGGCCCTGTCAAAAACCTCGACCGTCTGATCAGTGCGATTGAAAATGGCCGCGTCTCGGGTGAATTGACCGAAATCTCTGTCTCGCGGCGGGGCGAAGAGCTTTTTGAAGCGTCCTTCGACGATGATGGATTTGACGTTCAGATCGGCGGGTTGACCGTCGGTATCGTCGGCGACCTCCCCGACTCGGACGAAGATCTCCTGTCTGTTTTTGAGCTGGTCGAAGAGCTCACAGACCTTGGCGATGACACCGACAATGACGCAATTCTGGAGCTCCTCGAGCAAACCGGGGTGCTGGAACCGAGCGGCGTTTACCTTGAAGCTGATGGGGAAACCTTCATTGGTTTTGAAATCTTCGAAGACAGTTTTGCAGTCACTCTCGGCGATGCAACCATCGAGTTTGAGGGCTTCAGGGGGGACGGTTTCGATGCCGCGATCGAAGCCCTTGAAGTCGGCCTTGAAGAAGAGGCACAGCCCGATGACGAGATTGACGCTGTCTTCGATGAGTTGATCGTCGAAAACATCTACTTCCTCGACAAAAAAGACCGAGAAGCCGCTCGGATAGAGGTCAACGGCGACAGCACCTTTCTGGGGCTCGAAGACTTCTTCGACACCACCGACACGCGGCTCGTTTACACGGGCAACAACAAGCGAGACGCGTTTCAAGCTGGTGCCTATGACGACGTGCTTGATGGCCGCGGCGGGCGGGATTTGCTCATTGGGGCTGCAGGCGACGATGAGCTCATTGGCGGTGGCGGGCGCGACACCCTGCGTGGCGGCTCTGGCAGCGACACCCTCACCGGCGGCAAGGGCAAAGACGTTCTGCACGGCGGTGCCGATGACGACACATTCGCCATGACTGTGCGCGGCGGCCGCGACAAGGTGAAAGACTTTTCGCTGAGCGATGATCAAGTCGATGTCTCCGCCTTGGGGATCGACGACTTTGACGAGCTGAGCGACGAGTACCTCGGCGGCGGCAGCAACAAAGCGGTGATCAGCGGCGAGAATGGCGAACGGATGACGCTCAAAGGTGTCGATGTGAACGATCTGACCGAGGATAATTTCATCTTCTAACCGTCGCCTTGCGCCGCTCGGGCCCGGTGCATATCTCTGCGCGCAAGCGGAGAGAGCCAAATTGCCCAGCGCCTTCAACATCGTCGCCGTCCTCCAAGAGGGTCGGTTGCAATACGAGGCGCTGCTTTTGGCGGCGTCTTGGGCGGCATCGCATCCTGACCCAGATGACCGCCCGGCGCTGATCTTTGCAGAGCCACAACCCGGCCCCGCCTGGAACCACGACCCCCGCGTAAAAGACGAGGCCTTACGCGCCCGGATCGAAGAGCTAGGCGCAGAGATCCGCCCGTTTGAGAACCTCGTCTTCGGCAGCCGCTACCCGCACGGAAACAAGATCTTCGCGCTGACGTGCCTGCCTGCCGGTGCGCCTTTCCTCTTCCTCGACACCGACACGATCATCCGCGCACCCCTTACCAAGCTCACATTCGACCGCCCGACCGCCTCTATGCGGCGGGAGGACACTTGGCCTTCGATAGAGGTCTACGGCCCCGGCTACACCGAAACCTGGCGCGCGCTCTATGAGCGGTTTGGGCTAGATTTTGCGAGCAGCCTCGATCTGACCCAACCTGATGAATACTGGGAGCGGTATCTCTACTTCAACGCGGGCTGGTTTCTGGGCGCTGATCCGCACCAGTTCGCAGACCACTTCTCCCACTATGCCGCCGAAATCGAACGCCGCCCCGGTAAAGAGCTCGAGGGGCAATCGCTGGACCCTTGGCTCGATCAGGTCGCCCTGCCGCTCGTCATCCACGCCTTGGGCGGTGGTCGCCCCGAGGGCGAGGCCAAACGCCTAGACGACGCGCTGACCTGCCACTACCGCACCTTCCCCCTGCTCTACGCACGCGAAGCAGACGAGGTGATCGCCCTTGTTGAGGCCCTTGCAAGTGTTCAGAAAAACAAGAAGTTCCTGCGCGAGTACGAGCCGATCAAGGCCATGGTCTACGGCGGTAAGGGGGCCAAGGCCCGCGCCCTTTTTGACCGCGAGAACCTCCCCAAACGCGAGGCAGGGTTTCGCAAGCGCCTAAAAGAGAAAAACCTCTGGATGCGCTGACTACTCAGGCACCTTGATCATCCGCCCAAGGAACTTACCGGCAAAGATATGGATGTGCAGATGCGGCACCTCCTGATGCGCATCGGGCCCCGCGTTCGACAAAATCCGGTAGCCCTCTGACTGATCAGGGGTGATATCCAACAGCCGCGCCACCTGCGCCACGGCCCGCGTGAAATCTACGATTTCTGCCTCCGAGGCGGCCTCTGCGAAGTGGTCATAGTTCACATAGGGCCCCTTCGGGATCACCAGCACATGCAGCGGCGCCTGCGGGTTGATGTCGTGAAAGGTGAGCGAGTGATCCGTCTCCAGCACCGTTTTGTTCGGGATCTCCCCGCGCAGGATCTTGGCGAAGATGTTCTGGTCATCATAGGTGTAGGGCATGGGGCCTCTCTCAATCGGCAAAAAGGGCGGGGTCTCTGGCGATGCGCTCGGCTTGCGGTGCCGGCACGCCCAGAAACCGCGAAATGGCCTCGGTGTTGAGGCTCACATCCGCGGCCTGATCAACGCAGTAAAAATGCGGCAGCCGCAGATCGCGGAGCGCCTCTGACTCGTCCCTGAATTGCCGGTGCAGCGCCTGCACCAGGGGCCGCGCCACGGTCCGGTCGGTGCGCGAGCGCAAAAGGCCCACGCGCTCAGCGTGGCCCAGCATATAGTCGTCGTTCACGTCACAGCGGATTTCGAGGAGGCGCAGCGCGCAGTCATCCGAGGCGATATCGCGGATCGTTTCCACGTTGGAGGGATCAAGGCAGATCATCAGCCGTTCGGTATTGTGGATCTCGAACAAGAGCTTCAAAAACCCGCGCCGATGCCGCCCGCGCTTTTGCTTTTTGGTCTCGATCCCACCCAAATCGGGCAAACTGTCGTCGTCTTCCTCAAAAACATAACCCAACGACTCTGGCGCCTGAATGCCCTTGCAGCGATCGATAAAACGCTTCGCGACATGCCATTTTTTGCAGGCGACAATCAAAACCTCTTGCCCCCGCCCAATCTGACCGCCCCGCTCCCAAAACCGCCTGCTAAACCGCCGCCCAAACCGCCCGCGGCTGGTCATGTAGGCATAAAGGGTCTCGGCAGTGTCCGCCGTCTCCATCTGGTCAAACGGCTGATTAAAGAGCGAGCGCAGCCGTTCTTTCAGCCCCATCGCACTCGAAGAGACCTTGCGCGCAAACAGAAACGACTGGCTGGTGAGCAGCTCGTAATGGTCATCATAGAGCACAAACGGCAGCCCATAGTCAGAGAACGCGAGGAACGTCAGCGTCCGGTTCTCAACCTCATCCCGCGGCACCAGATGCATCACGAGCGACTGGAAAAATGTCTCATCCGGAATCCATGTCGTGCGGAAAAAACGAATGATGTCCTTGCGCCCCCGGATAAACGAGAGGATCGCCTCTGTCGTACTCCGCCGCAAAACGCACCACTGCGACCCGATGAAGATCTTCACGTCGTTGGGCAGCTTTCGCGAGAGCCCAAACCGCCGCTGAAAATTCAGCGAGGCATAGAACAACGGCTTGCGCTCGCGCTCATTAAAGAAATGCCGATACCGCAGGCGATCTTCTTTCAGGCCGGTCTTGATCCAGTCGGATTCGAAAAAGTCGTTGTGCTGGACGAAATCCTTGTCGTTCTCTGACAGATACCGGGCCATGTAGGCGCGCGGTTTCACCGGCATGCAGTCGCCCGAAATAAAGTAAAAATGCGTCGCATCCGGAAACGCTTCATAGGCCGCCTGCAGGGCCACGATCGTGCCCTCCACCAGCGACCACTCCCCCCAGCCGCCCTTCACCCGCTTTTTCGGGAACACGACGCCCGGCACATCTGCCAGCTCGGTTTGGATGCGCTGATACTCGTCGGCAGGTGAGCTCAGATCATAGTGGATCGCGATCGCATCCCCCTCAGACGTGAGCATCCGCGCCTGCTCAATCACCGCATCGGGGTTTTTGTGGCACAAAAGGATGAAAGCGATGCGGACCATGACCACCGAAATCGTGTTGCTCGGTGCTGATAGCGGAGAATCGTGAGGGCCGCCAAGCCCCGCCCTTGACACTCAATCGTCATAGTCAGATTCAATGGGTTGAATTTGGAGGACCGCCATGCCCTTCCCCGGTGTCTGGATGACCGAGAGCGAAAGCGTGATTTATCGCGTGGTGCCCAAATGCGCCTGCTCCACCGTGGGCCAGGCGATGTTTTATGCGGATCATGGCGAGTATTACGACGGTGACATCCACGATGCCTCTCGCGGGCTGCACAAATGGGCGCTTGCAGGCAGCCAGCCGATCATCGAGCGGCGGGTGAAAGAGGGCGACACCTACACCTTCGCCACCGTCCGCAACCCCTACACCCGCGTGCTTTCAAGCTTTTTCGACAAGATCTGTGGTATCCAGCGCAACGGCAAACGCTATCGCGGCAACCTCGTGCCGATGCTCACCCGCAAATACGGCGTCGAGGTTGAGGGGGATTTCGACCAAATCGCGAGCTTTCGCCGGTTCCTGCTCTTCGTGCGCGACACCATTCGCTTTCGCAAACCGATGGACCCAGACATTCACTGGTCTGCCTGCTCTGGCCATGTCTCTACGCTGATCCGCAACGGCGGGCGCTATGACCACATCTTTGCGACCGAAAACTTCAACGTGGGCATGAAGCATGTGCTCGGCCAAATCGACGTCAAAAACCCCATCGACATCGATCAAATGCCCCGTTTCAACGAAAGCGCGGACCACGGGCCAAAGCGTGCCTTCCCAGTCGAGGATTATTTCGACGACCTCGCCAACCACCTTATGCAAGAGATCTACCGGCGGGACTTTAACCTTTTCAAATACGACAAGGTCCCCAACGCCAAACCGCCCCTGAAAGAGCTAGACCTCGACGAGATCCACGCGAAGCTGTCGGCTTAAAATCCTAATGATGTTAGCGAAAATTTTATCAAATAAACAATTATAGTCCAAAGTAAGATTATAATTCCAGACCGAAACAAAAATCCGACGCTGTCGCTCTCAAAATTTGATACAAAAATTCGAATAATTGCGACATAAAATCGGTCTATTTTGCTTCCGTTTTCTGCAAAGAAAGACTCTCGTGATCTAAAAACAAAAATAAAAAATGGAATGCTGAATACAAACGCAATCGAATAATCAAGATTAGAATTTACTAGTGCATACAAGTTCCACAATATTGTGCCGGAGTCTGCATCTTGATCGATGAAGGTTCGAAACGCGAAAGACAGGAAGCCTACCAGCGCAAGCCAAAGTGACGCAAGCGTCACCCAGCTCGGGATAGAGTCTGTGTAGGTCTTTTTCGACACAAAAGCAGCATCCAAGGATTGGGTGATTTGCTCGAAGTTGTATTTTGATATGGTGCGTCGGCCGAATAAATCGAGGCCGAAAAGGGTTTCAAAAGACTGTGCGTACGCGATCACACCTTTCGAGTTCTGCAAGCTGAAAGAGGTGCGAGATCTACGAGAGAAAATTGCATATCTCATCATCTGGTACATGACTTCCGCTCGCCAGCTGTTGATCGGCTCGGCTGTCCGCACTTCAAAAACGTTCAACACCGTGTCTGTTGTTTTTGCGTGATGTTGGTGTGTGTGCGTGCTGTCGCGTACCATTCTGTAGAAGGAGGAAGCTATGCGAGGCGCGTCATCGGCTCGTTCAGCCAAATATCGTTTTCTAGGCAACGTTATGTGAAACGCGCCGTTCCGAAACAGCTTAACGAAGCCAAAGTGAAGCTTCTTATTCTCTGAATTGGCGCTAAGGAAGTCTGTTACCTCCTTGTGAAGTAGTCGTCGAACCTGGGACGCTGGCGCTTTTGAAGTCTGAATCGCACGAGTGGCGTGAAAAAGACGCTTAAGTTCAACGCTGGTGTCAGCGGCGTACGTCCTCAATATTACGCCTTTCAGTCGCTCTAAATCTTCCGACGATGTCAGAATGAATAGAAACTCTGCGTTTCCATTCTTTCCTGTTAACTTGTCCCAAAGGCGGCGGATAGGGGTCCAGAAGCCTTGAAGCGAGTCTGACTCGTTTTTCTTTGCAAATATCGAACAGTATATACCGCCTGACAATAAATCGTTTATTGTGTAGTCAGGCCTGGAGACATTGATCGACTGCACATGGCTAAAGGACAGACGACCCGCAACTGTCGGAACCCAGCCCCTAAACTGCAGAAAATCACTTCGATCGAACTTCATCGCTAATGGCCTCGTCACTCAAAAACGCCTGAGGCTTCTCAACCCACTCACCATTCTCCCGCTTTAATGCAAATCCTTCTGATGCGTGCGGAACCTGTTGACCACCACGCCGACTTTCTATTTCACCGTCTAAGACCTCGCGTAGCGACCCCGACATTTCGCCCAAGCGCTTCGACGATCTGAATTGCACCAACACTAACAAG
This sequence comes from Pseudomonadota bacterium, assembly GCA_038526735.1. GTDB lineage: Bacteria > Pseudomonadota > Alphaproteobacteria > Rhodobacterales > Rhodobacteraceae > Rubricella. The sequence continues at coordinate 29,571 of JBCBGM010000007.1, read as the reverse complement.
TAGGATAAGCGCGCCAATATCGCGGCGAGGACTAATGCGAAAAATGCCAAAAGAGACGACATTTTGTTCTCCCTACCTCGTTTGTTCCCACATGTAGTGAATCAGGCGGCATGTGATAGCTCAAACTCTTTATCGCTGTCACTAGGCTTACAGCGTGCCCGCGAATCGGTTTCCGGTGTAGTGTTGCCACAGAGACTCTATTCTTTGTGGGTGCAAGGACTTTAGCCCCTCGCCTTCGACATCTGCACTGCCAAAATTCCGCCCATGATGATCGCGACACCAATCAGGTCGGTCGTGTTGAGCGCCTCGCCGAGCAGTGCCGCCGCAATCGCCACACCCAGAAACGGGTTGAGAAAGTGAAACGTTGCCGCCCGCGTCGGCCCGATCCGCTGCACGAGGTAGAACCAGGTGACCGTGGCCACCAACCCCGGAAAGATCGTGGTGTAGCTGAACGCCCAAAAGAGCGGCCAGCTGTAGGTCACCTCCCAGGTCTCGGTGAGCGCTGACAAAGGCAACAACGTCACCGCCCCCACCAGCATCTGAAGCCCCACGATCATCAACACGCTGTCGCCCGCAGGTGCAGCCGAGCGCACGATCAGCGTTGCCACGGTCAGCGCCGCCAACCCAGCCACACACAGACCCACCCCAATCAGATCAGTGCCACCCGCCAGCCGGTCGCCCATCACCAGCGCCACACCAAGCGCGCCTGCGATCATCCCAGCCATGCCCAAAGGCGGAAGCTTTTCGCGCAGCACAGCCCAAGACAAGAGCGCCACAGAGATCGGCAGTGCCGAAGCGATGATCACAGCAACAGACGCCTCAATCCGCTCAAACGCTAGAAAGTTGAGGCCCAGATAGAGCGTGTTCTGGCACAGCCCGAACAGAATCGTGGCGCCCCATTGCGCGCGCGTCAGCCGCGCCCGCTGGCCCAAGAGCCAGGCAATCCCAACACCTGCCAGCCCTGAAATCACGTAGCGCACCCCCAGCACCAACAGGGGTGGCGCGTACTCCACGATGATCTTGCCAGAGGTGAACGCCGACGCCCACATCGCCACAAAGGCCAGGCCCATCGCCAGCGCGCGCGTGTCCATGATCGGGCCTTCCTCCTGCTCACGTCGCGCTCTAGCATCGGCGCAAAACAGGGGAAAGCATGGACGTTTCAAAAGCCCTCGCCGCGCGCCGCTCTGTCCGCGCCTTCACCAGCGAAGCCCTGCCCGACGGGCTGCTGGTAAACCTCCTAGAGAAAGCCACCCGCGCCCCCTCCGGCGGCAACCTGCAACCGTGGCATGTCGCTGTTTTAGAGAGCAACGCGATGGCCCGCTTCCGCGAGATGATGGAGCCGCGCATCGAAAACGGCACCGTCGACACGCCCGAATACCCGGTCTACCCGCCCAACCTGCACGAGCCCTACCGCAGCCGCCGCTTCGCCGTCGGAGAGGCGATGTACGCCCGGCTCGGGATCCCGCGAGACGACAAACCCGCCCGCCTCGCATGGTTCGCCAACAACGCCCGCTTCTTCGGGGCCCCGGCGGCGGTCTTCGTCTTCGCCGACCGCGCGATGGGCGCCGCGCAATGGTCGGACATCGGCATGTTTATGCAGAGCTTCATGCTTTTGGCGGTCGAGGCGGGGCTGGCCACCTGCCCGCAAGAGTATTGGTCGGTGCATCACGAGGCCGTCACAACCTTCTGCGAAACACCCCCTGAACTGATGCTGTTCTCCGGCATCGCCGTGGGCTACGAGGACGCGGCGCATCCGGTCAACGCGCTCAAAACAGACCGCGCACCGCGCGACGAATGGTTAAAGGTCCTCTGATGCACACCCCCAAAGCGGTGATTTTCGACATCGGCAACGTGCTGATCCACTGGGGTTACGAGGCGCATTTCACCGCCAAATTCGGCGCTGCGCGCACCGCGCAGTTCCTTGAGGCGACCAACATCCTTGAGGTTCACAACCGCACCGACGCGGGTGCGCCCTTTTCTGAGACGATCCGGGCCCACGCCGCCCTGCACCCCGACTACGCCGATATGATCCACGCTTGGGTTGAGGATTGGCACCACATGGCCGCGCCCGAGGTCGAGGGGTCGGCAGAGCTGCTCTTTGCGCTCAAAGCCGAAGGTGTGCCGGTCTTCGCCCTCTCCAACTTCGCGGCCGAAAACTACGAATGGTCGAAAGCGCAGTTCGCGGTGTTGCAGGCGTTTGACCGAGAGTTCATCTCGGGCCGGATGCAGATGGCCAAGCCTGACGCCGCAATCTACGCAGCCGTCGAAGAGGCAACGGGCCTCTCTGGCGCTGACCTCTTCTTCACCGATGACCGCGCCGACAACATTGAGGCGGCAAAGGCGCGCGGCTGGCAAACCCACCAATTCACCGATGCAAACGGTTTGCGCGCAGCGCTCACCGCATTGGGCTTGATTTAGCGCGCATCTCTCGCATCATCGCAAGTGAGCATCGGGGATGGCGTCCCCAAGGCGACCGCCCGCTCGCATCTGCCCTGAACGCCGGGGCGTATGCGTCCGGGCCTTTCCGGACAGGTTTCGGAATTCCGCGATGACCCAGCCCGATTTCTACCGCTTCCCTAACGGAAAACACGCTCCTCTCCCGTTTGAGCAGGCCGAGTATGACACCCGTCTCACATTGCTGCGCTCTGTGATGGCTGAGGCAGAGGTGGACGCCGTGCTGCTCACCTCGATGCACAACATCGCCTACTATACCGGGTTTCTCTACTGCGCCTTCGGGCGGCCCTATGGCGCTGTTGTGACCGAAGAGGGCGTCACCACAGTCTCCGCTGGGATCGATGCCGGCCAGCCGTGGCGGCGGGGGGCGTATGGCAACATCACCTACACCGACTGGCAGCGCGACAATTACTGGCGCGCCGTGAAAGAGGTGATCGGCACGCCCAAGCGCATTGGCATCGAGGGCGATCACCTAACCCTGCAACAGCACCAAAAACTCGGGGAGTTTCTGGGCGCGGCCACCATCGATATCGCTACCGAGATCATGCAGCAGCGCTTTATCAAATCCCCGGCAGAGATTGCGCTGATCACCCATGGCGCGCAGGTCGCAGACATCGGCGGCTTCGCGGTCCGAGAGGCGATCCGCACCGGCACCCGCGAGATTGACGTTGCCATGGCCGGGCGCGACGCGATGGAGCTGGAGATCGCAGGCCGCTTCCCCGACGCCGAATACCGCGACACTTGGGTGTGGTTTCAGTCGGGCCTAAACACCGACGGCGCGCACAACCCGGTGACAGGGCGCAGGCTCGCGTCGGGCGATATCCTGTCGCTCAACACATTCCCGATGATCTCTGGCTATTACACCGCTTTGGAGCGCACGCTGTTTCTCGGCTATCCCGATGCGGCCTCACTGAAGTACTGGGAGCTGAACGTTGCGGTGCACGAGATGGGCCTGTCGCTGATCCGCCCCGGCGCGCGCTGCTCTGACATTTGCCGCACGCTCAACGCCATTTACGCCGACAACAACGCGCTTCAGTTCCGCAGTTTCGGCTATGGCCACAGCTTTGGGGTGCTCTCGCACTACTACGGCCGCGAGGCCGGGCTTGAGCTGCGCGAGGACATCGACACTGTGCTGGAGCCCGGGATGGTCGTCAGCATGGAGCCGATGATCACCGTGCCCGAGGGCCAGCCCGGCGCGGGCGGGTACCGCGAGCACGACATTCTGGTCGTGACCGAGGATGGCGCTGAAAACATCACCAAATTCCCCTACGGCCCCGAGCATAACATCATCGAGGCCTAGGGCGCTCTTGGTCCTATTGCTGCCCCTTTGCGCGGACTTTAGGGTGCCGCGCAAAGGAGCCTTCCCATGGATCGTATCACCCTTCCGCGCCCCGATGACATGCACCTCCACCTGCGCGACGGCGCGGTGTTAGAGGCCGTTTTGCCAGAGACCGCGCGGGATTTTGGCCGGGCGATCATCATGCCCAACCTCGTGCCACCTGTGGTGCGCGGGGATGATGCGGCGGCCTACCGCGACCGGATCATGGCGGCGCTGCCCGAGGGGATGACCTTTCAGCCGCTCATGACCCTCTACCTGACTGAGAGCACAGACCCGGATGACCTCGCCGCCGCCCATGCCTCTGGCCTGATCACCGCTGTTAAGCTCTATCCGGCGGGGGCCACGACCAATTCCGCCTCTGGTGTGCGTGACATTGAGAAGGTGATCCCCGTGCTGGAGCGGATGGCAGAGATTGGCTGCCCGCTCTGCGTCCATGGCGAGGTAACCACTCACGACATCGACATTTTCGACCGCGAGGCGGTCTTCATCGACACCGTCCTAGACCCTCTGCGCCAGCGGGTGCCGGGCCTTCGGGTGGTGATGGAGCATATTACGACCATGCAGGGCGTGGAGTATGCCTCTTCGGTGGAGGAGGGGTTGGGCGCGACGATCACCACCCATCACCTGATCATCAACCGCAATCACCTGCTCGTTGGCGGTATCCGCCCGCATTACTACTGCTTGCCCGTCGCCAAACGCAGAGAGCATCAACACGCGCTGCGCAAAGCGGCCACCTCTGGGGATAAGCGGTTTTTTCTAGGAACCGACTCAGCCCCCCACACCGACCCCAACAAGCTGAGCGAATGCGGCTGTGCGGGCGTGTTTTCGGCAACCAACACGCTCGCCTGTGTCGCGCAGGTGTTTGAAGATGAGGGCGCTTTGGACAAGCTTGCGGGCTTCGTCTCTGAACACGGCGCGGGGTTCTACGGCCTGCCCGTAGCCGAAGAAATTGTGACTTTAGAGCGCGTTGCGCCGGATTATCCCAACCACATCAAATCCGGCGAGGGGCCAATCACCATTTTCGATCCGGGCTTTGATTTGCACTGGCGCGTCGCACGGTAGCCAAGTCTGCGTCACTTTGACGCCACATGGTTTCGGCAGTATCGTCTCCACAAAAAGAGGAGGCGCCCCCAATGCGCATGATGCTCGCTCTACTTTTTACCGTGTTCACCGCAACCACCGCAATCGCCCAAGACAAACCCTATGCAGAGTTGGTGCAGAGCATCGTGGACTCTGAACTGCAGGCTTGGATTGATGATCCGGACCTGATTTTTGCGATCAACGAGCAGAACGAAATCAACGATGGCATGTCGATGCTGCGCATCGAGGGGCTCGACAAACGTTGGATCTCTCAAGATGGGGCGGGCCCGATGATCTGGGATTTGCTCGATCGGCAGGCGAGTATCTTGATGCGCGAGCGGCGGGAGCTTTCAAACGGGGTGATCACAGAGATCATTTTGATGGACGCATTCGGTCTGAACGTCGCCATCTCAGACCCAACTTCTGATTATTATCAGGGGGATGAGGCCAAGTACCAGGATACCTATCTCGTTGGTCCAAATGCCATACATATCAGTGACATAGAGTTCGATGACTCCACGCAGCAATGGCAGACGCAGGTCTCGAAAACGGTGCTCGACCCCGAAACCGGGCAACCGATTGGCGCCATCACCTTTGGCATCAACGCGGACGCGATCCCGCAGTAGCGCAGCCCTTTCGGGCCTGTTATTGCGGCACAACCGCTGCGATGGAGCCCGAGATGTTTAGCAACACATACCCCACAGATAGAGAAATGGCCCGGCTTGCGGCCCAGATGTTGTGGGAAATCGGTGCGGTGCATTTTCGGGCGGATGAGCCGTATATCTTTACATCGGGCATCGCATCGCCGGTCTATATCGACGGGCGCAAGCTGATCTCGTTTCCGCGTATTCGCTCTGCACTGATGGATTTTGCCTGCGCCAAGATCACCCGCGATGTTGGGTTCGAGGCGTTTGACGCGGTCGCGGGCGGAGAGACAGCAGGCATTCCGTTCGCCGCCTGGATCGCTGATCGCATGGCGCTGCCGATGCAATATGTCCGCAAAAAGCCGAAAGGTTTTGGCCGCAATGCACGGATCGAAGGAGCCATCTCTGAGGGCCAACGTGTTCTTTTGGTTGAAGATTTGGCGACGGATGGCGGCTCTAAGGTCAATTTCGTCGAGGCGATCCGCGAGGCGGGGGCAGAGTGCCGCCACACCTTTGTCGTGTTCTACTACGACATCTTCAAAGACACGCCAGAGGCGCTCGCGAAGTCGGATATCCAGCTTCATTGGCTGGTGACCTGGTGGGATGTGCTGGAGGTTGCGCGCGAAAAACAGCTCTTTGATGCAGCGACTTTGGATGCGGTTGAGGCGTTCCTGAATGACCCGCTGCCGTGGTCTGCGGCGCATGGAGGGGTGGCCGAAAAGTCGGTCTGAGCCTTTCCAAACCCCTAAAACCGCGTTGCAGAATTGCAGGACCGAAAGGTCTCGTTAACCGCCAGTCCTGCATTTCTGCAAAGTGGGTTAACAGAATTAACGAAGTTAGTACGATCTCGGACCAGTTTGACACAGGCCCGAGACCTCCCCCACCTCCGAAATCAGCCCTGCTGCGGCGGGATGATGATGATCTCGACGCGCCGGTTGCGAGCCCGGCCACTCTCGGTGTCGTTGCTGGCAATCGGCTCATTCTCTCCGGCGGCGAAGGCTGAGAGCCGCCCGCCGCTCACGCCGTTGCCCTCCAGCACGCCGATCACGCTGCGCGCGCGGCGCTCGGAGAGGGACATGTTGTAATCAGCAGCCCCAACGCTGTCGGTGTGGCCCACGACCTCAACGCGAGTGCTGGGATAGGCTGCGAGCGTGTCGGCGATGGTGACGATTTGCAGGCGGGCGTTGGGGGTGAGCTCTGCGCTGTCGAAGGCAAAGGGCACGGCAGAACTGTCAGCGGTGAGGCGCAGATCGGTGCCGGTGTTTTCAATCTCAATGCCAGATCCTGCAAGGTCTTCCTGCAGTTTGCGCTCCTGCTCATCGAGGAGGTTACCAGCAGCACCGCCCACAGCGGCACCCGCAATCGCGCCGAGGATCGCGCCGCGCGGTTCGTTGCTGTCGATGGCGTTTCCGGCGGCGGCTCCGGCGATGGCCCCGATAATGGCGCCCTGTTCTCCTCTGCTGAGGCTTTCACCGCAGGCGGCGAGACCGGTGAGGGCAATAACGCCAACGAGGGCGGGGCGGATGAGGCTGGGCATGGGGCGGCTCCGTCTGATGTTCACCCCTATCTAAACGCAGGGGCGTGACATTTCCGACGGTCTCTCCGCCGGGATGACGGGGTGTTGAACGTTTGTTGAGGGCCGTGCAACCGCCGTTTAGGCGCGCAGCTCATCCATGATCGAGACAAGCTCGGCGGCAATGCCCGGCTCAGAGAGGGCATGGCCGGCGCCAGGCACGACGCGCAGGTCTGAATCGGGCCAGGCGCGGTGCAGGGACCACGCGGATTGCGGCGGGCAGATCATGTCGTAACGGCCCTGCACGATATAGCCTGGGATACCCTTGAGGCGCTCTGCGCGGCGCAGGAGGTGGTTGTCTTCCGCAAGCCAGCCTTGGTGGCTGAAGTAGTGGTTCTCCAGCCGGGCAAAGGCACGCGCATATTCGCCCGATCCGCCGGAGGAACGTCCGGGGGCGGAGATGGCGGCAAGGTTGCTCTCCCATGCCGCCCATGCACGGGCGTAGCGCACCTGCTCTGCCCGGTCGGGGCCAAAGAGGCGGCGGTTGTAGGCGGCGATGATGTCGTGGCGCTCTTCCATTGGCACGAGCGAGGTGAACCGCTCCCACTCCTCTGGGAAGAACGCAGAGACGCCGCCTTGGTAAAACCAATCAAGCTCGCGTTGCGTCATGAGGAAGACGCCGCGCAAAATAAGCCCCATCACCCGCTCGGGGTGGGTCTGGGCGTAGGTCAACGCCAGGGTCGCGCCCCAGCTGCCGCCGAAGACGAACCAGCGCTCGATGCCAAGCTGCACGCGAATGCGCTCGATGTCGCCCACAAGGTCCCATGTGGTGTTGTTATCGACGGAGGCATGGGGCGTAGAGCGGCCGCAGCCGCGTTGATCAAACAGGACGGCGCGGTAATAACCTGGGTCAAAGAAGCGGCGCATGGCGGGGGAACACCCGCCCCCCGGGCCGCCGTGCAGCACAACAACGGGCACGCCGTCTTGCTTGCCCGCCTCTTCGAGATAAATCCGATGGCCACCGGGCACATCAAGGAACCGTTGCCGGAACGGTTCGCGTGCCGGGTACAGATTGCGGCGTGGGGCCGCGGGGGAGGCGTGGACGTTCTCGCGCATGGACGCACTATGTCTTAATGCGACGGCGATGAAAATCCACGCCAAAGAGAATTGCGAGAGATGGGAGAGCACCCGATGAGCACGACAAGCATCGACGCTGGCGAGGTCGCGAAATTTGAGGCGATGGCGGCGGAATGGTGGGACGAGACGGGCAAGTTCAAGCCGCTGCACATGCTCAACCCGACGCGGCTTGACTACATCACCCGCCAGATCGCGGCGGAGTTTGGGCGCGATCTGACGGCAGACCGCCCGTTTGAGGGGTTGCGGCTCTTGGATATCGGCTGCGGGGGTGGTTTGCTCTCTGAACCGATGGCGCGGCTGGGGGCCGAGGTTGTGGGCGCGGATGCGGCGGAGCGGAACATTCCGGTCGCGCGTATCCATGCCGAGCAATCGGGTCTGGCGATTGATTACCGGCACACCACGGCGGAGGATTTGGTCGCTGCGGGCGAGCAGTTTGATGTGGTGCTGAATATGGAAGTGGTCGAGCATGTGGCGGACCCGTCGGAATATCTGGCGAGTTGTGCCCAACTGCTCAAGCCCGGCGGGATGATGCTGACCTCGACCCTCAACCGAAACCCCAAGAGCTTTGTGATGGGCATTATCGGCGCGGAATATGTGCTGCGCTGGCTGCCCAAGGGCACCCATGATTGGCGCAAGTTCATCACGCCGGATGAGTTGTTTGGGATGCTCGAAGGGGCTGGGCTTGATCCGGTGGATCGCACGGGGATGGTCTTTAATCCAGTCACCTGGAGCTGGTCGCTCAGCCCGCGCGATCTGAGCATGAATTACGTCACCACCAGCCTGAAAGAGGCCGCTTAGCGGCGGTCTTCAAGCTCTGAGAGGTAGCTTCGGAGGGACCTGAGGACGGGGAGGATCTCTCTCAGGTCGTCGCGGCCCACGCTCTCCATCACATCGTAAAACACCGGGGTGATGCGCGAGAGCGCGTCATCGCGGGCGGCGCGGCCGGAGGGGGAGATCGTCACCCATTTGCGGCGGGCATCTTCCCAGTCGGGGCGTATGTGGATGTAGCCTGCGGCCTCGAGCCGGCGCAGGGTGTTGGTCATCGTGCCGCGTGTGACGTGAAAGAGGCGGGCGAGTTGGGCGGGGGTGCGCTCTCCGCCAAGCCGCGCGAAGTGGTTGAGCAGGATGAAATGGCTGAGGTCCATGTTCTTGGGCAAGGACTTTTGCAACCGGGCGCGCACGAGCGTGTCGAGCGCGTGCACCTCGCTGAGGAGCGCGATGGCCAGGGGGTCTTGCTCGGTCATGGGCCGTAGAGGGGGCGGCTGTGGCGGAGGGAGGGCACGCGTTGGCGCGCGTCGGTGACGCGGGAGAGGTCGAGGTCTACAAGGGTGACGCCGGGTGCGGGGCCCGCGTTGGCCAGCACCTCCCCCCAGGGGGCGACGGCGAGCGAGCGGCCCCAGCTCTCGCGTTTGCGGCCCTCGCGGGTGGGGTGGTGGCCGGTTTGGGCGGGGGCGAGGATGAAGGCTCCGGTCTCGATCGCGCGGGCGCGCAGGAGCACATCCCAATGCGCGCGGCCTGTGGGCACCGTAAAGGCTGCGGGCACAGTGATGATGTTGGCGCCCGCGACGGCGAGGCGGCGGAACATCTCTGGGAACCGCATGTCGTAGCAGATGCTGAGGCCGAGCGTGCTGCCCTCGGGGCCTTGGGTGCAGGTGAGGTGGTCGCCGGGCGCGTATCCCTCGCTCTCGCGGAAAGTGTTGGCCGGATCGACATCGACGTCGAACATATGCGCCTTGTCGTAGCGTGCCGTAATCTCACCGGCGGGATTGATCAGAATTGAGCGGTTTGCGAAGCGGTCTTGGCCCGGGACTTTGAGCGCGAGCGAACCGATGAGCACCCAGACGCCGTCTTTGGCGGCGCGTTCGCGCAGGATGGCGAGTGTGCGGTCATTCTCTTCCGTCTTGAGCACGGCCCGTTGGCGCGCGCGAGAGGAAGAGACGCAGTTCGTGACCTCGGGCGTTAGGATGAGCGAGGCCCCAGCGGCGGCCGCCTCTGCCACGCGGGCATCTGCCATGCGGGCGTTGTCATCAGGCTCATCGCTGGAGGTGAGCTGGACCAGGGCGGTGGCGAGCATCTCTTAGGCGGCCAGAAGCGCGTCGAGCTTTCCAGCGCGGTCAAGCGCGTAGAGGTCATCGCAGCCCCCGACATGGGTGTCGCCGATAAAGATTTGCGGCACCGTGCGCTTGCCGCCTGCACGCTGGATCATCTCGGGCTTGCGGTCAGGGTTTTGCAGCACATCAACTTCGGCAAAGCTCACTCCCTTGGAGGTGAGCAGGCGCTTTGCGGCGTGGCAAAAGCCGCAGATCGGTGAGGTGTAGATTTCAACAGCTTGCATTGTAGCCTCCGGCGGGCGGTTTCCGGAGGTTATATGGTGGTATCCCGGCCCCTTGCAACGCGCGCGAGCGTGAGGAGGGAAACCCGCCGCGCGCCCGCTGCCAGCAGCGCCTCGGTGCAGGCTGTGGCGGTGGCGCCGGTGGTGAGCACGTCGTCGATCAGGATGACGGACTTTCCCTCAACTTGGGCGGTTTTTGAGAGGGTAATGGTGTCTTTGAGCGTTTGGGTGCGCTCTTCGCGGCTGAGCCCTCCGAGGGGTGGCGTGGCGCGGCGACGCTCCAGCGCATCGGGGGCGGCGGGGATGTCTGTGAGTTTTGAGAGGGCGCGGGCGAGCTCGGCGGATTGGTTGTAGCCGCGTTTGATGCGCCTCTGCCAGTGGAGGGGCACGGGCACGAGGAGGTCTGTGGTGGCGAGCAATTCTCCGCCCGCGCGTTTGAGCCAGATTGCGAGCGGTGTGCTCATGTTGAGCCTGTCGTGGTGCTTGAAATTCAGCACCAGCTTGCGCCCGACCCCGTCATAGAGCACGGCGGCGCGGCCTGCTTGCCAGTTGGGCGGGTGCTGGGTGCAATCCTCACAACTCAGGCCCTCGGCCAGCACCGGCACACCGCAGAATCCGCAGACCGGTCCGCTGATGAAGCTCACCTCTGACCAGCACTCACCGCAAAGCCCCTCGGCCTGATCGGTTTCGGCGTCGCAGGACATGCAGCGGGGGGGATAGAGCAAGTCGAGCAGCTTTGTGGGAACGAGGGAGCTGAGCATGGGCTGGCGGCGGTCCTTTTGGGGCCCTAGATGGGCTGTATGACGCGACCAACCCTCTTTGACGCCGCAGCCCGCGCCCGTGCCCAGACACGGGCGCGCCGGGTGGGCTTTGCGGATGTGTTGCACCGTGAGGGGGCGCTGGAGGTTCAGGAAAGGCTCGCGTTGGTTAACAAAACCTTTACGGCGCCCGCGATCGTGGGGGCGGCGGCGGATGTCTGGGCAGAGGTTTTGGGGATTGAGGCGCGGCAGGTGGCCGAGGCAGAGGTGCTCGGGCTAGAGGCTGAAGCGCAGGACCTGGTCATCTCGGGCCTGCATCTGCATGCCGAGAATGACCCGGTGGGGCAGCTTATCCAGATGCGGCGGGCGCTGCGGCCTGACGGGCTGCTGCTGGCCGCGCTGTTTGGCGGGCGCAGCCTTCGGGAGTTGCGGGGCGTGTTGACCGAGGCGGAGGCGGAGCTGCGCGGGGGTGTCAGCCCGCGGGTGCATCCGATGGCGGAGATCCGCGATGTCGGCGGGCTTTTGCAGCGGGCAGGCTTTGCGCTGCCGGTGGCCGATACCTTTGCGCTGACGTTAAGCTACGAAAGCCTTCTGCACCTGATGCGCGATCTGCGAGCGATGGGGGAGGTCAACACGCTCTTTGCCCGCTCGCGCGCGCCGCTGCGGCGGGATGTGCTGATGCGGGCGGCGCAGCTTTACGCAGAGCGCCATTCTGATGCGGATGGGCGGGTCACGGCGACGGTGGAGATGATCGTGCTCACCGGTTGGGCGCCATCTGACACTCAGCAGAAACCGCTCAAGCCGGGGTCTGCAAAACACAGTCTGGCAGAGGCTCTGACGGCCTTTGAGATGCCCGAAGGCTCACCAAAGTCTGACCATTCTGCGGATTGACGGCTTGGGCGGGCGGGTTATGTCGCGTAATCAAGATACCAACGAAATGGTATGAGGATTGAATGCGCGACCTGACAGCGACCGAACCGGCAGCGACCTATGACGACCCAGGCGAGGGTCGGCTGACGCATGCGAATGCGCAGCACCCTCGGATTCCGCGCGCGAAGGTCGGTGTGATTTTGGCCAATCTGGGCACGCCGGATGCGACCGACTATTGGTCGATGCGGCGGTATCTGAACGAGTTTCTCTCAGATCGCCGGGTGATCGATTACAGCCCTTGGATTTGGCAGCCGCTGTTGCAGCTCATTATTCTGACGAAGCGGCCGTTTTCGTCCGGAGAGGCGTATCGCGGGATCTGGAACAATGAGCTCAATGAGTCTCCGTTGCTGACCACCACGCGCAGCCAGGCGGAGAAGGTCGCCGCGGCGATGGAAGAAGCCTATGGCGATAAGGTCATCGTTGATTTTGCGATGCGCTACGGCAACCCCTCGACCGAGAGCGTGATTCAAAAGCTCAAGGATCAGGGCTGTGAGCGGATCGTGTTTTTCCCGCTCTATCCGCAGTATTCAGCGCCGACCTCGGGCACCGCGAATGATCAGGCGTTTCGTGTGCTGATGAAGATGAACTGGCAGCCGTCGATCCGTACGGTGCCAGCGTACTACTCTGACCCGCTCTACATCGACGCCCTCGCCCTCTCGATCGAAGAGGCCTATGCGGCGGCAGAGACGAAGCCGGATATCTTGGTGTGCTCCTACCACGGCGTGCCGGAGCGGTATCTGAAAGAGGGCGACCCGTATCACTGCCAGTGTGTGAAGACGACGCGCCTGTTGAAAGAGCGGTTGGGCTGGGATGACACGCAGATCGTGACGACCTTCCAGTCGAAGTTTGGGCCGGAAGAGTGGCTCAAGCCCTACACGGTAGAGCATGTTGCGGTGCTCGCGGAGCAGGGCAAAAAGAACATCGCGGTGATCGCGCCCGCGTTCTCTTCCGACTGTGTGGAGACGCTGGAAGAGATCAACGAAGAGATCAAAGAGAGCTTTGAGGAAGCGGGGGGTGAGGAGTTCCTCTACATCCCGTGCCTCAACGACAGCGACCCGCATATCCGCATGATGATGTCAGTGCTGGAGCGCGAGATGGGCGGCTGGGTCGCCGCGGAGTGACCTAAGGGTGAGGCGGTTTTTCGGGCCGCTGCAGATGAAAAAAGCCGCCGGAGCAGGTGCTCGGCGGCTTTCGTTTTTTATGTTGTCTCTTCCCTAGACTGGGCGCCCTACAAAGGTCTTGGAGCCGACGCGGACCATCATGCGGCCGTTTTCAACGAGGCGCACAAACTCACCCTGCACGGCCATACAGCTCCCGATCATCACGGTACGTAACATTTGATTTCCTTCCCCAAGGACGATGCTTCTGCATCTGCTATTTGCCATATTGGGGCCTCATTCTAAAAAATCAACTAAGGATGAGGTCGCAGTTACAGCCAATCTCGGAGGATCGGGATGAGCGGAATATCGGCGGGCGGCATGTCATAGCGGTGCAGGTCTTGCGCCTGCACCCACTTAAGCGCCTGATTTTCCATGGGTTGTACGATGCCCTCCCATTTGCGGCAGGCATAAAGCGGCATCAATAAATGCCAATCATCATATGTATGAGAGGCGAAGGTGAGCGGGGCGAGGCAAGAGGCCCACGTATCGATCCCCAACTCTTCCTTTAGTTCACGGATCAAGCAGACCTCTGGCGTCTCGCCTGATTCGACCTTTCCGCCGGGAAACTCCCACAGACCGGCCATGGATTTTCCCTCGGGGCGTTGGGCGAGGAGGACGCGCCCGTCGGTGTCGATCAGGGCGACGGCGGCGACGAGGACGATCTTCATGAGCGGTAATCAGCGTTGATGGTGATGTAGCCGTGGGTGAGGTCGCAGGTCCAGACGGTGGCGCGACCCTCGCCGAGGCCCAGGTCCACGCGGATGTCGATCTCTTGTTGCGCGAAATAAGCGGCGCCGGCCTCTTCAGAATAGCTGTCGGCGACCCAGCCGCGCTCTGCGACGAGGGTGTCTCCGAAGTGGATGGTGATGCTGTCGCGGTCGGCGGGCTCTCCGGCCTTGCCGATGGCCATGACGATGCGGCCCCAGTTGGGGTCAGACCCGGCAAGGGCGGTTTTGACGAGGGGGGAGTTCGCGATGGCCAGCGCGATGGTATGGGCGGAGGTGTCAGAGGTCGCACCGCTTACGGTGATCTCGACGAACTTGGTGGCCCCTTCGCCGTCGCACACAACCTGGTGGGCGAGGTCCTTCATCAGCGCGTTGAGGGCGGCGCCAAAGGTCGTGGCGCGCGGGTCATCGGTGAAGCTGATGGGCTCCATCGGGGCGGCACCGGTGGCGGCGAGGATGAGCGTGTCGGAGGTGGAGGTGTCGCCGTCCACCGTGATCGCGTTGAAGGTGGTCTGCACCTCGCGGCTGAGGATGTCTTGCAGCAGGGGCTGGGCCACGGCGGCGTCGGTGAAGAGATAGACCAGCATCGTCGCCATGTCGGGCGCGATCATGCCCGAACCTTTGGCGATGCCCATGAGGCGGATGGGGGTGCCCTCGATCTCAATCTCCAGCGACGCGCCTTTGACGAAAGTGTCGGTGGTCATGATCGCCTGAGCGGCCTGCTCAGCGATGTCGGGGGCGAGGCCCTCAACCAGCGCATCCAGTTTGGCGGTGATGCGGTCGTCGGGCAGCGGCTCGCCGATCACACCGGTGGAGGCGGGGAAGACGTGGGTTGTGGGGCAGTTGAGGCGCGCGGCAACGGCGGAGGTCAGCCGCTCGGTCGCCTCAAAGCCGTTTTTGCCGGTGAACGCGTTGGCGTTGCCTGCGTTCACCAGAATGGCGAAGGGCGCGTCAGGCTGCTTGGGCGCGCGCAGGGCCTCTTCGCACCACAAGACTGGCGCGGAGCGGGTGGCGGATTTGGTGAAGACGCCGGCGATGCTGGCGCCGGGCTGAACCTCGGCCAGCATCACATCGAGACGGTTCTTGTAGCGCACGCCCGCCTCAAGGGCGGAAAAGCGTACGCCGTTAATGGTGGGAAGTGTCTCTGCCCCGGTCGCGGGAGCAAGTGGGCTGGCCCCCTCACGCGGAGTGGACGGAACCAGCTTGGTGATTGTGAAAGACATGAACCCCTCCAACCGCGGATGCGACCGGAGGGATGACGTTATTCAGAGAAGAGTTCAACGGTGTTCAGTGCTGCGGGGTCAATCACACCCTCGGGGCGCGAAATCTCTGCCGCATCGCGCAGGGTGTTGATCTCGGTCTGGAGCACGTCTTGGCGGAGTTGTGCGGTAAGGTCTTCGCGCATGGAGTCGAGCGTGGGCAGCTGGGACATCCGCGTGTCGTTGAGGATCACGACGTGCCAGCCGAATTGCGTCTCGACGGGGGCAGAGACCTCTCCGACCTCGAGCGCCTGCACGGCCTCGTCGAAGGTGGGCACCATCTGACCAGGGCCGAACCAGCCCAGCGCGCCGCCGCGTGGGCCTGAGGGGCCGATGGAGTGCTCTTGGGCGAGGGTGGCGAAGTCTGCACCGTCCACGAGTTGGGTGATCAGATCAGCGGCGAGCTCTTCGCTCTCCACCAAAATGTGAGAGGCGTTGAACTCGGGTGTTTGCTCCATCCCCTCGATGGCGGCGGCGTGCGCCTCGATCAGGGCCTCTTCCGTCACACCGGCGGTGACGATGGATTGCAGCTCTAGGTTGGCGAGCATGGCGCGGGTGTCATTCTCGACCGAGATGGCGATACCGGGCTGCTGATCAGCGCCGCGCGCCTCTGCCGCCTCAGCCAGAAGGGTCTGGTCGATAAGCTGGTCGAGGAGGCCCGGCAGCAGCACGTTGGGCGGAAGCGACTGATATTGCTGCGGAAGGTTGCCGCGTAGAGCGATGACATGGCCGAGCGTGATCTCTGTGTCATTCACGGTCGCGAGCACCGTTCCGAGCTCGGCGGGCAGCGGCTCTGCGGCGGTTTCGTCGTCTTGCGCGAGGGCTGGCAGGGGCAAGAGGAGCGCCGTGGTCGCGGCGAGCAGAAAACGGGTCATGACTGGGTGTCCTTTTCAGGTCGTCTCGGGGAGGGGGTGCCCTCGTAAAATCTCACATCTGGACAGGTTTGCGGGCGGATTTGCCCTTGGGGCGTGTCGTTGACAGGGCACCGACCCACCCTTATGTCCAACGCGCTGCAACCGGCCTGTCGCATCGCTGCCCGGACAGTAGGGCTCCTGACGCTTGCGGGCAACCGCTCTGGGTCTGAGTTTTGCCCCCGTCAAGCAAAGGTGATGCACGCGCCCACGCGGTGATCGCTCAACGCCAAAAGGCATCGGAGACAGCGTATGTTCGGGATTGGCTCGCTCGCCAAAAAGGTCTTTGGGACCGCCAACGACCGCAAGGTTAAATCGGTGCAGCCCATCGTGGACGCGATCAACGCGCTGGAGCCCAGTTTTGTGGCGCTGAGCGACGATGAATTGAAAGCCAAGACGGTGGAGTTCAAAGAGCGCTATGCGGGGGGCGAGACCCTCGATCAGCTCTTGCCGGAGGCGTTTGCGGCGGCTCGTGAAGGGGCGAAACGCGCCATCGGGTTGCGCCCGTTTGATGTGCAGCTTGTGGGTGGGCTGTTTTTGCACCGCGGTGGCATCTCTGAAATGAAAACGGGTGAGGGTAAAACCCTTGTCGCCACCCTGCCCTCGTATCTGAACGCGCTCACCGGGCGCGGGGTGCATGTGGTGACGGTCAACGACTATCTCGCGCGGCGTGATGCGGCGTGGATGGGGCAGGTTTTTGAGGCGCTGGGCATGACCACGGGCGTGGTGGTGCCGGGGCAGAACGATACCGACAAACGGGCCGCCTATGCCGCTGACATCACCTATGCCACCAACAACGAGTTGGGCTTCGACTATCTGCGCGACAACATGCGCTCGTCGCTCGACCAGATGTCTCAGCGCGGGCATTATTTCGCGATTGTCGATGAGGTCGACTCGATCCTGATCGATGAGGCGCGGACGCCCTTGATCATCTCAGGCCCGCTGGCGGATCGCTCGGAGCTCTATGTCGCCATCGACAAGTTTATCCCCGATCTGGTGGATGAGCATTTCGAGCTCGATGAAAAGCTGCGCTCTGCAACGCTGACCGAAGAGGGCAATGACTTTCTCGAAAGCCGCTTGGCCGAGGCCGGGCTGCTGCCTGAGGGGCAGTCGCTCTATGATCCTGAGAGCACGACGTTGGTGCACCACGTCAACCAGGGCCTTCGCGCACACAAGCTCTTCCAGAAGGATCAGCACTATATCGTGCGCAACAACGAGGTGATGCTGATTGACGAGTTCACCGGCCGGATGATGGCCGGGCGGCGTTTGTCGGAAGGGCTGCATCAGGCGATCGAGGCCAAGGAAGGCGTCGAGATCAAGCCAGAGAACGCGACCCTCGCGAGCGTGACGTTCCAGAACTACTTCCGCCTCTATGACAAGCTCGCGGGCATGACCGGCACGGCGATGACCGAAGCTGAGGAATTTGCCGAGATTTATGGGCTGGGTGTGCTGGAGATCCCAACCAACCGGCCCATCGCACGTTTGGATGAAGAAGATCGCGTTTACCGCACCGATGCGGAAAAGATGAACGCCGTCGTTGAAGAGATCAAATACACCCATGAAAAGGGCCAACCGGCGCTGGTGGGCACGACCTCTATCGAGAAGTCCGAGCAGATCAGCCAGGCGCTGAAAAAGGCCAAGATCAAGCACAGCGTGCTGAATGCGCGGTATCACGAGCAGGAAGCGCAGATCGTCGCGCAGGCCGGGCGGCTGGGTGGTGTGACCATCGCCACCAACATGGCCGGACGCGGCACCGACATTAAGCTCGGCGGCAACGAAGAGGCGCTGGCGGCAGAGTTGGCCACTGCCAAGGGCGTGGAACCGGGTACGCCGGAGTATGACGCGCTGTTGATTGAGGCGACGGCGACGGTTGAGGCGGAGAAGGAAAAGGTGCTGGAGGCTGGCGGCCTGATGGTGCTGGGCACGGAACGCCACGAGTCTCGCCGCATCGACAACCAGCTGCGCGGCCGTTCTGGCCGTCAGGGGGACCCGGGGCGGACGGTGTTTTTCCTCAGCCTTGAGGATGACCTGATGCGTATCTTCGGCTCAGACCGGCTCGATGGGATGCTGCAGAAGCTCGGCATGGACGAGGGCGAGGCGATCATCCACCCTTGGGTTTCAAAGGCGATGGAGCGGGCGCAGTCTAAGGTCGAGGCGCGCAACTTCGACATCCGCAAGAACCTGTTGAAATACGACGACGTGATGAACGACCAGCGCAAGGCGATCTTTGCGCAGCGGCTTGAGATCATGGAGGCCGAAGACGTCAACGATGTGGTGCAGGACATGCGCCACGAGGTCATCGGCGAGATGGTCAGCATTCATGTGCCGGAGCGCGCCTATCCTGAGCAGTGGACGACCGAAGAGCTGCAAACCGAGCTGAAAGAGACGTTTGGCCTTGAGTTGCCGGTGGTCGAATGGGCGGATGAGGAAGGCGTGGACGGCGAGGTCTTGGAGGAAAAGATCGCGCTGGCGGTGGATGAGATGATGGCCGCGAAGGCTGCGCAGTTTGGCACCGATGCGATGCGTTCGGTCGAAAAGCAGGTGCTGTTACAGACCATCGACAAAGGCTGGCGCGACCACCTCACGACGCTCGATCAGCTGCGCTCTGTGATCGGGTTCCGCGGCTATGCGCAGCGCGATCCGCTGAACGAATACAAGGGCGAGGCGTTCCAACTGTTTGAGACGTTGCTCAATAGCCTGCGCTCGGATGTGTCAAAGCAGATGGCGGCGGTGCGGTTGTTGACCGAGGAAGAGCAGCAGCGGCTGGTGGAGCAACAACGCGCGGCGTTGGAGGCTCAGGCCCGCACGGCGGCGGCCGCGGCCCCGGCAGCGGCGCCTGCGATGCAACCCGCGCTGCAACCAGCAGGCGGCGAGGCCGAAGTGGCCCCAGAGGCCCGAGACCCGAACGACCCCAGCACCTGGGGCAAGGTCGGCCGGAATGACCCATGCCCGTGCGGCTCTGGCAAGAAGTACAAGCACTGTCACGGAAAGTTCTGAGCGCTGCGCTAACGATGCAGGTGGTGCCTGCGCCGCTCGGCGCGCTTTGGAGGGTTTGATGCCGGGTCAGATCATCTTTCTGCATGGCCCCTCGAGCAGCGGAAAAACCACAACCGCACAGGCCATCCGTGCACAGGTTGACGTGCCTTTCTGGCACATTTCGATTGATCACCTGCGTGACAGTGGCGTTCTGCCGACAGAGCGGATCAACCGGAAAGAGTTTGCCTGGTCAGAGATGCGCGGGCCGTTTTTCGCAGGTTTTCATGCGTCTCTCGCCGCCTATGCCGCCGCCGGCAACAACCTGATCGTTGAGCATATTCTGGATACGCCCGGATGGATTGCTGAGCTCAAAGAGGTGCTGGCGCCATTTGATGTGCTGTTTGTCGGCCTGCATTGTGACCTTGCTGCCTTGCAGGCACGTGAGCAGGCGCGCGGTGATCGCCCCATTGGCAGTGCCGAACAGGATTTTCGTACGGTTCACGTGGGGCGCGTGTACGATATCGAGGTGAATAGCCAAGCCAACCCAGACGAGAACGCACGGGCAATCCTCAGGTGTTGGCGGTCGGGTGTCAGAACCTCAGAGTTCGCCACTGCAAAAACGGTGGTTGATTAGATTCGGTTGTGTTGCGGAAGCGCGAAGAGCTCTCCGCACAGAGGTCCACTCGCCCAAGCCTTTTGACAGATCGCGCGTGATGGCTTGGCGGAGGTTATCGGCCATCGGCACTGTGGGGTCGGTCTCGGCTTTTGAGACCTGACAGTGCGGGTTGGGTGAAAAGTACAAGCACTTTCACGGAAGTTTCTGAGGGGGTGGGAGTACGGTTTGTGGACTTTGCTGGCCTTAAGTCAGCGCCTGCCAGACCGGAATCGAGCCGAAGGCGCCGGTCTAGCGCCTGCCCGTCCTCGCGGGCTGGCGCTTTGCCACCTTTGCGCGCCGAACTCCGCGCGCGAAAACTTTGCCACCATAAACCGCGCTGATCGCAGGTCGGAGCGCCTGCCCGTCCCGGCGGGCAGGCGCTGGACCGGCTTCTGTCACTGCGTCTTCGAGGGTAGAGCCGGGCTCAATGGGGACATTGGTGAACAGCCACCGCCGCGCGCGCCCACGTAACCCCTACCCCACCTCCACCGGCCTAAAGGCTCGGGCGAGGGTTTTGGTCCAGAGCCAGGAGAGGGCCTGCCCCACCCTCAGGAACAGCATGAAAACCGCCGGAACGGCGAGCAGGATAATCACGGTCCCCAACAATACCCCGTAGCCGATGGAGACGCCGAGCGGGATCAGGAATTGCGCCTGCAGCGACTGCTCGGAGATCAGCGGGAAGATGCCAAGGAACGTCGTCACCGAGGTCAGCAGAATTGGGCGGAAGCGGTCTTTGGTGCCCTCAACCACGGCGTCTGCGGGCTCCATCCCCTGCTCCAGATACTCGTTGTAGAGGTCGATCATCACGAGGCTGTTGTTGATGACCACGCCTGAGAGGCCAATGATTCCGAAGATCGACAAGAGCGTCAGCGGAATGCCCATGATCAGGTGGCCCGTGATGGCGCCGATCAGACCGAGGGGGATGGCGATCATCACGACGATAGGCTTCCAGTAGCTGCGGAAGATCAGGGCCAACAGAGCATAGATCACGAAGAGCGCGCCGAGGCCTGCGGCTTGCAGCGCGACCTGTGCGTCGCCCTGGGTCTCTTGCTCTCCACCAAACGCGATGGCGAGGTCCGGGTATTGTTGGCTGAGATCTGGGATGATCTCGGAGGTGATGATCGCGTTGGCCTCGTTGCTGGTGACGACGGCGACGTCCACATCCGCCGTCACAGTGGTGATCGTGCGGCCGTCGCGGCGGGAAATTTGGGCGGGCGCGCGGCCCTCATTGAGCGTTGCCACCGTTTCTAGCGGGATAAGCGCGCCGGCGGGGGTGCGGATGCTGGTGTCGTACAGATCCGCGATGGAGTTGCGCTCTTCGCTCGGCAGCCGGACGAAGACTTTGACGTCATCCGCACCGCGCTGCACGCGGGTGGCCTCTAGCCCCTGATAAGCATCGCGCACCTGCGTGGCGAGGTTTTGCAGGGTCAGGCCATAGACGCGCGCCTCGTCCTTGAGAGAGAGCGTGTACTCCAGCTTGCCGCCGCTCTGGTTGTCTTCGATGTCGAAGACGCCAGGGATTGCGGCGAGCCGGTCGCGCACCTCTTGCACCACCGGGGAGATGTCTTGCGCGTCGGGCAGCGACATCTCCAGCGCGATGGGCGCGCCCGGATCGACGAGAGAGGCAGAGATAGAGAGGCGTTTGACGCCGGTGAGCGTGCCGATCTCCTCGCGCCAGATGTCCTCATAGGTGCTGGTGGGGAAGTCGCGGAAGGCCGGATCAATCAGGCGGACGACCACATTTGCGAGCTCACCGCCTGCGGCAGCGCTCCCGCCCTCGGGGCCGCCCTGGAATGGGCCCTGGCCGACGATCATCAACGCACCTTCCATGATGGCGGGGTGATCTTCGGGCAGGGTCGCCTGAATGCGCTCTCCGGCGCGCTCGGCGGCACTGCGCACGATCTCTGCCACGGCGGCGGTGCGGCCAACGGTGGTACCGTCGTTCATCTCGATATCGGCGGTGACGATCTTGCCCTCGATGGAGGGGAAGAACTCAAAGCGGACGAAGCCGTGCGCCAAGAGGCCGATGGTCATGGTCATCAGCGCGATGACCATTGCGATGGGCACGAGAAAACGGCGGACGGAGAAACGCAGGAGCGCGTCGAGCGGCACGCGGATGAACCATTTCACCCCCGCATCGACGGGGCGACGCAACAGATCTACCGTGCGGAAGACGATGTTGCGGGGGCGGTTCGGGTCTACGTCGAGGGAGGCGAGGTTGCGGGGCAGGATGATCAGCGACTGGATGAGCGAGAGCGTCAGGACGGTGATCACGACCGTGGGGATGTCGCCGAGGAATTTGCCCAGCACGCCGGGCAATTGCAGCAGCGGCACGAAGGCGACGATGGTGGTCAGTGCCGAGAAGATCACTGGGATGGCAACGCGCTGCGCCCCTTTCACGGCGGCGGCCATGGGCCTTTCACCCTTTTCGCCGTTTTTGTAGATGTTTTCGCCAATGACGATGGCGTTATCCACGACGATCCCAATGGCTAGGATGAACCCGAAGAGGGAGATCTGGTTGATCGACATGCCGAGGATTTGCAGCACCACGAAGCTCGCCGCAAACGCGATGCCGATGCCCCAGGCGGCCCAGAAAGCGAGGCGCAGGTCGAGGAAGAGGGCCAGGCAGATCACCACCAGGGTAAGCCCGAGGATGGCGTTGTCGATCAGGAGGTTGAGGCGGTTGCCGAGTTCTTCGGCATCGTTTTGCCAGAGCCGCACGTCGAGGCCCTCAGGCAATGTGGGGCGGAACTCGGTATCGAGGTGGTTTTGCACCTGATCCACGATGTCGAGCACCTGCTCGTTGCCCACGCGAAACACGTTGATGGCGGCGGCGGGCTGGCTGTTGAAGTTGACCAGGAGGTCAGTGTCCTCAAACCCATCAACGACACGGGCGACATCGCCGAGGCGCACTTGCGCGCCGTCGGCATTGGTCAAGAGGACGATGCTCTCAAAATCAGCTTGGTTGAAGTTGCGCCCAAGGGTGCGGAGGGGGATGGAGAGGGCGTCCGTCTCAATCTCGCCGCCCGTCAGCTCTAGCGAGTTGGCGGCGATCACTTGGCCAATGTCAGCGATGGTCAGACCGTAAGCGTTGAGCGTGTCGCGATCGACCTCCACCGACACCTCATAGGGGCGGGTGTTGGCGGTTTGCACGAGCGAGACGGACGACAGCTCAAGAAGCTCGTCCTTCAGCCGCTCCGCCTCTTCTTTCAACACACGCTCAGAGGCGGGGCCGAAGAGCATCAGCTCCAGAACGCGGGTTTGGTTGGAGGCTTGGATGACGGTGGGGTCTTCGGCCTCGGTCGGGAAGGAGGTGATGCTGTCGATCTCTGTGCGGATCTCGTCGAGCTTTTCGGCAACATCGACGCCGACAAAGAGCTGCACGGTGAGAGAGCCACGGCCAGAGAGCGCGGTGGCCGTGATCTGATCGATGCCGTCGATGCCCGAGATTTGCTCCTCAATCGGGCGGATGATTGACTGGGTGACCTCTTCGGGCGTCGCACCTTGGTACTCCACCGAAACGGCGATGGCGTCGAGCGTGAACTCAGGGAAGGTTTTTTGTGGCAGCGTGCTGGCGGAGAACATGCCCGCCAGGATCACGAAAATCATCGTCAGGTTTGCGGCGACGGGGTGCTCCGTCATCCATTTGATCACAGCATTCATCTGAGTTTACTCCGCCGCAGCCAAGGCGGTGCGGTTGGTGACGGTCACGGGCATGCCGTCCACCGGCCTGTCGAGGCTGGAGACGATGAGCGATGCGGTCGGGCTGATCGACGGGAGCTGCATAAAGGCGGTTTCGGCGTCGATATGTACGATCTGGGCGTCACGCATGGCGAGCCGACCGTCCTCCTCAAGCCACAGTTGTCCGCCGTCGCGAACCGCACTTGAGGGCACGGCGATCACGTCGATGGGCTGTGCGCCCTCGATCATCACATTCGCATAGGTGTTGAGCAGCGCAGGCGGAGTGCCGGAGGGCAGCCGGTCACTCACGCTGGGCAGGCCGCCGAGCAGGCGCACGGCGACGTTGAGCGTGCGGGTACCCGTGTCTAGCTGAGCGTCCACGCGAGAGACTTCGGCGGCCCACACAAGCTCACGGCCCGCAAACCGGGCAGAGACTTGAGCGGCCGCGGCCTCACCGGAGAAGAGGCCGGGGATCAGGGCGGCCTCGTCTTCGGTGAGGGAAATCACGACCTCAAGCGCGTCGGCGGTGTAAATCTCGGCCACGCTTTGACCGGGCGAGACGACCGAGCCGATCTCTGCGTTCTGTGCGAGAACGGCGCCGGCGAAGGGTGCGGTGACAGTGAGGTCCTCCAACGTGACCTGCGCGGATTGCAGGTTGGCCTGAATCGACGCGAGGGAGGCGCGGAGTTCGGTTGAGGCAGACTCAAGCTGGTCGAGGCGGTCTTGTGAAGCAACGCCCCGCTCGCGGAGGGTGCGAACGCGGCGCAGTTGCGTCTCGTTCAGGTCGAGGCGGGCTTGGGTGGAGGCAAGCTCTGCCTCTTCCGCCTCGATGCTCGCACGAGCGGCGCGGTCATCGAGGCGGAAGAGGACATCTCCTTCGGCGAAGCGGCCGAGGCTCTCAATGGCGGGGTGCAGCTCAACGATGCGACCATTCACCTGCGCGGCGATGCCGAGGGCGCGGTCCGCGCGGATGAAGCCCTCCCCACGCACCGGCAGCGGATCGGTGAAGGGGGTAAGCGGTGCGGTCTCGACCGATTGAACAACGCGCTCAATCGGGGCGGGCTCTACGGGCACGCGGAGGGACTGCAACCAGCCGAAACCTGCGAACCCTCCCCAAACGATTGCCACAGCGGCAATGGCCCAAAAGATGTCCCCAAGGATCGACACGCGACGTCTGGGTTGCTCGCTCATCCGCTTCACTCCTGTTAATGACCGCACGGTCAGTAAGGGCACAATTGGTGTTTTCGGCCGGGTGTTCAAGCATGTACGTGACTTCGCGTGATATGGATTTGTTCGCGTCCCATCGCGAAACTGTTTAAAACTGAGCGCCCGGCGGATATCTGGTCTGCGGCGCGCAGGTGTGTTGGACGGGCAAGGGCAGGAGGGCTATTTAGGATGCAAGACATGCTAAACACTCAAGAAACCCGCGTCCGGCATCGCCGAAAAGAAGAGCGCCCCGCAGAGATTGTTGCGGCGGGCCTCGCTGAATTTGCCGAGCGGGGCTTTGAGCGCACCCGCCTTGAGGACATCGCCAAGCGTGCCGGGATCGCTAAGGGAACGATCTATTTATATTTCAGAAACAAAGAAGCGGTGTTTGAGGCCGCTGTTGAAGCGCATCTGGAGGCGACGCTCGCGGATGTGGGTGCCCTGAGCCAGAGCTTTGACGGTACGACCGAAGAGTTGTTGCGGCTCATCCTCTCGCGATTCTACGGTCAGATCGCCGAAGGCAGTGCCAGCACGATCCTGCGCACGATGGTGACAGAGGGCCCGCGCTTTCCGGAGTTGCTGAAGCTCTACCATGAGCGGGTAATCACCCCGGCCGAGGCGATGATGGCGGGGGTGCTTGAGCGGGGCGTGGCGCGGCAAGAAATCTCTGCCGAAGCGGTGCCGCACTATCACCGGATGATCGCAGCCCCGGCGATTATGCTGTCGCTTTGGCAGATCCTATTTGCCGAGATTGAGCCGATCGATTTTGATCGGTATCTCGACGAGCATATTGCGTTGGTGATGGGTGGGCTGCGACGCTGAGAGCTGCGTGTCGTCACTGACGAGAACGTCTTGAAGTTGGTCTAAACGAAAAGCGGCGGGCTAGTTTCCTTCGCCCGCCGCGTTGTTTTAAGCCGCTTCCTCTGCCCGCCGCCAGGATGGGAACGGGTCTGGGAAGTCTGGGAGGCTTTGCAGCGACGTGCCAGCCATCGCGGGCACGAGGGCCGCGTCGAGGCGGGCTTTCAGAGCGGGCCAGTCGATGTTTGCACCGATGAACACCAGCTCTTGCCGGCGGTCGCCCCAGGGCTCTTGCCAGTTTTGCTGCATGTAGTCGCGCGCGGCCTGGTGATCAGGCCAGCGCTCTTGCGGAACGGCTGCCCACCATGTGCCGAGCGGAGACACCGACGAGAGCGTGCCCGCGAGCGAAAACTCCGCGACCCAATCCGGGCGGGTTGCGATCCAGAAATGGCCTTTGGCGCGGATGACGCCCGGAAGCTCCCCGCTCAAAATATCCATGACCTTTTCAGGGATGAACGGCTGACGTGCACGGTAGACGTAGCTTGTGACGCCGTATTCCTCGGTCTCGGGCGTGTGGTCGGCAAAGCCGTAGAGCTCTTTGGCCCACATCGGGTGCTCATGGGCTTTTTCGAGGTCAAAGAGGCCGGTGTTGAGCACGTCGTCGGCGGGCACGTCGGAGTGGTCCGTCTCGATGATCTTGGCATCGCCGTTGAGGCTGCGGATGATTTTGCGCGCGGCATCGGTGCGCTCGGGGCCCGCGTCGGTGGTTTTGTTCAGAATCACCACATCGGCAAACTCGATCTGATCAGTCAGGAGATGCACAAGGGTGCGCTCATCCTCTTCGCCCAACGTCTCCCCCCGGTCGCTGAGGAAGTCTTGGCTGGAATAGTCTTGCAGCAGGTTCACCGCATCCACGACCGTCACCATCGTGTCGAGGCGGGAGACATCAGACAGGCTCTCCCCCATCTCATCGCGAAAATCGAAGGTGGTGGCGACGGGCAGCGGTTCTGAGATCCCGGTGGATTCGATGAGGAGGTAGTCAAACCGCCCCTCCCCCGCCAAGCGGCGCACCTCTGCCAAGAGGTCATCGCGCAGGGTGCAGCAAATGCAGCCGTTGGACATCTCGACAAGCGTTTCTTCGGTCTGGCTGAGGTTGGCGCCACCCTCCCGCACGAGGTCAGCGTCGATGTTCACCTCTGACATATCGTTGACGATCACCGCGACACGGCGGCCATCGCGGTTGTTGAGAATACGGTTGAGGAGCGTGGTTTTTCCGGCCCCAAGAAAGCCCGACAGAACCGTTACGGGTAAGCGTGTATCAGCCATGAATTTCTCCTCGCGAGCGCCCGGTTTCAGACGGCAGGTGCTGGGTTTTGGTGCGTTTCAGATACGTGTTATGTTATAACATAGCTGGGTTCAACGTCCAGCGGATGCAATGCCTAAGGTGGCACGCTGGAGGCTTAGGCTGTAGCGTCCCCGTTCGGCAGAGCGCCCGCCTTGCCCATCTGGTCGCTTTTTGCGGCTGACGCGCATTCCTGCGCGACAATCTCCTGATGGACGACCCGGGATTCCCACAGTAAGGCAGACCCGCGGTCTAAGGAGAGTCGAATGCTCAAAATCACTGGCGAAGCTCACAGCATCATTTTAGATGAAATCTCCAAAGCGGCTCATCTGGACAGTGTCGAAGAACGCCAGGCGATGGCAGATCGCATTGTCGCGAAAATGATGTCAGAGACGGAGCCTCAAGAGGCCTTTGCACCGGTTGAAAAGCACAAGGTTGACCTCGACGACTCTGCATTTGACAGGCTCAACGCGCTGCTTCCGTGGTTCTCGTTCTTTGTTGACGACAAGGGCCGCGCAGCGGGCAATATCTACACCAACCGCAAGCGGCATCGTCCGGACGGATTGAATGACCCACGGATCAAAAACCTTGTTGCGCTTGCAGACAGCCCAGAGACCCTCACCGCGGTCGAATATGGGTGTTTTGAGGGCAACCATACCTCTCAGCTGTGCGACGCTTTTGCGGATGTGATCGCGATTGATGGCCGGGTTGAGAACTGCATCAAAACCATGGCCCGCACCTGGCTGCTGGGGCATCGCCCCGATGTGCAACTGATCGACCTGGAAGAAATCGACAAGCCGTTGCCAGAGGCGGATGTGTGCCACCACGTTGGTGTTTTGTACCATCTCGCGCGCCCAATTGAGCACTTGCAAAAGGTGCTAGCAAACACGCGATCCTTGGCACTGCTGGACACTCAGATTTGTGCACCGGGCCAAGAGAACGCCTCGATTGAGATCAACGGCAAGGCCTACAACGTGTTTCGCTACAAAGAGCCCAACATCAGCTTTGCGCCTTTTGCCGGGATGGTGGATTTTGCCTATTGGCTGAGCGAAGCGACCATCCACGAGCTGTTTGTCGAGTCCGGTTTTTCTCAGGTCACCCATAACCTCAAAGAAGAGCGCAACGGCCAGCGGTTGAGCGTCGTTTACAAGCGCGGGTGAGGTCAGAGCGTGGGGCGCAGGCGTTTGAGGCGCAGGGCGTTTGACACGACGAAGACGCTTGAAAGCGCCATAGCGCCCGCTGCCACCATCGGTGAAAGCAAAACGCCCGCGAGCGGGTAGAAAACGCCTGCGGCGACCGGGATCAGCAGGGCGTTGTAGCCGAAGGCCCAGCCGAGGTTTTGGCGGATGTTTGCGAGCGTTGCGGTGCTGGCCTCAAGCGCGATGACGACGGCGCCGATGTCGTCGGACATCAGCACCACATCGGCGGCCTCGATGGCGACGTCGGTTCCGGTGCCCAGCGCGATGCCCACAGTGGCGGAGGCAAGCGCGGGCGCGTCATTGATGCCATCCCCGACGAACGCGACCTGGCCGTGTTTGGTGCGGAGTTGCTCGACGATTGCGGCTTTTTCGGATGGCAGGACAGAGGCATAGACCTCTGTGATGCCCGTTTGCGCGGCGACGGCTTGGGCGGTTGCCTCGGTATCTCCGCTCACCAGTGCGGTTTTGATGCCGCGGGCGTGGAGCGCGTCTATCGCGGCGCGAGCATCTGGTTTGAGCGGGTCGGCGATAAGGGCGGTGGCGAGATACTGTCCATCGCGGGCGAGGTGGACGGGGGTTGCGGTTTGCGCGTCGGTGCGGGGCACCGCGATACCCTGCTCCTCAAGAAAGCGGGTAGATCCGACGAAGACCTTTGACCCACTGATGTTGCCCATCACCCCACGCCCCACGGAGGTCTTGATGTCAGACGCTTCAAGCTGGGGGATGCCGTGCTTCTCCGACTCTTGCAGCAGGGCTTTCGCGATGGGGTGCGCGGAGCCTTGCTCCAGGCTGGCAAAGAGGGCGAGTGCTTCGGCTTTCGACACTCCTTGCGCCGTGTGCACCTCGGTCACGGATGGGGCGCCTTGGGTCAGCGTGCCAGTTTTGTCGAAGGCGACGAGCGTGACTTTGGCCAAGGATTGCAGCGCGTCGCCCTTCCGAAACAGCACGCCGAGCTCTGCCGCGCGACCCGTACCGACCATGATAGACACCGGCGTGGCGAGGCCCATGGCGCAGGGGCAGGCAATGATCAGGACAGAGACAGCGGCGACGAGGGCGAAGGCGAAATCGCCGCTAAAAGCCCACCACACGAGGAATGTGAGCACCGCGATCAGCAGCACGATCGGCACGAAGACGGCCGTCACTTTGTTGATCAGCGCTTGGATCGGCAGTTTCGCGGCTTGCGCCTCTTCGACGGTGGCGATGATGCGGGCGAGGGCGGTGCTGTCTCCGGCATTCTCCACAGACAGGGTGAGGGCAGATCGGCCGTTGATGGTGCCCGCGTAGACCGGGTCGCCCGCGCGTTTTGTGGCGGGCATCGGCTCTCCGGTGAGCATAGCCTCTTCGACGACACCCTCGCCCTCGATCACGCGAGCGTCGGCGGGCACGCGATCTCCGGCGCGCAGGAGGATGACATCTCCGGTTACGAGGCGGCGGGCGGGCACGGTTTCAAAGTGGCCATCGGGCGTGCGGCG
>JBCBGM010000006.1:0-77461 GCA_038526735.1 Pseudomonadota bacterium | reverse complement strand
CAGCTCACCCGCTGTCACACGATAGGCGCTCATGGGGGCATCTTCTTCAATCGCGCCGAGCGCATCTTCTTGCCTATGTGCCCGTCTTCTGCAAGGAGGCCGCTTGCGGCGCGTTTCCCACCCCGGTAGCGTCGGCGCGACCCAACCTTGGAGTGTGATATGTCCGAAGATGCGCTCGGCGCGATTGAAGAAGATGCCCCCATGAGCGCCTATCGTGTGACAGCGGGTGAGCTGCGCGGATTTGTCGAGCGTTTTGAGCGGCTTGAAGCGGAAAAGAAAGACATCGCAGACCAGCAGAAAGAGGTCATGGCAGAGGCCAAGGGGCGCGGCTATGACGTGAAAATCCTGCGCAAGCTGATCGCGCTGCGCAAGAAAGACCCGCAAGAAATCTCTGAGGAAGAGGCGGTGTTGCAGGTCTATCGCGACGCGCTCGGAATCTAAACTTCTGTGACAGGCGCGATTGCCCGGTTGAATCGCACCGTGCGGGCTGCAAGCTAGGCGGCGACCTAATCCTCAAGCAACGGTGGCGCGATGTTTCGCTTTCTTCGCCGCACTCTCTACGTCCTGATCGGCCTGATTGTGGTCGTGTTTGCCGGTGTCTTTCTGATCCCGGCGGAGCGGATTTTGCCGCTGATCCAAGACCCGATCGAAGAGGCGACGGGCTATTCGGTGGAGATTACGGGCCGGTTGCGGCCGTCGGTCTATCCGGCGATTGGGGTAGGGACCGGCGCGATTGTGGTGCGGCGCAGTGGATGGGAGGGCGGTGCCCTCCTGCAAGCCGAAAGCGTGGTTGCGCGGCTCTCGATCTTGCCACTGCTGCGTGGGCAGTTTGAGCTTGCTGAGGTCAGCGTGCTGCGGCCGCTCATTCGGCTCGAGCAGACCGCGGACGGAAACTCCAGCTGGGCCGCAGCGGTGGATGATGCGGCTGCTGCTGAGAGTGTGATTGCCGAGACGGCTGCCGAAGAGCCTGTTTCAGAGCCCGGTGCTGATGCGCCTGCGCCCCTGCCGGTGCAGAGCTTCAACATCTCGGTTATTGATGCGCAGGTCTTCGTCGATGATGCCGTGAGCGGTGTGACGACCCGCATCGATGAGCTGCATCTCAACGTTTCGCTCGACGCTATCGATGCCCCGCTGCTGCTCACCGGACGTGGCCGGTGGGAGGCTGAGCGCTTCAGCCTCGACGCAACCGTTGAGACGCCGGAGGCGCTGCTCCAAAACGCGCCGGGGCGTGTGTCTGCGGAGTTTGATAGCACGCTTGGGGGGCTGGGGCTGGATGTCACCATCGTCGATGCCTCTACCGCGTTGCCCACGCTTTCGGGCACGGCGACTTTCGCGATGTCGGCACCTCGGCGCACGGTTGAGGTCTTTGACATCGCCTGGCCAGAGCAGGCGGGCCAAGTCTCTGACCTGCGGGCGTTGTTAGAGGTGCAGTCGGGCGTAGATGGGCTGGTCGCCAACCTCTCCAGCAGCCTGCGCCGGGATGGCCGCGGGGTTGCGGTGACTGTTTTGGCGGCGGCTCCTGCGGATGTGCTTGAGGCGCAGACCCTCGACCTTGAGGTCGATCTTTCCGTCGATGAGGATGTGGCCCTGCGCATGGCTGGAAGCGGCGCTTTTGCTGATGCTCCGACGTTTGAGGGCAGCCTCTCTGCCGAGGTTTCGGGCCTTGCGGACCTGCTGTTGTGGGCGGGCGCTGGAGAGATCACGGCCGCCGACCAAACCCTCGACGCGCTCTCGATCACGAGCGATGTGGTGCTCGCACCGCTCGATGCCTGCACGGGGCTACGGAACCTGAGCGTAACGCTCGATGCCTCCGATCTTGGCGGGAGCTTGTGCTATTTTGGGGACGGCCCACGGCCGCGGGTGGCGGTGGATATCGCCTCAACCCGCCTCGATCTGATGCCGTTTCTGGGTGAGGCTCCGGCGGATGCGGGGGAGGACGGCTCTGGCGAGACTTCGGGCGCTGCGGAGACGGCAGAGGCCGAAGGGTGGAGTGATGAGCCACTTCCCTTTGAGCTGTTGGATTTGGTCGATGCCGATATCGTTGCGGCGGTCGAAACTCTCATCGCCCCTCCGTTCGAATTGGGGCCACTGCGGCTTGAGGCGGGGCTCGCGGACAGCGTGCTCGCCGCCAACCTCTCCGCCGAAGCGTTTGGTGGCGGTGGGACGACCACGATCGGTGCAAACGGTGCGGCGCAGACCGTGTCTTTCGCCACAGACCTGCGGCGCGTGCGGATCCATGATGTCCTGTCGGTGGTCCTGGGTGGTGAGAGCTGCGTGCGTGCACTCGGTGACGCCGCCGCTGATCTGTCGGCGGAGGGAGAGAGCCTGCTTGCGCTTGTCTCGAGCCTCGACGGCACCGTCTCCGCCACGTTGGGCGAAGGGCGTATCCAAGGCGTTAACCTTAACGCCGTGACGAGCGTGTTGAGTGGTGAGGATGCGAGCGATGGGCGGACCGATTTCACCGGCGCCCTGGCCGAATTTGGCGTCGCAGATGGGATCATGACCACCGAAACGTTGAGCATGACCGCGCCGTTCTTTCGCCTCGAAGGCGACGGTACAGTGGACCTGCCAGACCAGTCGCTGGACCTTTTGATGTCGCCGCGTCTGGTGGCCGATGCCGAGGGGCAGGGTGGGCAGCAAGATCGCTCCGGTCTGGGCCTGCCGGTACGCGTCTCTGGCCCCTGGAGCAGCCCGCGCTTTGCCCCCGATTTTGAAGAGGCCGAACGCCTGCGCCAAATCCGAGAGGCGGCTGATGCCGCCGCCCGCCGCGCCCGAGAGGCAGCAGACGCAGCTGCCCGCGCCGCCGAAGACGCCGCGCAGGAGGCGGAAGAGGCCGCGCGAGAGGCCGCCGAAGAGCGCGCCCAAGAGCTTGAAGATGCGGTGGAAGATCGCGCGCGCGATGCGGTCGAAGGCCTCTTTAGATAATCAAAGCGACGCCTTGCACAGCCCCCGCGATGCTGCCAAATAGCCCGAGAGTGCCGGTTTAGCTCAGCTGGTAGAGCAACTGATTTGTAATCAGTGGGTCGGGGGTTCGAGTCCCTCAACCGGCACCATATCCTCCTCCAAACAGAATTTATGTTGTCTTAAATAGCTGATAAATATCAGTTTTAGGGATTTCACTTGTCCGATGCTGTCCAGTCAGGGGCGAGGGTATCCACATAATTTGTGGATACTGGCATGGAGATCGGGTGATTTGGCCAAATGCGATATCCACAAAACGAAGCTGTCAGACATTTAGATTCGGACTCTCAAACCAAAATCGGCGCAGTACCGTTTAGCGGATGGGGGTGGGTTGACGCTGCTGATGAAGACGTCGGGCGGTCGGCTCTGGCACTTTCGCTATCGGGTCAATGATCGTGAACGTGTCTTGTCGTTGGGTGGTTATCCCGATGTGTCTTCGGCTAAAGCGCGCCAGAGGTATTACTTGGGAAACTGATACCGCACTGCCGGAGAGTCGTCGTAGATCGAGTCTGCGCGGTGCATGAAAACGCCGAAAGCGATGTCGTTGGGGTAGGGGAGACACGCGCGCGGACGCTATCGAAAAATGAACTTAAGTGTTGTGGTGGTAGCCTCGTAGGGCGATCCCTCCCGTTGGGCCTGTAACGCTAAAACTCCCCCAACCCACACCACCGGCCGCACACCCCCATCTCAACCCTTCCGGGTAAGCTGCTTGTCTGTGCGCTGTGCTGAGGTGTCGAGCCGCCTTGTGGCTCTGGTGCCGGGAACCAGGAGTTCGGCTTTGCGGAAATAGGCGCGCAGCTCTTCTTTCACGATCCCGAGCTCCCTGCGTGCGGTGCGCACGGTTTTGGACTGCCAGGGTTCTTCCTCGAGCGGGATGAGGTGGAGGTTTTTGGCCTTCAAATTGTCCATCGCGTAGCCCACCCCCAGCCGGAACGAGGCGATGTGCTCTTCCTGAAAGCGCCAGTGTTTGGGGTAGTCGGTAGTAGAGACTTTGATGAAGAACTCCACGATGTCGCCTGTGATGTCAGAGGCCGCCCCCATGGTCGCGCCAATCACAAAGGCCTCGTCTTGCACATGCAGGCCGCGCCCCAGCAGCACGTGGATGCAGTCATGCCGGGCGAGGGTGATTGCGCCCGGCAGGGCATCGGGGCTTTCGGGGTTTTCGTATTTCTTGATGATCTCGGGCACGTCATCGGCATCAGCGGCGGGCATTGACGCCAAAACCTGTGCGATTGTCATCTCATCAGTGTCGAGGCCGGGGTTCCATTCGTCCCAGTTGAGATCAACGCGGCGTCCCATAATTCACCCTTCGGTTTCGCTAAAGTCGGTGATGGCGGTGAAGTCTGTGTTCTCTGCCACGGCCGCTTGCAGCGCCTCTGCGAGGGCGCCGACATTGGCCACATCGACGAAACTGCCAAGATCCTGCCGCCGAAGCACATGCCCACCGGAAATGCCAATCCCGATGGTGGTGAGCTGGATCGGGGTGGAGGACGCAAGCATCTCGATCATCGCATCGAGGGCGTTGCTGTCATCGGCCTCCCCGTCGGTGGTTACGATTAGCCGAAACGTCCCAAAACCGCGGGCTCTTGCGGCCTCTTGTGCGAGCATCGCCTGCGCTTGGCCAATTGAGCGGGAGAGCGGCGTGCTCCCTTCACTGCGGAGCGGGCGGAGGCGTTCGAAGAGGTCACTCTGAGCGTGGCTCACGGTGGTGAACGGAAGGACTGTGCCCGCATTGAGCGCCAGAACAGCGACACGGTCATCGGCGTCCATCGCCTTGAGCGCGCTCACGACGGCCGCTTTGGCATCCGTGAGCCCGTTGCCCATCGAGCCGCTGTCATCGAGCACAATCATCGTCACACGGCGGTTGGGGTCGGGCTGGGCTTCGAGGTCGTCGACCTGCACGCTGGGCCAGCTTGCGATTGCGGTCCAGTTTGGTGTCACGGGTTCGCGCTCGACCAAACCCAACCCGTTCGACAGGTTCTGAGATAAAATCCAGAGGAAGATGCCGATAAACGCGGCGACGGAGATGATCCTTGTGAGTTGCATACCGCGCTCTCCAATTACAACGGCGAGAAGGTGGTCGCTTCGGCCTGAACCGTCAGAACCCTAAAGACCACACGCATGTTTTCCCGCCACTGAGCCTCGGTCGACGGAGGGTTGTGGCGTGGGTTCGAGATGCCAACGCCGTCCACCGTGAACTGATCGCGGTTCATGTCCGTGCCGATGTCAGAGGCGTAGGAGGTCAGCGCATCAACCACGGCGATGGCGCGGTCCATCGACAGGTTTTGCGTGGAGGTTCTGATCGCGCGCAGCTCAGCATTATCGGCGCCGTCCCGCTCGCGGCGCAGGAAGTGCAGCGGGTCAGAATGGCCCTCTACGGTGATGATCGCGCCAGAGTAGGTTGAGGCGAGGCGCAAAATCTCCTCAAAATCGCGGGCATAAAGCTCGATCGGAAAGGTGATGCTGTCGGGCTCAAAAAAGACCTCGAAGTCGATCTTTGTGTTGGCTTCCAGCTGACCCGTGCGGCGCAACCGCTGCACGGCTGCTGCTGCTGCTTCAGGGTTGAAAGCTGCGATCTGGCGGTCATCGAGCGTGGTAAGACCTTCGGTCAGAGCGGAAAAATCCCACTCTGCCGTGGCGAGGTTGGCGGGAACGTCGAGCCTTTCAGCCCCGCGCAAGGCGACATTCACCTCGCTCAAAAGCACGTCGAAGCGGCGTGCTTCATTCGGGTCGCCAAAATGCTTTGCGTTGCCAGCCCATCCGTCGGTGATCGCGTCTTGCCAGAGGAAAACACCCTCTTCGGTGGGCAGACCGCCCAAGAACGCGCTGGCCATCAGCTGGGCCATTTGCGTTTGGCGCGGGTCGCCGTCGCGGGCCATGAAAACGCGCATCTCTTCCTCGGCCTGGAACAGGATGTTGACCATTCGCGCGATGTCATCGCGGTTGGCGTCAAAGTAATCGGCGCGTACGGCGATGTAGTCTCCGATCACAGAGGCCGCCTCTTGCGTCGAGATCAGGATCGTCGAGCCCCGAACGGACCCTTCAGCACCGGTGCCCACTGTCCCGCCTGAGGTCAGAAACCGCGCATCGGGCAAAATCACCGCGGCAGCGTCAGCGCGATCATCGGCAAAGGCGGCAGAGGGCGTGTCACCATCTCCTGTGAGGTCCTCGACCCACACAATCTCCACGTCATTGAACGACAGTCCTCCATCGGCGAGGATACGGCCCACGAAATCCACATGCGGGCCATTGGCCTGGATCGCGATCCGCTTGCCTGCGAGGTCAGAGATGCGGGCAATCCCTTCGCCCGCAACAATTCCATCCCCGGCAGAGAAGGAATGCTTGAAGAACACGATCTGCTCGGTGCGTGGGTCGCTTTGGGTGACAGGGGCGGCAGCGGCGAGCATGCCAAGCGTACCGCGCAGATACGGCGTTTCGCAGGACAAATACGCGGAAAGCTGCGCCTCAAAGCTATCAACCACCGACAGCGAGAGCGGCAGGCCTGCGTCGCCCAAAAGCCCGCCGTCGTTTTCGAGGGAGGCCCCGTTGGCGTAGGCCACGACTCCATCCGCACCCCAGGCAATCAAAGGCATGTTGCTGTTCCACCCCGGCGCACAATCGCGGACCGGATCGGTCACGGTTTGCGCCAAAAGATCGCCCGGCTCTGCAAGCGCGCTTTGCGCGAACAGGGGCAGGGCCAAAGCAAGGGCAACGGTCAGCTTTTTCATGGGGCAAAGTCTCCGTTCTAAGTGACAGGCCGGTGAGCGGCGCCATTGGTTGGTTTAAGCAGGGTTTCCGCCACCTCAGAGGCGGTTTCAACCTCGGCCAAAAGCCCGCGTGCGGCCAGCAAATCGGTTTCATCAAAGGCCGCGTCGAGGGCCTCTATCGCGGCGCTGAGTTTTTCGCGAGAGGCGTCTTCGGTGGTGGCTTGGTTGCGCTGGCGCAGCTTCGCGTGGGCGGTTGCAGCATCTTCGATCAGATCCGAACGGATCACGATGGCCCGCAGCGCGCGCTGTTGCTTGGGCTCGTAAAAAATCTCGCGGGCAGCGGCATCCAGACGGTCCGCCAACGCCTCTACGCGTTCGGCAACATCTTCGCGCATCGCGGATGCGGCGGTGCGAAGCGTGTTTGCCCGGCCATGAGCGGTTGTGATCGCATCAAGTGCTGCGTCGGCCGCGTTGCCCGAGATACCGTGCTGCGCCTGAAACGCGTGGCGCAACCGCTCTGCATCAGACCAAACCCAGCCGATGGGCATCCAGGAGATCAGCGTCAGGGTGCCGAGAAACGCCAAGAGGGCAGCCACAACCACGGCAAAGCCCTCAAAGGGCAGGGGGAGGCGTACAAACCAGGCGAAGGCAATGGCCAAAAGCGCCGCGAGCACAGCGGAACTCCAGAGGGCAAAACGCGGGGTCATCGGCGCAACTGCAACGAGACATCCACCCGAGCAAGGCGCGCTTGATAGGCCCGGTCGCTCTCACCAGAGTCTCGCGAGAGCGGTGCGGCCCCGCCCACACCCTGAGCAGTGATCCGGTCCGGGCTGATGCCCATGACCTGCGCAAGGTCACTTGCCAGCGCGGCGCGCTCTTGGCTGAGAGCAAGGTTAGCCGCAGCATCACCGGCGGTGCCTGTATGGCCCAAAATCGTAACATGCACGCGCTCATCGGGGAGCGCTCGGGTCAGCAGACCCCGCATCCGCTCTTCCTCGCCAGACGCCAGCGAGGTGCCGCGGGAGAACTGAAAGGATGATGACTCAGAGACAGACATTCCACCCCAAACCGCAAGCGACACAGAGGCTGCCGCGAACACCGCAGAGAGGCCCGCGGCGGCAAAGGCCCGGCGAGGGAGCAAAGGCGTGTCTTGCTGGCGCGCTTGCATCACTGGATGTGGTTCAAAACGGGTTTCACTGTGTTAGGACATATGCGCCACAGGCACAAAAACCACAGGCAGGAGGCCACAACTGCGCAGAAGTCGTGACGCGTGTGGTCTTGATCACATTAGAGGCCCGGAATTCTGCTGTCGAAGGGCGATTTCAGCTGAATTTCGCGGCTTGAGAGCGGGTGTTCCTGGCGCCGCCGATGCTCCCCCTTAAGCGCTACCCTCTCCCACTGTGAAAGACACACGGTCGCCCGCAAACCAGGTTCGGCCATATTCAATCGGGCGGTTTTCGCTGTCTACGTTGATCGAAACTGTGCGCAAGATCGGGTCTCCGGGCGCTATCCGGAGGTGGGTTGAGATGGTTGAAGAGGCGCGCTTTGCTGTTACCTCCGTCGAAGCCCGCACGTAATCATCCACGCCATGCGCCCGCAGCGCTGCAGTCACCGACGGTGTCTCTGACAACAGCGCTTTGAGACGGGGAAAGCGTTCTGCAGAAAACACCGATCGAAACACCGCAATCGGCACGTCGTCGGCGAGGCTCAACCCTTCGTAAACGCAGACCTTGGCGCCGACAGTGATTGCAAGGGCATCTGCCTCTGCCAGGTCGGCTGCTCGCTCTTCGAGGCTGAGCGCCTGTTTCGCTGGGGCTTTGCCTAGCGCGCTGAGGCTCTGGTGAAACCGAACGCGCCGCCCAAGCGGGTAGGTCGTTTGCGCGTGGGCAACATAGACACCTGCGCCCCGTCGCGACACCACAAAGCCGCCCGCCGCCAAATCCGCCAAGGCCCGCCGGATTGTGTGGCGGTTCACGCCAAACCGCTCTGAGAAGCGCGCCTCTGTCGGAAGCTTGTCGCCGGGCCGGTACTGACCTCTCGCGATTTCCTCCTGCAAGGTGTCTCGGATTGCGGTCCAAAGGGGGGCTCGTCCCATAGTGTCACCAAATCTTCATCTGCTCAGGCTTGTGTCGCAGCCGCCGGGTGCGTATCAAACTTGTATAGTTGTATATTTATTAGGACAACTCCGCAAGATGTTGAACAACGCAGAAGACGCCTCACCCGATGTGCTGGAGCGCAAGGCTCGGCTCTCTCTCTTGGCAAAAGCGCCGAGCGAGGAGTTGTTGCGGCTTTGGGCAGAGTGGCTCGATGGCGCAGAGGCTCCACAGCATGCCGCCCTGCGCGGTCCAGACGTAGGCGCTGTGATGGTGCGCGGGCGCGCGGGCGCGATTGGCGCGCCGTTTAACCTTGGCGAAATGACCGTCGCGCGCTGCACGGTGCGTCTGTCTTCGGGCGCGGTTGGGCATGGTCACGTGCAAGGGCGAAACACTGAAGCGGCGCGCGTTGCAGCTCTGGTCGATGCTCTGTGTGAAGAAGGGCAGGGCGCAGCGATGGAGGACGCAATCCTCGCGCCGCTGCGCACGGCCTCTGACACTCTCAAGGCAGAGCGTGCAGCCAAGGCTGCGGCCACGAAGGTTGAGTTTTTCACCATGGTTCGAGGAGAGGGCGTATGACCGTAACGCATCTCGAAGGCGGCTTTGCAGACCCCGCACGTGACGCCGCCCGTGCCTTTCGCGCTGCGCTGGACGTCATGGCCCGCCCCGGCACCATCGAAACGGTGGTTGGCGGAGAGGCGCCTGCGCGGTGTTCACCCGCCGCCGCAGTGCTGCTTCTCACACTCTGCGATGACACGACGCCGATTTACCTCGCTGGGGAGCATGACACCGACAGCCTGCGCGCCTGGATCACCTTTCACACCGCCGCGCCTTTCACCGGGCCAGAGCACGCGATGTTTGCGCTGGGTAAGTGGGAGGCGCTTCAGCCCGTCTCCCGC
This sequence comes from Pseudomonadota bacterium, assembly GCA_038526735.1. Classification (GTDB taxonomy): domain Bacteria; phylum Pseudomonadota; class Alphaproteobacteria; order Rhodobacterales; family Rhodobacteraceae; genus Rubricella. The sequence goes on along the minus strand of JBCBGM010000006.1, from coordinate 67,801 downwards.
TTTTCGATCGGCACCTCCGAATTTCCGGATCGCGCGGCGACGTTGATCGTGGAGATGGACGCGCTGACCGCCCAAGGCGCAACGCTCAAAGGCCCCGGCATCAAAGACACGGCAACCTTGAGCCTACCAGAAACTGCGGCTTTCCAGCGAAACCGAGCGCAATTTCCGCTCGGCTTCGACTGCTTTTTGACCAGCGGTGATCGTTTGGCCGGGCTGCCGCGCAGCACACTCGTGGAGGACTGACGGATGTATGTCGCAGTGAAGGGTGGCGAGCGGGCCATCGACAACGCCCACGCTTGGCTCGCGGAAGAGCGGCGGGGGAACCCGGATGTCTCTGAGCTCTCGATCCCGCAAATCCGCGAGCAGCTTTCGCTCGCCGTGAACCGGGTGATGGCGGAGGGCTCTCTCTTTGATCCGGACCTTGCAGCGCTTGCGATCAAGCAATCCCGCGGCGATCTGATCGAGGCGGTCTTTCTGATCCGCGCCTACCGCACAACGTTGCCCCGCTTTGGTGCGACGCATCCGGTGGACACCGGCGCGATGGCCTGCGACCGGCGCATCTCGGCGACGTACAAAGACCTGCCCGGCGGGCAAATCCTTGGGCCAACGTTTGACTACACCCACCGACTGCTCGACTTCGCGCTGGCGGCGGAAGGTCTGGCCCCTGAAGAGGCCCCACAACAGCCCGCGGCACCAGCCGAAGTCCCGCATGTGACGGAGTTTCTGTCGCGCGAAGGGCTGATCCAGGAAGAGGTTGAGGGGGAGGACACCCCCCGCGATCTCACACGCGAGCCGCTGGAGTTTCCGGCAGACCGCCCGTTGCGGTTGCAAGCGCTCACCCGGGGGGATGAGGGCTTCGTGCTGTCGATGGCCTATTCCACGCAGCGCGGCTACGGGCGGAACCATCCGTTCGTCGGCGAGCTGCGCATCGGCACCGTGCCGGTCGAGATGGACATCCCAGAGCTCGGCTTCTCCATCGAGCTGGGCGAGGTTTTGGTCACTGAATGCGAGACAGTGAACCAGTTCACAGGCTCCAAGACCGAGCCGCCGCAATTTACCCGCGGCTATGGTCTTGTCTTCGGTCAGACCGAGCGCAAGGCCATCTCGATGGCGCTGGTAGACCGCGCGCTACGGTGGGAAGAGCTGGGCGAAGACAACGTCGGTGCGCCCGCGCAGGACGAGGAGTTTGTCCTCTCTCACTCCGACAACGTGCAGGCGACGGGCTTTTTGGAGCATATCAAGCTGCCGCATTACGTCGATTTCCAGTCAGAGCTGGAGCTCATCCGCCGCCTGCGCCGCGAGGCAATCACGGCGACGACACAAGAGGCCGCGGAATGACCCGCAGCGCGCCACAAACGATGACACGATGCGCGAGCATGCAACCTGCAACGCATGGGGGGCTGTGATGACGGTCCAAGACTACAACTTCGCCTATCTCGACGAGCAGACAAAGCGCATGGTGCGCCGCGCGATCCTCAAGGGCATCGCGATCCCCGGATACCAGGTGCCCTTCGCCAGCCGCGAGATGCCGATGCCCTATGGGTGGGGCACGGGGGGTGTGCAGGTCTCTGCCGCGTGCCTGACGCCGGAAGATACGCTCAAGGTGATCGACCAGGGTGCGGATGACACGACGAATGCCGTCTCGATCCGCAAGTTCTTTGAGAAGACGGCCGGTGTCGCGGTGACGGAGACAACCACCGAGGCGACCGTCATCCAGACCCGCCACCGGATCCCTGAGACACCGCTCACCGAGGGGCAAATCCTCGTCTATCAGGTGCCAATCCCCGAGCCGCTGCGCTTTCTAGAGCCGCGCGAGACCGAGACCCGCAAGATGCATGCGCTTGAGGAATACGGCCTCATGCATGTGAAACTCTACGAAGACATCGCGCGCCACGGCGAGATCGCCACCGCCTATGACTATCCGGTCAAGGTGGAGGGGCGGTACATGATGAACCCCTCGCCAATCCCGAAGTTCGACAACCCAAAGCTGGAGAGTGCCGCGATCCAGCTTTTCGGGGCAGGGCGGGAGCAGCGGATTTATGCGGTGCCGCCCTACACGCAGGTCGTGAGCCTCGACTTTGAGGATTATCCATTTGATCCGTCCAAAGCGCCGCATGCCTGCGCGCTCTGCGGGGCCGATCACACCTATCTCGACGAGGTCATCACCGATGATCAGGGCGGGCGGATGTTCGTGTGCTCTGACACAGATTACTGCGCGAGCCGCCGCGCGGCAGGCTTTGTGGGCGCTGCCGGGAAGGCTGCGGAGTGATGGGAAAGGTCATTTTCCTGACCCATGCGGAGGTTGAGATTGATCCTGCGGTCGCGGTCCCTGACTGGGGCTTGAACGCTGTTGGGTGCGCGCGCCATGCCCAGTTTGCCGCCGACCCGGTGTTGCAAGACGTAGGAGCAGTGTTCTCTAGTGATGAGCGCAAGGCGGTTGAGGCGGCCGATCTTGTCTCTCAAGCCTGGGATCTTCCGGTCGAGCGTGACGCGGGTTTGGGGGAGAATGACCGTTCCGCCACAGGCTATCTCCCGCCCGATGAATTTTGGCCCGTGGTCAAAGACTTCTTTGCCAATCCAACCCGTTCCATTCACGGATGGGAGACAGCACAGGCCGCTCAAACCCGAATTGTGGCAGCGGTGCGCAGAGTAATCGCCGCAACGGCCTCACACGCTGATGTGCTGATCGTGTCCCACGGAGGGGTCGGAACGTTGCTGCGGTGTTGTCTTGCAGCGCGTCCGATCACGCAGGCCGTGGGGCAACCTCACCCGGGCGGTGGATGCTGGTTTAGCTTTGGGCGCGCGATGACCGCGCCCGCAACAAAATGGAGCGCGATATGACCCCGCTGCTCGCGGTCAACCATCTGACAAAGACCTACGGCGGCCGGATCGGCTGCGCGGATGTCTCGTTTAAGCTCTATCCCGGAGAGGTGCTCGGCATCGTTGGGGAGAGTGGTTCTGGCAAATCAACCCTGCTGAACTGCATGGCAGGCCATCTCGCGCCCGACAGCGGCGAGGTGATCTTTGACACCCGCGTTGAGGGGCCGAAAGACACGCTTGCGATGTCAGAGGCGGAGCGGCGGATGCTCAGCCGCACCGATTGGGCCTTCGTCCACCAAAACCCCCGCGATGGGCTGCGGATGCGCGTCAGCGCGGGCGGCAATGTTGGCGAGCGGTTGATGGCGGTCGGTGCGCGCCACTACGGCACAATCCGCGATCAGGCGGTTGATTGGCTGGAGCGGGTCGAGATCTCTGACGATCGGATCGATGACCGCCCCGCTGCGTTCTCGGGCGGCATGCAGCAACGCCTGCAAATCGCCCGCAATCTCGTCACCGGCCCTCGGCTGGTGTTCATGGATGAGCCCACGGGTGGCCTAGATGTGAGCGTGCAGGCGCGTCTCCTCGATCTTATTCGCGGGCTGGTGCGGCGCATGGGGCTGTCGGCCATTGTCGTGACCCATGATCTGGCCGTGGTGCGGCTTTTGGCGGACCGGTTGATGGTGATGAAAGACGGGCATGTCATTGAAACGGGCCTCACCGACCAGGTGCTCGATGACCCGCAAGCCGCTTATACGCAGCTGTTGGTCAGCTCCGTTTTGCAGGTGTGAGGAATGACGATGATCAGTGTTGAGAACCTCTCAAAAACCTTCACGCTGCACAATCAGGGCGGGTCTGTGATCAGCGTGCTGGATGGCGCCGCGTTCAGTGTCGCGCCCGGAGAGTGCGTGGCGCTGACCGGCGAAAGTGGCGCCGGCAAATCCACCGTGATGCGGATCTTGTACGGCAATTATCTGGCGCAGGGTGGCCGTGTGCGGATCGGAGATGTCACGCTGACAGAGGCGGAGCCGCGCGAGATCCTTGCCCTGCGGCGAGAGATGTTGGGCTATGTGAGCCAGTTCTTGCGGGTCGTGCCGCGCGTGCCGACACTTGAGGTTGTGGCGGAGCCACTTTTGGCACTCGGCGTAGCTGAGGAAAACGCGCTCGCGCGGGCCAAAGACCTGCTCACACGCCTGCGCATCCCCGAAACGCTCTGGAGCTTGTCGCCCACCACCTTTTCGGGCGGAGAGCAGCAGCGGGTGAACATCGCGCGCGGCTTTGCGCATCGCTACCCGGCGCTGTTGCTTGATGAGCCCACCGCGAGCCTCGACCCCACCAACCGCGAAACCGTGCTCAGCCTGATCGAAGAGGCCAAGGCCGCGGGCGTCGCTATCGTCGGCATCTTTCACGACAAGGGCGCGCGGGAGCGGGTGGCGGACCGCGAGATTGACGTCTCATCCTTTGCACGGCGCGCCGCGTGACCGTGGGCCGCTTCATCGCGGTGGTGGGCCCATCGGGCGTTGGCAAAGACAGCGTGATGGACGGCCTTTGCGCGCGCTGCCCGGATGTTTTGCGGGTGCGCCGGGATATCACCCGCGCGCCAGAGCAAGGTGGTGAGGACTACACGGCGATATCCGACGCTGAGTTTGAGATGCGTGCGTCTGCCGGGGTCTATGCCCTGCACTGGGGCGCGCATGATCTGCGCTACGGCATTCCGCAGTCTGTTTTTGCCGAGCTTGAGGCTGGGCGGGATATTCTGGCCAATCTGTCTCGCAGTGTTCTGGGAGAGGCGGCGCAGCGGTTCGAGCGTGTGTTGGTGCTGCACATCACGACGCGGCCGGAGGTTTTGGCGGCCCGCCTCGCCGGGCGCGGGCGTGAAAGCGTTGAGGAGATTGCGCGGCGGCTCTCTAGACCCTCTCAGCCACTGCCTGAGCACCTCAACATCATCGAGATCGACAATTCCGGTCCGCTGGATGTGGCCGTCGAGAAAGCCGCGCAAGCGCTCTTTCCGGTGACCGCCTAAAGTGCCGCTGATGCCCCTAACACCCTACAACCCAACGGCGTGACCGAAATGCCCAAAGATCAAACCCTCCGCTCCCAAGTTCTGACCCTCGCCAACGCGCGCCTCGTCTTGCCCAGCAAAGTCATCGAGGGCAGCGTCACCCTGCGCGACGGCCAGATCATCGAGATTGCTGAAGGCACGCATCTGCCACCCGGCGCGGTTGATTGCGACGGAGATTTGCTGGCCCCGGGCCTTGTCGAGTTGCACACCGACAATCTTGAGCGGCACCTTCGCCCGCGCCCGTCTGCGAAATGGCCCCATCAACCCGCCATCGTCGCCCATGACGCTGAGCTTGCCGCCTGCGGGATCACTACGGTGTTTGATGCACTACGCGTGGGCTCTTTGTCGGGTGACACCAGCCTTGGCTGGTCGAGCTACGCGCGCGAGATTGCCAATGAAATCCTAGAGATGCGCAGCTCGGGCGCGCTCAAGATCAGCCACCATTTTCACCTGCGCGCCGAGGTGTGCTCTCACACTTTGGTGGATGAGCTGAACAGTTTTGGCCCCGAAGATCGGATCGGCATCGTCTCTCTGATGGATCACACGCCGGGGCAACGGCAGTTCGCCGATATTGGCCAGTATGAAATCTATATGAAGGGCAAACACGGGATGAGCGACGCGGCCTTCAACGCCCATGTCGCAGAGCGTCAGGCCCTTGGAGAGCAAGTGCGCGAGCCGCATGAGCAAGCGGCGGTCGCGGCCGCGCAGCGCTTTGGCGCGGTTTTGGCCAGCCATGATGACACGACCGCAGAGCATGTGGCGCGCTCGGCCGGTCATGGCATCCACCTCGCGGAGTTTCCAACCACCTTCGAGGCCGCACGCGCCTGCCATGCGCATGGTATCGCGGTGATGATGGGCGCGCCCAATCTGGTGCGCGGAGGGTCCCACTCTGGCAATGTCTCCGCCGCTGATCTGGCGCGAGAGGGTTTGCTGGATGTGGTCTCGTCAGACTACGTGCCCGCCGCGCTGCTCTATTCAGCGGTGCTGTTGGGTGGGATCTGGAACGACCTTTCTCGCGCGATTGCAACCGTCACCCATGCACCTGCGCAAGCCGCTGGCCTGCACGATCGGGGGCAGTTGGTCGAAGGAAAACGCGCTGATCTTGTGCGCTTCCGCCTCATCAACGACGTGCCAGTGCTCAAGGGCGTTTGGAGTGAAGGCAAGCGCGTCGCTTAACGCGCAAGTCCTTCACGCTCCAAATAGGCCATGGCGGCGGGGATGTCCGCGCTGTCTCGCAACTCCAGCACAAGGTGCGGGCGCTGCGGCAGCGCTGCGATGGCGCGAAAGACCGCGTGCCAGTTCACCGTGCCCCGTCCGGGGGGCCAATGCCGGTCGGCAAATCCGTCCGCGTCTTGCAAATGCACATGCGCCAGCTGCGGCCCCGCATCCGTGACGAAGTAATCCACTGGCGGCGCGCCGGTGGCACAATGCGCATAATGCGCGTGCCCGGTGTCGATGGAGAGGCGGACGGCTTCACTGCCAAAACTCGCGGCAAGTTCGCGTCGCCAAGACGGGTCAATATCTTCAATGTTCTCGATCACCAGCGTGATGCCGTATTCGTGGGCGAGCTTCACGGCGGGCGAGAGGTTGGTGTGCACGCGGGCAACTGTGGCCTCGGCGGAAGACGGTTTGTTGCCGACGCGCGGGTTGTTGCCGAAGTTGTACCAGTCCCAGGTTTTGTAGGGGGAGTGGATCACCATCTGAGTTGCCCCCAACGCCGCTGCAGCCTCAACCGCCGTCACCATGCGGCGCGAAAGGATCGGGGCAAGCTCGGGGTCTTTCATATCAAGTGGCAGATCGTAGAACGGGCCGTGGATGCCGAGCCGCCCCTCAAACCCGACAAGGTGCTCTTTCATTTGCGCCACCAAACTGCGCCAATCACCTAGCAGAACGCTGGCGTCGGTGAAGTCTTGCAGCTCAAGGTCGCGTTGCTCGTCGATGAGCCAGTCGCGGTAGGTCGGCAGGTCTTTGCAGGTAAGTGCTGCGCCGATTGTGAGAGGCAACTCCGTCATCAAAACACCCGCCGCCCTGCGCGCCAGACGGCCTGCACCACGGGCTGCCCACCGACGAGTTTCACCGCCACAAGGTCTGCGCGCATTCCTTCTTTGATCGCGCCGCGGTCGGAGAGACCTGTGAGCGCCGCCGGCCCGGCAGAGACCATGGCCATCGCTTGGGGCAGGTCATAGGGCTGGGCCGGGTCTTTGGCGATCGCAAAGGCCGCATCGAGCGGGGAGCGCGGGATGTAGTCAGACGCGAGCACATCAACCAACCCTTCGGACAGCAACTCAGCGACGGCTACGTTCCCAGACTGCGACCCACCGCGCAAAAAGTTGGGTGCGCCCGCAACAATCGCCATGCCGGTTTTGCGGGCGTGGCGGGCGGCCTCCAAGGTCGTTGGAAACTCAGAGATCGTGCAACCCTCCGCCACGGCCTCCTCCACATGCGCGATGGTGCGGTCATCGTGGCTCATGAGGGGCACGTTTGCCGCGCGCCCCGCCTCTGTCACAGCGTTCCGCACGCGGGGGCCGTGGGTGCGAGAGCGCTCCAGCAACTCGTGCATCATCCGCCGCCCTTCGTCGTCGCTGACCTCCATGTCGCGCACCATATGCGAGAACCATTTGTTGACATCGGGGCTCTGGCGGTCGCCGGGCGTGTGATCCATGACAGAGATCAGGCGGGTTTCTGGAAAGTCGACGCTCTCATTCACAAGCGCGGGGGTGGCTGGGTCAGACACTTCGCAGCGCAGGTGCAGCAGGTGTTCGGCGCGGAATAGGTCCTCGGCGATAGCCTCCCTCAGCGTCTCAACAAGCGGTGCGAATAGATCGCGGCGTTCCTGGCGCTGCATGGAGGCACCGACGGAGAGGCTGTCAAACACCGTGGTCGTGCCACCGGAGATCACCACGGCATCGTAGGCCAAAAGCGCGGGCAGGGCGGGCCAGAGCACTCCGATGCGCGGATGGGTGTGCCGTTCGACGTGATCGGTATGCACATCCACCACGCCCGAAACGAGATAGCAGCCGTGCATGTCTTGCCCGTCTGTGATCTGCGAAACGCCCTCGATCCGGCCATCCACAATAGAGAGGCCGCCTTCCACGATCCCATCGGGTGTTACGATCTGAGCGTTCGTCAGGGCCCGCGCGAAAGCTGCGCTGTGATCAAGCATTTTGGTGTCTCCTCGTTCACACCCCGCTTGATCTTGGTTTGTGACAGGTTGGTGTCGATTACTTATCGGATTTATGAATTGATTCTGGCAAATTGCACTACGATTCGTAGTGATTTAGGATTATCAGGGGTTCTGACGTTTTTTCGAACAAAACACTGATTTGTTTAGTAATCTTTATGACGCTTAGGTGACAAAAAATCCCGTTTGTTTTCAGTCAAGTTTTTTAAGAATCCCATCGGGTGGAGAGTGACGAAAATCTTTAAGAAAACTGTTTTATAAAAGTCATGCAGTCTCTCTAGGCATCGGGGTATCGACGTCGCGTGGCCTCACCCGGCGTCGGCCACTTTGTAAACTGATCCTAGGGGATGACACATGATGAAGCAGAGCATTGCGGTTGCACTGGCAACTGCGACCGCACTGACCGCTGTTCCGGCATTGGCTGACTGGCGTGACGAAGTTCCGGTGTTCCGCATCGGCCTGTTGGGCGGCGAAAACGAAGCAGACCGCCTGCGCGACCACGAGTGCCAGCGCGTCTACCTCGAAGAGGCACTTGGCGTTCCGGTCGAGCTGTTCCCGGCGTCTGACTACGCAGGTGTTCTTCAGGGCCTTCTGGCCGGTCAGCTTGAGTTTGCTGGTCTCGGTTCTTCGGGCTACGCAGGCATCGTGCTGCAGGACGAAGACGCCGTTCAGCCGCTCTATACCACCATGCAGATCGACGGCTCGCTGGGCTATTACTCGGTGATGTACGCGCTTGCGGACAGCGGCATCGAGAGCCTTGCCGACATGGAAGGCAAGACCCTCGCGTTTGCCGACCCGAACTCCACCTCTGGCTACCTCGTTCCCTCCTATGAGCTGGTGAACGAAGAAGGCCTCGACATGGACACCTACTTTGCCGAGACCGGCTTTGGTGGCGGTCATGAGCAGGCGGTTGTTGCGGTTCTTCAGGGTCAGTACGACGCTGGTGTGACCTGGACCTCTGGTGTGGGCGACATCAACCAGGGCTACTCGCGTGGCAACCTGCGTTCGATGGTGGACCGTGGCATGCTCGACATGTCCGAGATCCAGATCATCTGGCAGTCCAACCTCATCACCAACGGCCCCCGCGTGATCCGTCAGGACGTGCCGGAAGAGCTCAAGACCCTCGTGATGGGCGCAATGATGCGTCTCCAGACCGAAGACCGTGCTTGCTACGATGCGATCAACGACGGTGAGTCGATGTCGTACTTCCCGATCAACCACGCGTTCTACGAGCCGATCATCAACATGCGTCGCGAGCTGCAAAGCGCGCGCTAAAGCATCCGGAAACAGGCGGGGCCAGCACCAAAGTGTTGGCCCCGTTTTCGTTGTTCATCAGGCCCGCCCCAAGGGGATAGGGCGGCTCGCCTGGCGCTTCATTTCAAGGGACGCATCTCATGCTCAAACTCCAAAACTTGACCCGCCGCTTCAGCGATAAGATCGCGGTGGACAATGCCAACATCGACATCCCCGACGGCCAGATGGTTGGCATCATCGGCAAATCCGGTGCAGGCAAATCGACCATGCTGCGCCTGCTGAACCGGTTGATCGACCCATCCGAGGGCCAGATCCTGTTTGGCGACATGGATGTCTCTCAGCTTAAGGGCAAAGAGCTGCGCGCGTGGCGGTCTGACTGCGCGATGATCTTTCAGCAGTTCAACCTCGTGGGCCGCCTCGATGTGGTGACCAACGTGCTTACCGGCCGCCTCTATGACCTTCCGGCGTGGCGCTCGATGGGGCAGATCTTTACCCCCCGCGAAAGAGCCTTCGCCATTCAGGCGCTTGATCGTCTGGGCATGGCGCAAACCGCGATGCAGCGCGCAGAGACGCTTTCGGGCGGTCAGCAGCAGCGTGTCGCGATTGCCCGCGCGCTGGCGCAAGAGCCGAAGATTTTGCTCGCGGATGAGCCGATTGCCTCGCTCGATCCGATGAACGCGAAGATCGTTATGGACGCGCTCCGCGACATCAACCTCAAAGACAAGATCACCGTTGTCTGCAACCTTCACACCCTCGACACGGCCCGCACCTATTGCGACCGCATCATCGGCATGCGCGACGGGCGGATCGTGTTTGATGGCACGCCAAACCTGCTGACGACCGACATGGCCCGCGAGATTTACGGCGCTGGTGACGAGTTCAACGAGGCGGCGACCTCCACGTCGATCACCACCGGTGAGGCGATGGCCGCACCCCAGCAAGTCTCCGCCTGAGCAAGAGAGCTAACGATGACTGACGCAACCCTGTCTGGGGGCGCGCCGGGGTCTTCTGGCCCGACGGACGCTGTCTCCTTGTTTGAGCGCCACCGCGCAGAGCTGATCGCAGCCCGCCGCGTGTGGAATTACATCTATCTCGCGGCCTTCCTGATCTGCTTGGGCCTTGCGGTCTATGTCAGCCAGTTCTACCCGGACCGGCTGGCCGCTGGCCTGCCGCGCATCTTTGAGTATTTCGGCACGATCATCCCAGACCTTCAGTGGGACGTGCTGTTTGAGGGCCGCGACGCCAACGGCCGCGCGGTGCCGGGCTCGTTGACCTTCTGGTACACCGACTTCTGGGATTACCTAATCCTGCTGTGGGAAACGATCTTAATGGCGATCACCGCCACGATCATTGGCACGGCGGTCGCGTTTGTGCTCAGCTTCCCAGCCGCCTCCAACCTTGCACCAAACTCGTGGATCTACTGGGTTTCGCGCCGCTTTCTTGAGGTGTGTCGCGGCATCCCTGAGATTTTGTTGGCGCTCGTCTTTGTGTTTGCCATCGGCATCGGGCCGCTGGCGGGCGTGCTGGCCATCGCGATCCACTCGGCGGGAGCGCTCGGCAAGCTCTTTGCGGAGGTGAACGAGAACGCCTCAAACCGCCCCATCGAAGGGATCACCGCTGTCGGCGGCACCTGGCCCGAAAAGATGCTCTACGGCGTCGCGCCGCAGGTCATGCCCAACTTCTTCAGCTACGCGATGCTGCGTTTTGAGATCAACGTGCGTGCCTCTTCGATCATCGGCTTTGTCGGGGCAGGGGGCATCGGGGCAGAGCTCAACCGCGTGATCTCGTTTTACTCCGACGACCGGGTGCTCGCGGTGCTGATCCTCGTGGTGCTGATGGTGACGGTGCTTGATCTCATCTCCGAGAACATCCGCCACCGCTTCATCGGAAAGGAGAATTTCTGATGCAAATGGCTTCGATTGAGAACGTGAATGACGCGCAGATTGGCGACATCCGTTCCGCCCATCCAGAGGCGTTTCGCACCACCTGGCAAGAGGTGCTCAAATGGTCGCCTTGGGTCATCGCGATTGTCTATGTGATCGGCTCGCTGATTTACTTTGACATCGCGCGGCTCTTTGATGCCTCCGACCGTGTGCTTCGCCTGCTGCGCGCCATGGTGGTGTGGGAGGACATGGAAACCTGGGCCTACCGCAACATCTATATCGGGATCGCACAAACTCTCGCGATGGCGTTCTTGGGCACATTGCTCGGCACCCTCGGCTCGCTGTTGATCGGGTTCATGGCGGCGAAAAACGTCATGCCCTTCCGCATCGTGCGGCAGATCGTGCGGCGCTTCCTCGACATCCTGCGTGGCATTGACCAGCTGGTGTGGGGCCTGGTGTTTGTGCGCGCTGTGGGTCTTGGCCCGCTTGCGGGTGTGCTTGCAATCTTTATCTCTGACCTCGGTACACTCTCTAAGCTTTACTCTGAAGCGATTGAGAACATTGACCGAAAGCAGGTTGAGGGGATCCGCTCCACCGGGGCCGGGCCGCTCGCGATTATCCGCTACGGATATCTGCCGCAGGTCTTGCCCGTCTTTATCTCTCAGTCGTTGTACTTCTGGGAGTCCAACACACGCTCGGCCACCATCCTGGGGATTGTTGGGGCCGGGGGCATCGGGATGATCCTGATCGAGCGCTTCCGGGCGCAGCTCTATGATCAGGTCTTCTTCGTGGTGCTGAACGTGCTGGTGCTGATCTTCATCATTGATTGGCTCTCCAAGCACATCCGTCACTGGGCGATCGGCGAGAAAGCCCACTGATGAGCGGCAAAACGCTGACAGAGGCGCCCAACCTGCATCCAGACGCAGAGTTGGGCGCCGATGTGACGCTCGGCAGATATACCGAGGTTGGCCGGTTCACGACGATGGCCTCTTGCGAGATGGGCGACTACTCCTACATCCGCAATTTCGGCAGCGTCATTTGGACGACCATCGGTAAGTTCACCAACATCGCCGACATGGTGCGCCTCAATCCGGGCAACCATCCGACCTGGCGCGCCTGCCAGCATCACGCGCTCTACCGGGCAGAGATGTTCGGGTTTGGAGAGGATGAGACCGAGTTCTTCGAGTGGCGCAAAAAGCACTGGGTGACGGTGGGCCACGACGTCTGGATCGGGCATGGTGCGACGATTTTGGCCGGCGTCTCGCTCGGGCATGGCTGTGTGGTCGGGGCAGGGGCCGTGGTGAGCAAGGACGTGCCCAACTACACCATCGTGGCAGGCGTTGCTGCCGAACCAATCCGCCGCCGATTTACCGAAACGCAAGAAGAGGCGCTGCTGGAGATCGCCTGGTGGGACTGGGATCATGCGCGGTTTGGGAAAGCGCTGCCAGACTTCCGTACCCTCGCAATCGATGCGTTTATCGAGAAGTATCGGGGCAAGGGGGCGGCATCACCCATACCGCTCCGGCCCGATCCATTGCGCGTCTGAGTACCGGTCGCCATGCGCCCAACCGAGGGGCAAGAGGCGGTCGATCTCGGTAAGGTCCGCTGCGGTCAGGGTCAGCTCGGCCCCTTTCACACACTCCGTGAAATGCGCCACCGAACGCGAGCCCGGGATCGGGATCACATGCTCCCCTCGCGTCAGGAGCCATGCATTCGCCAGCCCAGCCGCGGTGGTGCCCATCCGGGCGGCAAGCTCTCGGAACCCCTGCAGCACTGCAAGGTTCGCGCTGTGGTTCGGCTCCATGAACCGGGGGTTGTTGGCGAGGAAGGGCGAGGTCGCGATGCGCTCTTGTGGGATCGGCGCATCCGTCAATAACGACCGACCCACTGGGGAAAAGGCGACCAGCGCGATCCCTAGTTCCGCGCAGGTTTGCACCAACCCCAGATCGGGTGCGCGGGTGGACAGCGAATACTCCGACTGCACCGCCGCAACCAGAAAGGCGCTATGGGCACGCCGCACAGTCGTTGGTGCAACCTCCGACAACCCAATGGCGCGGGTTTTGCCTTTTTCCACGAGCCTGCCCAGATGCCCCGCGATCTCTTCGGGCGAAAACCGCGGGTCGCGCCGGTGGGCGTAGAACAGATCGACACAGTCAATCCCGAGCCGTTGCAAGGACTTATCGAGCTCTGCTTCCAGGTACTCCGGCGAGTTGTCGATCACCCTGTTGCCCTGCGCATCGCTGGTGATGGAGGCTTTGGTGGCAATCACAAAGCTCTCCGCAGCCCCCGGATTGGCGCGCAGGTAAGAACCTATCGCACTCTCCGACTTGCCCATCCCGTATATGTTTGCGGTGTCGAGATGGGTGACGCCCAGATCGCGGCACGCATCAAGCACGGCATGGCTTTCCGCCTCGTTGGTGGGGCCGTACATGTCTGAGAAGGACATCGCGCCATAGCCGATGGCGCTGATCTCGGGGCCGTTTGCACCCAGTTTACGCGTCTGCATTTGCCTAACCCCTGTGTTCGCTCGACGCGTTGTAGGGGGCAGGAGCGAGGAGGACAATCTCGCTCACCGTGCGAGGCTACGCCTCGTCAGCCACAAGACCATGCACCTCGATCACATTGCCCGCCGGGTCGCGGAAAAAGACCTGGTGCCATTCCTGCGAAAACGTCGTGCCGTAGTCGGAGTAGGGGATGTCTTGCTCTTTGAGCAAGGCAATGAAGGCTGCAATGTCATCGGTGCGAAAGGCAAAATGCCCCCGCTCGACCGGGTTAATCGCATGACCGTTCTTGGTGGCGACATCGAGATCCTGCTCGGCAATGTGCATCTGCATCGTGCCCTCAGTCGCGAAGGTGATTTTGCCGTCATACCCCTTACCATCCGCCGCAGGCGTGCGCGGAAAGCTAACGGCGGGGATGTCATCCATTCCGAGAACCTTGGTGTAGAAGGCATGAAGGCCGTCCACATCTTCAGAGACCACGTTGATGTGATGGAATTCGAGCTTCATGCGGCGTGCCTCCCAAAGGTGTTTTGCGGCGACCATGCCCAACGAATGCCTGCTGCGAAAGACCCGTTGTGCCAGCTATGCCGCAGGTGCAGCATTTGACATTTGCCGCCGCAGGGCGCATGTGCCGCCCATCGATGTGCTTGAGCGTGACACTGCTGAAGCTAGCAGATGCACCAACACAACCTCTCAGTTCCCCTTCACGCAGGGTTCGGAGTACCGGCGCCAGGCGCGCGAGACCCTCTCGCGCGTTTTGAGGTGCCACCGACCATGCCGCGCTGCGCCGTGAGGGTGCCGCGCCCATCTATGCCGCGAGCCGTTGAAGGGCTGTGCGGCCTTTGTCAGGACATACTTTGCAAGACTTTCACTCGCTTGACCTTCAACCCACTCTCACTGCCGCGCTTGAGCGCATGGGGATCAAAGCGCCCACGCCGATTCAGGCACGCGCCATTCCTTTGGCGCTAAGCGGGCGCGATATCCTCGGGATCGCCCAGACCGGCACCGGCAAGACCCTTGCCTTTGGGCTGCCGCTGACCAACGCGCTGCTCTCTGAGCCCGGCAAACCGCCCGCAAAGGGCGCAAAGGCGCTGATCCTCGCGCCTACGCGCGAGCTGGTGAACCAGATCGCCGCGAACCTCAAACTTCTGGTCTCCAAAACGCCGCTCAAGGTGACGGTGGTGGTTGGGGGTCAGTCCATCGGCAAGCAAATCTCGGTGCTGTCACGTGGCACGGATATCCTCGTGGCGACACCGGGGCGTTTGATCGACCTGATGGGCCGCCGCGCGGTGGATTTGTCGAACACACGGCATCTTGTGCTCGATGAGGCGGATCAGATGCTCGACATGGGCTTTATTCACGCCCTCCGCCAAATCGCGCCAAAACTCGGCACGCCGCGCCGGACGATGCTGTTCTCCGCAACCATGCCCAAGCAGATGGAGGAGTTGAGCCGCGCCTATCTCTCCAACCCCGAGCGCGTGCAGGTGGCCCCTCCGGGCAAAGCGGCGGATAAGATCTCGCAAGCCGTGCATTTCCTCGAAAAGCCCGAGAAGCCCGCAAAACTGCGCGAGGTTCTTGGCGAAAGAGAGAGCCAACGCACGCTCGTGTTTGCCCGCACCAAGCATGGGGCAGAGCGGTTGATGAAAGGCCTGCGGGCCGATGGCTTTAGCGTTGACTCGATCCACGGCAACAAAAGCCAGGGCCAGCGTGACCGCGCGATTAAGGCATTTCGCGAGGGGCAGACGATGGTTCTGGTGGCGACAGACGTGGCCGCGCGGGGTATCGACATTCCGGGTGTGACCTGCGTGATCAACTATGAGCTGCCCGAGGTGCCCGAAAACTACGTGCACCGCATCGGCCGCACCGCGCGCGCCGGCGCTGATGGGGAGGCGATTGCCTTTTGTGCGCCCGAAGAGGGCAAACTCCTGCGCCAGATCGAGAAGCTGATGAAGATCGAGATCACGGTGGCGAGCGGCACGCCCTCGGCAGAGGTGCACGCCAAGCCAAAGCCGCGTGGAAAGCCTCGGCGCAAGCCCGCACCCACGGGCGGAAAACCTGCTGGAGATCGCGCAAACCCCAAGCGCCGCCGTCGCCCGCGCCGTGAGGCAGCCTGAGGCTCTCGGCACACCAAGCAACAGCGCGACGAGAGAACTGACACTCTCGTCGCCTCCAAACGCCCTCCCGCTCTTGACGACCGGCCCCGCATGTAGGACACGCGCCGGGATTGAGACGTAGCCCCGCACACATGGGGCCAAGCGGCGTTTGGGCCGCACGACAAGGGGACATGGAATGCAGGTGAACGAGACCCTGAATGAGGGCCTGAAGCGCGGTTACGAGATTATCCTGAGCGCGGCGGAACTCGACGCAAAAGTGGATGAGAAACTCGACGTCGCGCGCGCCGATTTCCAGATGAAGGGCTTCCGCAAGGGCAAGGCGCCGCGGGCCCTGATGAAAAAGATGTTCGGCAAGTCGGTGCTGGGCGAGGCGATGCAGGAAAGCATCGACGACGCGCTTCGCTCCCATTTTGAGGACACCGGCAATCGCCCGGCGATGCAGCCCGCGGTCACCATGACCAACGACGAGTGGAAAGAGGGCGACGACGTCAATGTCTCGGTCTCTTACGAGTGCCTGCCCGAGGTGCCGGAGTTTGACTTCAAGACCCTCAAGCTTGAGCGCTTGGTTGCTGAGGTGGAAGATACCGCCATTGATGAGGCGCTTGAGAACCTCGCGGGCTCCACCCCGTCGTTTAAGGCACGCCGCAAAGGCTCCAAGGCGAAAGACGGCGATCAGGTCACGATGGATTTCGTTGGCACGGTGGATGGAGAGGCGTTTGAGGGCGGCTCCGCAGAGGACTTCCCGCTGGTGTTGGGCTCTGGCCAGTTCATCCCAGGCTTTGAAGAGCAGCTGGTTGGCGCCAAGGTTGCCGATGAGCCGATTGAGGTCACTGTGACCTTCCCCGCTGAGTATCAGGCGGAGCATCTGGCGGGCAAAGAGGCGGTGTTCACCTGCACGATCAAAGAGATCGGCGCGCCCGAGAACGCCCCCATCGATGACGAGCTTGCCAAGCGCTACGGTGCCGACGACCTCGACGCGCTCAAAGGGCAACTTTCTGAGCGGTTGTCGTCTGAGTATGGCGGTGCCGCGCGCACCGTGCTCAAGCGCAACCTGCTGGATGCGCTCGATGAGGCGTTCTCTTTCGATCTGCCGCCCTCGATGGTCGAGAGCGAGGCCAAGCAAATCGCGCATCAGCTTTGGCACGACGAGAACCCCGAGGTTGAGGGCCACGACCACCCCGAGATTGAGGCGACCGACGAGCACAACACGCTCGCCGAGCGCCGGGTGCGCCTTGGTCTGTTGCTGGCGGAAGTCGGCTCTAAAGCCGAGATCACTGTGACCGAGCAGGAGATGAACCAGGCGATCTTCCGCCAGGCGCAGCAGTATCCGGGGCAAGAGAAGGCGTTCTTCGACTTCATCCGCCAGAACGAGGCGATGCTCCAGCAGGTGCGTGCGCCGATCTTTGAAGATAAGGTCGTCGATTATATCCTTGAGCTTGCTGAGATTTCTGAGACCACCGTCTCAAAGGATGACCTGCAAAAAGCCATTGAGGCGCTCGACGAGGAATAATCCTCTCGGTTTGAGTTTGAGGGGCGGTCCAAGCGGGCCGCCCTTTTTTTGTGCGCTGCGGCAAGAGCGTTCTTGATATGTCAGCAATGCTGACTATCCTCTCATCTATGCCAGTTTTGCCCGATAGCAACGAAAGCGCGACGCTCCAGCGGCGGTGGGGGGAGTGGTCTTCTACCGCGACGCATCACGCGCCCTGGGAGGATGCGCAAGGGTTGCTCGCGTCGATCCTGTTGGTGGGGCTTGGTTTAGCCTTCTATGAGCAGCTTGGCCTTGTAACCTCGGGTATCGCCGGGCTTGCGCTGGTCACCAGCTATCTGACCGGGCTTGAGGTGGGCGTGCTGTTTTTCGCAATGAACCTGCCGTTCTATTACCTCGCCATCACGCGGATGGGCTGGGCGTTTACCATCAAATCCTTCGTCGCCGTGGCCGCTCTGTCGGTCTGGATCGAGATCCAGCCGCAGTTCTTTGACATCTCCGGCGTGAACGCGACCTATGGCGCGATCATTGGCGGGCTGCTGACAGGGTTTGGCCTTTTGGGCGTGTTTCGCCATCGCGCCTCCCTCGGTGGGGTGGGGATTTTGGCGATCTACTTGCAAGATCGCTTCAACATCCGCGCGGGCCTCACCCAGCTTGCGCTGGACGCCTGCATCTTCCTGATCGCCCTTGCGACACTGCCTTGGCCGCTGGTCGCGCTATCGTTTTTGGGCGCGGTGGTGCTGAACGGATTTCTGGCGGTAAACCATCGGTCGGACCGTTACATCGCGCGTTGAGCGCAAGAGATGCGCTTCGCGTTTTTTCAGCTCTTTGCGGGCCAGCGGAAACGGCACATGGCCGTCTTCAATCTCTGGGAACAGCTCTGCCATCTTTTGCAAGGCCGCGTCATCGAGGGTGGAGAGGCCGACGGGCCCGGGATGGAACGTCTCTGACAGGCAGCCATCTGCATCGACGATCTGGTGCTCTTCGCAGAGGAAATGTACGTACGTCACGCCCATTGGTGCGGTGTCATAGAGAATACGAACCCCATCGACGAGGTGGCAGGCAGGGACCAGCACTTCATTCGTGCCAAACATCGCCTGCGCCTCTGCTGCTTTCACCAAGAGCCGATGCTGCGGAGAGACGCGCATGTCCCGCACCGGGCGACCATCTCCGAAAGCGTTTGCGCGCACCAGAATGGGGCGCAAATGCGGGTAGAGCTTTAGCCGTAGTGCACTCAGGCTGCGCTTTCCGACCCAGCGCACCGGCTGCAATCCGTTGTCGAGGGTGGAGACGATATCTCCGGGCCGCAGCGCCTCCACCAATACCGGGCCTCGCGGCGTGGTGATCAGAGTGCCCGTGGTGAAGCAGACAACGCCGGTGGTATCCGTCGTCAGATCATCGCGGGTGATGCCTGAGATGGTGAGGTTCAGCGCGCCGTTGTCGGGGTTGTCGAGTATGCCATTGTCGCTGAAATCATCGCGCAGCGCCTCCAGCGTGTCATAGAAACTGCTGAGCGTGACCCGGTCGTTGTTGGCACTGTTGCCATCGGTGATGCTGTCAGAACCCTGACCAAAATCGGTGATGATGTCGTTGCTGCCGTCGAGGATAACGAACTCATCAAACCCGTTGCCCCCCGTGAGCGTGTCTTGCTCCCCATCATCGGTGGAGGCGTCGCTGCCGTAGAGCGTGTCATTCCCACCATCGCCCGTGAGCGTGTCAGAGCCGGTACCGCCAAAGAGCGTGTCAGCGCCGCCATCACCATCGACAACGTCATTGCCTGCATCGCCGTGGATCGTGTCGGCCTGGCCCTGACCGCGAATGTTGTCGTTCCCGTCACCGCCAAAGACGGTGTCTTCGCCATTGCCGGCGCGGATCGTGTCATTGCCGTCATAGCCAAAGACCGTGTCGTCGCCGGTGTTGTCATTGCTGGGAAAATCATTGCCGGTGACCCCTTCGACGTCACTGTCGAGGTCTTCGTAATCGGGGGAGGCGGCCCCGAGCGTATATGAGCTGATCGTGAAGTTGTCAGAGGTGGCCGGTCCGGGCCCATCGAAGACATAGATCAGCGTGGAGCCATTGATCGCCGAATTGAGCGTAATCTCATAAAGCGTGACATCCGCGCCACCCGGCGGGTCAGTCTCTAAAACATAGGTGGCGGTGATCTCGGCGGTGCGGGCATTGTTGTTGATGTCGACGTCCACAACGCCCGAAAACGCGCTGCCGGTGTCGCTGACGATAAAATCGCGCCCGCCCGTGTTGTCGAGAGAGACCGAAGACCCAAGCGTCGTGGGCAGGCTGCCCCCGTTGGGTACGCCGTCAAAATCACGTCCACGGTATGCGCGCAGGCTATGGAGCGTTGCCATTTTACCGGCCTATTGTTTCCATCCTGCAGCAGTAACACGCTTAAGTTGTGCCAGAAAGCTGAGAAAGCTCAGGAGCGCCGCTCAATGCCCCGATTGGTGCGCTTGCTCACAGTTTGCGCGCGGTAGAGCCGCCCGGGGCGGCTGCGGGCCTCTCGCAAAAGGGTCACTTCGCGGCGTTTCAGTTCCAGCCGCGCGAGCGGAAAGGGCGGGTGCTCTGGGTCAAGCTCGGGGAAGATGGTGAGCAGCTCGTCGAGGCTTGGGTCATCGAGGGTTTCGATACCGACAGGGCCAGGGTGAAACGTCTCTGATGGCAGCCCTTCGGCGTGCACCAGCTCATGGCCGTCGCACAAGAAATGCACATAGGTCACGCCCTCGGGGGCCGGGTCTTGCACCACACGGTGCCCGTCGATGAGGTGGTAGGCATGGGCCAACGCCTCCACCTGCCCGAACATTATCTGCACCTCGGCGGCACTCAACAGCATCCGATGTTGCGGAGAGACGCGCAGGTCGCGGGCAGGGCGCCCCTCTCCGAACGCGTCTTTACGGATGAGGATCGGGCGCAGGGTCGGAAACAGGCGGATGCGCACTTTCGAGAGATGCCGCCGGGCGATCCAGCGCACCGGTTGCAATCCGTTGTCGAGGGTAGAGACGAGGTCCCCGACCTTGAGCTTCTCCACCGGCACGGAGCCTTTAGCGGTGGTGATCAGCGTGCCCGCTGCAAAACAAACGACGCCCGTGTTCGCACTCGTCAGATCGGTGCGGGTGATCCCGGTGAGAGTGACCCCACCTGCAGACGTGAGGACGCCTGCGTTTGCGTCAAACTCGTCACGCAGCTCTTCCAGCCCCGAGTACACTCCCAAGGCGCCGAGGTTGATCGTGTCGCCGTCAGAAGACGTGAAATCGGTGATCGTGTCGGCGGTCGCGCCATCAACAACAAACCTGTCAGCACCGATGCCACCCGTGAGCGTATCGACACCGGACTGCCCCTGGAGCGTGTCGTCTCCCGCGCCGCCCGAGAGGCTGTCATCGTTATTGCCGCCCCGGATGTCATCATTGCCGTCGCCGCCATCGATCGTGTCATTGCCGTTTTGGCCGAAGATCAGGTCATCGGAGTCAATCGTGCCCGTGTCATTGATGATGTCATTGCCGCCACCGCCACGGATCGTGTCATCACCCTCTCCGCCATCGATGGTATCGACGCCACCATTTCCGCGAATGTCATCGACACCCGCGCCGCCATCGATGCTGTCCGCACCGCCACGGCCCCAAATCCGGTCGTTACCCTCTCCCCCTTCGATGATATCAGAGCCGCCCTGCGCATCGAGCGTGTCATTGCCGATGCCGCCGATGAGCGTGTCGACGCCAGAGCCGGTGAGGATGCTGTCGTTGCCGTCACCCCCATCCACGCTGTTGGTGCCGTTGCCGGTGCGCACCGTGTCATCGCCATCCCCGGCGGTGATCGTGTCATTGCCCGTGCCGGTGTCGATGACGTCAGAGCCATCCCCTCCATCGACACTGTTGTTGCCGTCGCCTGCATCAATGGTGTCGTCACCGTCATAGCCAAAGATCGTGTCATCGCCGCCGGTCGCGCCATCGGTGGCGTCTACGGTTTCATCGGCACTTTCGAGGGTGCTGTAGGCGGGGCTGCTGGGCGTGCCATCGACGCTGTCCACGGTGTAGGTGCCGGTGGCGGGGGTGCCGCCCTCGAACATGTAAAACAACGTCTCCCCACCGACTGCGGGGGAGACCGAAATCTCAAAAAGCGTGAGCGTGCCGCCGGGGCCGGTGACCTCAAAACTGCGGCTGAGCCCGCCGGTGGTGGAGGTGTCGTCAATGACAATCGTGAGGCTGGTGCCCAGCGTCGTGGAGGCATCGGTGACGATGATCTCGCGCGGCGGGCCGCTGGCAGAGACGGTGATGTCGCCGAGCGCACCGCCTCCGCCCGCGTCATAGGCGAGGTCGGTCTGCGTCCATCCGCTGAGGGCGTGCAGAGTGGCCATGCGGCACCGCTATTTGCTGCTCTGCAATATGTTTAGCAGCAATGGATGTCTTTTGCGCCCCAGTTTTTGGTTAGCGCCGCCGCGCCCGCGCTTGGCTCGCTTTTTGCGCGCGCATGAGGGCAGGGCGGGCCACCGGGTTGCGCTGCGCGCGCAGAGCCATAACCTCGCGTTTCTTGAGCTCTGGGCGGGCGAGGGGGAACGGCGTGACGCCTTGCGCGATTTCCGGAAAAATCGCGATCATGTCGCGCAGACCGTCGTCATCAAGCGTGGAGAGGCCTACGGGGCCGGGGTGGAACGTCTCTGCCGGGCACCCGTTTGCAAACACGATCTCATGCTGTTCGCACATGATGTGGTAATACGTGATCTCTGTCGCATCCGCCTCGAAGATGACCCGCTTGCCGTCGATCAGGTGGTGTGCTGCGACGAACACCTCGGGCATCCCAAACAACAGCTGTGTTGAGCTTGTCGCAAGGTGAATGCGGTGTTGGGCCGAAACGAGCAGATCTTGGGCAGGCGTATTCGGGCCAAAAGCGCCTGCTTTAATCCGGATCGGGCGTAGAGGTGGAAAGAGTTGCAGCCTGACGCTCGACAGTGTGCGTGATCCAATCCAACGGATGGGTTTGAGGCCATTGTCGGCCGTGACGACCAGGTCTCCGACCCGCAAATCCTCCACCGCGCGTTCACCGGCCGCCGTGGTGATCCGGGTGCCGCCCGCAAAGCAAACGTTTGTCGTGTCGAAGGTCAAATCCTCGACGTTGACGCCTGTGAGCGTCAGATCGCCTGCATTATCCAGCACACCGTCGGCCGCATCATTTCTGAGCTCTGTGAGAGATGAATAGAAGGACGACAGGTCGATAAAGTCGTTGTTGGTCTGGTCGCCATCCGACTTGTCACCACTGTCAGTGCCGAAGTCGGTGATGGTGTCATTGGCTCCGTGGATAAAGACATCCGCGCCCGCACCACCGGTCATCGTGTCTGTTCCGGCGGATCCGCCGGTTAGTGTGTCATCGCCGTCCCCACCAAAGAGCGTGTCGTTGTTGGTGCCACCGTCGAGATAGTCGTTGTTAGCATCACCATAGAGGATGTCATTGCCAGAGCCGCCCAAGACACTGTCGTCACCGTCACCGCCATAGACCGTGTCGTTGTTGTTGCCGCCGGTGAGGGAGTCGTCTCCGAGGCCACCCCAAATCTGATCGTTTGAGCTGCCGCCATCGATGGTATCATTGCCATCGTCGCCGTAGATCTCATCGAGGCCGCTGCCGCCGACGATGTTGTCGATACCATCGCCGCCGCGGATGGTGTCGTTGTTGTTGCCGCCATCGATGGTGTCGTTTCCGATACCGCCATCGATTGAATCGTCACCGCTCCCGCCAACGATCGTGTCATCGCCGGCGCCGGAGGTGACAGTGTCATTCCCGCCGCCTGCATTGATCGAGTCGTCAGACTGGATGGTGCCGCTGTCGGTGATAACATCGTTGCCGCCCGACGCGGTGATCGTGTCATCCCCTTCGCCGCCCTCGATGGTGTCGAGCGCGCCCGAGCCGACGATGGTGTCATTGCCTGCACCGCCATCGACAGTGTCATTGCCGTTGTTGGTGCGGATCGAGTCATCGCCATCCTCGCCATAGATGACATCTGCGTCGTTGCCTCCCTGGATGGTGTCATTGCCATCGCCGCCGTAGATTGTGTCTTCGCCGTTGTCGCCGCGAAGGCTGTCGTTGCCGTCTCCGCCCCGGATGACGTCATCACCGCTGTCGCCGCGGATCGTGTCATTGCCGTCATTGCCGTAGAGCTCATCGTTGTCGTTCTGGCCGCGGATATTATCGACACCATCGCCGCCAAAGATCGTGTCATTGCCGCCGCTGCCCTGAAGGTTGTCGTTCCCCTCATAGCCGTAGATCGTGTCATCCCCGCCGGTGACGCCATCGGAGGTGTTGACGGCTTCAACCGAGGACTGAAGCGCGGCCTCTCCGGGCGCAGACTGGAAATCAACGGTGTCTGTCGGCCCGGCGGCTGTGACTGTCAGCACCTCCATATTCGCGCTCGCGGGCGGCGCGTCGGAGGCGAAGATGTAGATGCGGTTGCCGCCCGCGAAATTGGTGGTCAGCGTCAACTCATAGAGCGTGTAGACGGTGCCGGTGCCCGTATCCTCGACCGTGAGCGTGGCCGAAAGCCGCCCAAGACGGGCATTATTGTTGAGTTCGATGGTCTCATCAGCGGCGGCAGAGAAGTTGGCGTTGCCATCATTCTGTGACGCGACAACATCTCGGTTAGGGATACCCGTTGCGGGAATCGAAAAGGTGCTGCTGACAGACAGGCCCGCCGTGTGGCCGATATCACGCCCGGCATAGCCCGAAAAACTGTGCAGCGTAGCCATCGCTACGACCCCTCATAACCCCCACGAATTCTGTAGCATAGGGGCGGGTCGGTGTCCAAAATCTAAACATTCGCGTTGAAGTGGCGCGCCATTTTGGGCAGGAGAGGGCAACGACGACCGGAGTGATCCATGCCCAACACCACCTCTTCCCTCGGCTACTCGCGGATCATGCTGAAAATATCGGGGGAGGCGTTGATGGGCGATCAGGGCTTTGGCCTCAATCCGCCCACCGTCGAGCGGGTCGCCAGCCAGGTGAAAGAAATCCACAGTCTTGGCGTCGAGGTCTGCATGGTCATCGGCGGAGGCAACATCTTTCGCGGGTTGCAAGGGTCGGCCCAAGGGATGGAGCGGACGACCGCCGATTACATGGGTATGCTCGCCACAGTGATGAATGCGCTCGGCATGCAATCCGCTCTAGAGGCGTTGCACGTCAAAACCCGTGTGATCTCCGCCATTCCGATGGATCAGGTCTGCGAGCCCTACATCCGCCGCCGCGCCGTGCGACACCTTGAGAAAAAACGGGTGTGCATCTTTGCTGCTGGCACCGGAAATCCGTACTTCACGACAGACACCGCCGCGACGTTGCGTGCTTCAGAGATGAAATGCGAAGCGCTGTTCAAAGGCACGCAGGTCGATGGTGTTTATGACAGTGACCCCAAGGTAGACCCAAACGCAAAGCGTTATGAAAGAGTGACTTATGACGAGGTCCTGACAAAGAACCTCAAGGTCATGGATGCCTCAGCGATTGCACTCGCACGCGACAACAACCTGCCCATCATCGTCTTCAACCTCGCCGCAGAGGGCGGATTGCAGAGCGTTGTGCGCGGAGAGGGATCGTTCACCACCGTCCACGGTCGCTGAGCCCACCAACGGAGAAAAACATGTCTGAGGAAATCGAGATTGATGTGGATGACCTTTCCCGACGGATGGACGGGGCGCTCACATCGCTAAAAACCGATCTCGCATCGCTGCGCACAGGCCGGGCCTCTGGCTCGATGCTGGATGCGGTGAATGTCGAGGCTTATGGCGCGATGATGCCGCTCAACCAATGCGCCACGATCAACGTGCCAGAGCCGCGGATGATCACCGTATCGGTCTGGGACAAGGGCCTCGTGGGCGCTGTCGAAAAGGCAATCCGCAACTCGGGCCTTGGCATCAATCCGGTGATGGACGGCACCTCCCTGCGTTTGCCGATCCCGGAGCTCAATGAAGAACGCCGCCGCGATCTGACCAAAGTTGCCGGGACATATGCAGAGAATGCCCGCGTTGCCGTGCGCAACGTCCGCCGCGATGGCATGGACCAGGTGAAAAAGGCCAAAGGGCAGGGAATGTCCGAAGATGACCAGAAAATCTGGCAGGATGAGATCGAAGACCTGACAAAAGATCACATCGTAAAGATTGACCAGATGCTAGAGGTCAAGCAGGAAGAGATCATGCAAGTCTGAAGCGCTTGGCGCTTTGCGGATTTGCTGTCAGAATTGCGCCACGCGAAAGGCAGCCCGATGAGCAGGAAAGACCGACCAAGAAGCGTCGCCATCATCATGGATGGAAATGGTCGCTGGGCTGTGCGGCGCGGCTTGCCCCGCATCGCTGGGCACAAGCGCGGTGTGGACCGGGTGCAGGAGATCATCTCCGCCAGCCCCGATCTTGGTGTCAAAACCCTCACGCTGTACGCCTTCTCCACCGAAAACTGGAGCCGCCCCATCACCGAGGTGGCTGGCCTGATGCGCCTGTTCCGGATTTATTTCCGGCGCGAGGCCTCAAACCTCAAAGCGGAAGGCGTGCGCGTGCGCTTTATCGGGCGACGCGATGAGTTGCCGGAAGATATCCAGCACATGACCCGGCAGCTTGAGGAAGATACCGCGCAAAACACGCGGCTGACCCTTCAAGTGGCGCTCAACTATGGCGGGCGGGATGAGCTCACCCGCGCCGTCAAGCAAATCGCCATCGATATCGCCGCCGGCACGCTCGACCCGGAGGATATCACCGAGGCGCTGATCGCGCGCCAGCTCGACACGTCCGGTGCAGAAGACCCCGATCTGGTGATCCGCACCTCCGGCGAGTACCGCACCTCGAACTTTCTGCCCTGGCAGACGAGCTACTCAGAGTTTGTGTTCACCGACGAGTGCTGGCCCGACTTCACGCCTGACCTTTATGCCGAAATCCTCACCCGATTTGGCGCGCGCGACCGCCGCTTTGGGGCGATCGCAAGCTGAGGGTCGCTGTGCAGACCTCCCGCAGCGCCTCTTTTGACGATCTAAAACTGCGCACGGTCTCCGGGGTTGCTCTGGGGCTGATTGCCCTCGGGCTGTTCTGGCTGGGGGGCTACTGGAGCGCGGCTTTGCTGGCGCTTGGGGCCGCGCTGATGGTCTGGGAAATGCGCGAGATGGTGATCGGCGCAGGGCGTGGGAGCAGCCTGCTTGGGATCATCGCGATGATCGCCGCTGCGGCCTCGGTGCTGATCACGGAGGCGACGGAGCTGCGGTGGGGCTTTTTGTTGGTTGCTTGTGTCGGGCTAGGCTTGGCAATGGCAGAAGGGCCGCGCGGACGTTGGGCGAATATCGGTCTTCTCTACATCGCGCTTGCCATGATGTGCATCGATGGGCTGCGCACGGATGACAACTACGGCTTCACTGCAGTCATTTGGCTCGTGACCGTGGTAATCGCTGCCGATGTGGGAGGCTATTTCGCGGGCCGTGTAATCGGCGGGCCAAAGCTCTGGCCCCGCGTCAGCCCAAAGAAAACCTGGGCCGGGTTGCTTGGCGGCATGGCACTGGCGGTGGTCGTGGGCATGATCTTCTCCGCCTTCACCTCCAACACGTTCTTTTGGAAGGTCGGGCTCATTTCGGCACTCGTGGCTCTCGTCAGCGTGGGTGGAGACTTGCTGGAATCCTCCATCAAACGCCATTTCGGGGTGAAAGACTCCAGCACGCTTCTACCCGGCCACGGTGGCTTGCTGGACAGGTTTGACGGGCTGGCGGCCGCCGCGATCTTTGCCTCGGCCATTACCTTTGCCCGCGGGCAATCGATCTTTATCTGGTGAGGGCGATGCAGCGGATCTCCATCTTTGGTTCCACCGGCTCGATTGGCCAAAACACGGTCGATCTGATCGAACGGCAAGGCGGTGCAGAACGCTATGATGTGGTCGCACTCAGCGGTGCCGGAAACATCGCGCTCTTGGCGGAGCAGGCAAAAAGCCTGCGCGCGGATATCGCGATCACCGCCGACCCCACCAAGCTCGATGCGCTGAAAGAGGCGCTGTCTGGCACTGGGATCGAGGTTGCAGCCGGTTCGGCCGCCCTCGTTGAGGCCGCCGCACGCCCTTGTGATTGGACGATGTGCGCGATTGTGGGGGCGGCGGGCCTCCCACCCACGCTGGCCGCCGCGCGGCAAGGTGGCACCATCGCGCTTGCCAACAAAGAGAGCCTCGTCTGCGCCGGGGAGCTGGTGCCGAAGGTCATCGCAGAGGCGGGAGGCGTCTTGTTGCCGGTCGATTCCGAGCATTCCGCGATCTTTCAGTGCCTGCAAGGTGAGCGCCGGGCGGATGTGGACCGGGTGATCCTGACCGCCTCAGGTGGGCCGTTTCGGACCTGGAGCCTGGCACAAATGCGCGACGCAACCTTGGCGCAGGCGGTCGCGCATCCGAACTGGGACATGGGTCAGCGGATCTCTATCGATAGCGCCTCCATGTTTAACAAAGCGCTGGAAGTCATTGAAGCGAAGTACCTTTTTGGTCTTGAGGCGGATCAGGTTGAGGTGGTCGTCCACCCGCAATCCATCGTCCATTCGATGGTTGGTTTCAAAGACGCCGCGATCATCGCCCAACTCGGTGCGCCCGATATGCGCGGCGCCATCGGCTATGCGCTGAACTACCCCGAGCGGGCTAACCTACCGGTGGAGCGGCTGGATTTCGCGACCCTCGGCGCGCTCGATTTTGCCTCGCCCGATCTGGAACGGTTCCCGGCCCTGCGCCTCGTGAAAGACGTGCTGCGCGCCGGAGGGCTCGCGGGGGCCGTGTTTAACGCTGCCAAAGAGCGGGCGATGGATGCGTTTATCGGCGGCAAGATCGGGTTTCTCGACATGGCCGCGCGGGTAGAAGATACACTCGCGGCACTGGCTCCGGGCGGAGAGCACATTACATCTCTCGAACAGGTCGTAGAGATCGACGGTATCGCCCGCGCGCATGTCGCCGCACAGATTGACCGGATGGGGGAGCGCAACGTTCATGCTTGAGGTTATCGGCACAATTCCGGTTCTGGGCGGTTTTTTGACAACGGTTCTGCCGTTCCTGGTGGTCATCGGCATCGTCGTCGCCGTGCACGAGTACGGCCATTACATCGTCGGCCGCTGGTGCGGGATCGAGGCAGAGGTGTTTTCGCTGGGCTTTGGCCGAGAGCTCGTGGGCCGCGTCGATAAACACGGCACCCGCTGGCGTATCGCGGCGCTGCCCCTGGGTGGCTACGTCAAATTCAAAGGCGACGCGGATGCCTCGAGCACGACGGTCTCCGGCGAACTCGAAGATATGGATGCAGAGGCGAAGCGGCACACCTTCCACGGCGCACCGCTCTGGGCGCGGACGGCCACGATTGCCGCTGGACCCATCGCAAACTTCCTTCTTGCGATCGTCATTTACAGCACGCTGATCGGTTTTCAGGGCATCGCCTCCGACGAGCCGGTGATCGGGGAGCTGCCGCCAGCGGTGGAGGATGCGACGGGGCTGTTCTCTGGCGATCGCATTCTCTCGGTGAATGGCGTCCCGGTGGAGAGTTATTCCCAGCTGCTTGAAGAGACGGTCACCGAGGGTGCTGAGCCGCCCTTTGATCTGTGGGTGGAGCGGCATGGCGAGCGCCAAACCGTAACGCTCAACAATATCGAAACACCGCTTGTGGTGGGTGTGCGCCCACTCTCCGCCGCCAGCCGTGCCGGCATTCAGGTGGATGACCTCATCGTCAGCATCGACGGCACCCCAACCCCTGATTTCCAGTCCCTCGCGCGGATCGTGCAGGCCTCTGAGGGCCAAGAGCTTTCGGTGGCCGTGCAGCGTGGATCAGAGCTGCTGACCCTGCCGATGCGCCCCACGCTGGAAGATGTGCAGCTTCCAGATGGCAGCTTTGAGCAGCGGGTGATCATCGGCGTTTCGATGCGGACCTACCTGCAACCCTCGACTGAGCGGCCCGGCGCGTTGACAGCTGTCAACCTCGGGGTGCAGCAGACCTTTGGTGTGATCACCGGCTCCATTGATGGGATCGCGCATATCATCTCGGGCGATATCTCTCCGACCAATTTGCAGGGGCCCGTGGGCATCGCGCAGGTCTCTGGCGAGACGGCATCGCGCAGTGCGCTGGAGTTCATCATGCTGATTGCGCTGATCTCAACAGCCATCGGATTGATGAACCTCTTCCCCATTCCGGTGCTCGATGGGGGCCATCTTTTGTTCAACCTCTACGAGGCAATCTTTGGTCAACAGCCCCCGGGCCGCGCACAGGAGATTGCCGGGGCGTTAGGCCTTGCAACCGTTCTCTCATTGATGTTGTTCGCAACCTACAATGATATCGCGCGGCTCCTGAGCTCTTTCGTCTAGCTCCACGCCCGACGGACACACGCCCGCGCATTGAGGATGAGGCTGCCGACAGGATGCGTGCTTTCCGAACGCTAATCATGCTGTTTGGGCTGGTCCTGTTCGCGGGCACGAGCGTGGTGTTTGTGCACCCGTTGGCGGCGCAATCCCAATCGGTGGTGGTGCGAGAGATTACGGTGGAGGGTACGCGCCGCGTGGATGCCATCACCGTCGAGGCGTATTCGGCGCTCGAAGTCGGCCAAGAGGTTACGCCCTCCGATCTCAACGATGCACTGCGGCGGGTTTTTGCCAGCGGGCTGTTTGAGGATGTGCGGATCGTGCCGCGTGGCGGGCGGATCCTCATCACGGTGGTCGAGAACCCCACGATCAACCAGGTGGCGTTTGAGGGAAATGAGCTGATCCCCGACACAGCGCTTGAACCCGCAATCCGCTTACAGCCGCGTCGCGCGTTTCGCCGGGCGGATGTGGAGTCTGACGCGCAGGCGATTATCGAGGCGTATCGGGCCGCGGGCCGGTTCAATGCCGTGGTCAATCCGGTGATCATTCGCCAGCCCGACAACCGGGTCGATGTGGTCTTTGAGATTGATGAGGGGGAAATATCAGAGGTTGAGCGGATCATCTTCCTCGGGAACCGCCGCTTTAGCGACCGCGACCTGCGAAACGCGATCACGACCCGGCAGGCCGGGATGTTCTCTACTTTCTTTCGCAGCGACAACTTCAACGCGGACCGGATCGAGGTGGACCGGGAGCAGCTTCGCCAATTCTACCTCAATGAGGGGCACGCGGATTTTCAGATCTCCTCGACCGTGACCGAGCTGAATGAGACGCGAGATGGCTTTTTTATCACCTTCACCGTGGAGGAAGGACCGATCTATCGGTTTGGCACGGTCGATGTCGTCTCCAGCACGGCTGGGCTGAGTGCTGCGCAGTTGCGCCAGCGGCTGACCTTTGCGCCCGGAGAGACGTTCAACCAAAGCCTCATCGAGTCTTCGATCGTGGAGATGGATGGGTTCGCGGGCGAGCTTGGCTATCCGTTCACCGTGATCCGCCCCCGCACCGAGCGGGACCCAGACACGCTCACCGTGAACGTGGTCTTTGAGGTGGAGGAGGGCTCCCGCGCCTTTGTCGAGCGGATCGATATCATCGGCAACACGCGCACGCTTGACCGGGTGATCCGTCGCGAGTTTGAACTGGTGGAGGGGGATGCGTTTGATGCTCGCTCCATCCAGCGTACCGCCGACCAACTGCGCGCGCTTGGCTTTTTCAGCACGGTGAATGTGACGACGCGCCAAGGTTCTGAACCCTCCAAAGCCATTGTGCGGGCAGAGGTCGAGGACACGCTCACCGGTTCGATCAATTTTGGTGTCACGTTCTCCTCAAGCTCGGGGCTGGGAACCGCCATCAGTCTGGCAGAAAACAACCTTCTGGGCCGTGGGCAGCGGCTGGCCTTTGACACGTCGATCAACGATGAGAGCCGCTCGCTGGGTGTCTCGTTCACAGAACCGCGTTTTCTCGACCGCGACCTGGCGCTCGGCCTCAACGTCTACAACCGACAGTTTGACCGCGCGACGGCAGCGTTCCAGCAGCGCAACGTCGGATTTGAACCCTCGCTCGGGTTCCCGATCAGCCAAAGAGGGCGGTTGCAGATCAACTACCGTATCTCTGAGGATGAAATCTTCGACGCCAATGATACCCAGACTGTCTCTAAACTGATCCGAGATGACGAGGGTGTTTCGGTGACCTCGTCGTTGGAGTTGGGCTACACCTATGATCGCCGCAACAGCCGCATCGCGCCCACCGATGGCTATATCTTCAACATCACCGGAGAGCTTGCGGGGCTCGGTGGCACCGCAAATTATTTCAAGGGCACGGCGCGTGTGCGGGTGCACTCGGCCTTTACCGATGACATCCCGTTCTTCGTCGAACATGAGTTTGGCTTTGTGCAAAGCGCTTCTGAAACGACGATCACCGACCGCTTCTTTATCGGCGGGTCGAGCTTTAGAGGGTTCGCGTTTGGCGGGGTTGGCCCGCGTGATCGCGACAATTCTGGTGCCACCGAAGTGGACTCCGCCCTTGGCGGCAACCTCTACTACATCACCCGCGTGCAGACTTCGTTCCCGCTAGGTTTGGGACCTGATAGCGGGTTGCATGGGGGGCTCTTCATGAATTTCGGCACTTTGTGGGGTCTCGACACCACTTCTGTTCCGGCAGAGCCGGGCGTGCGTGGCGCCTTTACGGTGGATGATAGCCCGAAGCCGCGTGTCGGTGCGGGCTTCTCGATTTTTTGGGACTCGGTCATCGGGCCCTTACGGGTCGACTTTGGCCGGGCAATCGTGCGACAGGTTGGGGATGAGCAGGAAGCCTTCCGTTTGGGTGCTGGTCGCCGCTTCTAGCCTTTGGCTGCTGACTGTGATGCCTGCCGTGGGGCAGGGCACTCTCCCCCCACTTCCGGTGGACCCCAGCATCTTGCTCGTTAATCCCGACCGGGTTTTTGAGCGGTCAGAGACGGGGCGCGCCGTCACCGCCCAAATCGAAGAGCGGCGGATGCAGGTCATCGCGCGCTCGGATGCGGTCTCTACAGCGTTTGCCGAAGAAGAGCGCGCGCTCACAGCGTTGCGGCTTGAGTTGCCGCGCGACGAGTTTGTCGCCCGTGCCGAAGACTTCGACCGTCGCGTGCAGGCCGCGCGCAGTGCTCAAGATCTGGAGGCAGACACTTTTGCGCGGGATGCAGAGCGCTTTCAGCGGCAGTTTTTCAGCGCACTCAACACGATCTATGCCGAGCTTCTGCAAGAGACCGGGGCGCAGGCCGTGCTCGACATCCGCAGTGTTTTGCTTGCCGATCAATCACTTGATGTGACGCTTCATGTCATTGCGCGACTTGATGAAGCGAGCGCGCGCCCGTCGCTTGACGCGATAGAGCCAGACGAATAGCCAATTCCAAAGACTTGTGAGGCTTTGATGACTGACGCAGCACCTTCCGCATCTTTGGACGAGATCAAGCGCCTGATCCCGCACCGCTATCCGTTTTTGATGATCGATAAGGTCAATGAGATCGTGATGGGCGAGAGTGCGGTTGGCATCAAATGCGTCACCAACAACGAGCCGCATTTTACGGGGCATTTCCCCTCCAAACCCGTGATGCCCGGCGTGCTGATCGTTGAGGCAATGGCGCAGACGGCGGCTGTTTTGGCAGCGCGCTCCATGGGGATGGAAGACAGCGAGGCGTTGGTCTTTTTCATGGGGCTCGACAAGACCCGCTTCCGCACCCCCGTAGAGCCCGGCGATGTGCTGGAACTGCATGTAAAGGTTCTGCGCGGCGGCAAAACCAAAACCTGGAAGTTTGCAGGCACCGGCATGGTCGCGGGCAAAAAGGTCTGCGAGGCCGAGTTTACCGCGATGATCGACGCAGATCTCGGATGATTCACGCATCGGTGGATATCCACCCGTCGGCGGTGGTGGCCGAGGGGGCAACGATTGGTGCGGGCACGACAGTCGGCCCATTCTGCATGATCGGGCCGGAAGTTGTGCTGGGGGAGGGGCTAACGCTTCACTCCCATGTGGTGATCGAGGGTGTCACGCGGGTGGGCGATGCCACGCAAATCTGGCCCTTCGCCTCTGTCGGGCACCAGCCGCAAGACCTCAAATACGATGGCGAACGGACAGAGCTTGTGATCGGCGCGCGCAACATGATCCGCGAGTCCACCTCGATCAATCCCGGCACCGCCGGCGGAGGGGGGGTGACCCGCATCGGCGATGACAACCTCTTTATGCTGGGCAGCCATGTCGCCCATGACTGTACGATCGGCAACAACGTGGTGCTGGTGAACAACGCCGCGATTGCCGGGCATTGCACCATCGAGGATGGCGTGATCGTCGGCGGGCAATCTGGCGTGCACCAATGGTGCCGCATCGGCCGGGGCGCGATGATTGGTGCGGTGTCTATGGTGACGGCGGATGTCATCCCCTACGGCATGGTCGTGGGGGAGCGCGGGCGGCTCTCGGGCCTCAACATCGTGGGTCTGCGGCGCAGTGGCCTTGACCGCGCAAAGCTGCACCAGATCCGCGCGGCCTATCAGGCGATGTTTCATGACGGCACGGGCACGCTAGCCGAGCGCGTCGGTCAGGCGGCGAAAGACTACCCTGAGAACGCGCAGGTGCAGGAGATTGTCGCCTTTGTGTCGGGTGCGAGCGACCGTTCGCTTGCCACGCCCGCCTGAGCCATGACCGGTGTCGCGCTCATCGCCGGGCGTGGGGCGCTGCCAAGGCTGATTGCGGACGAATTGCGCGCTTCATCGACCCCATACTGTGTCGCAGTGTTTGAGGGCACAGAGGCGGATTGGGCCAGCGATCACCCGCACATCCGCGCCCCGTTTGAAAAGCTTGGCCGGGTGGTCGAGGCGTTTCGCAACGCTGGCTGCACCCAGCTCTGCATGGCTGGGGGGATGGAACGCCCGCGCCTCAATCCGCTAAAGTTTGACGCGACCTTTGCCCGATTTGCCCCGCGCGTGCTGCCCAAGCTCGGCAAAGGGGATGACGCAGCCCTGCGCGCTGTCGTGGCGTTTTTCGAGGCGGAGGGGTTTGAGGTGGTGCCGCCGGAGCAGTTTCTGGATGGGTTGGTGCTGCGGGCGGGTGCTGTCACGCGCACGCGCCCGAATGAGGCGGCGCTTCAGGATATCGCAACTGCCGAGCGCATCCTCTCCACCACTGCAGCACTCGATATCGGGCAGGGATGTGTGGTCTGCGCAGGTCTCTGCCTTGGGGTGGAGACGGTGCAGGGCACGGATTTCATGCTGAACGCGTTGCGCGGCGAGCATGGCCGCAAGGGCGCGGCGGCCTCTGGTGGCGTGCTCGTCAAACTGCCTAAAGACGGCCAAGAGCGCCGCGTTGACCTACCCGCGATTGGGCCAGACACCGTGCGCAACGCTGCCGCTGCGGGCCTTGAGGGAATTGCAGGGCGTGCCGGAGGGTTGCTGTTGATCGACCGCGCCTCAATGCTCCAAGCCGCCGATGAGGCGGGGCTCTTCATTTGGGGGATTGAGGGGTGAAGGTCTTCGTCATCGCGGGGGAGGCTTCAGGCGATAAACTCGGCGCGGCCTTGATGGCCGGCCTGCGCAAATACGTGCCCGACATCGCGTTTGATGGTGTTGGTGGACCGCTGATGCAGGGGCACGAGCTCTCCAGCCGCTTTCCCATGGATGAGCTGTCAGTGATGGGGCTGACGGAGGTTTTGCCAAAGCTGCGGGGCCTTTTGGCGCGCCGCGATCAGATGGTTGAGGCGATCCTCGCTGATCCGCCCGATGCGCTGATCACCATCGATAGCCCGGATTTTTGCCTGCGGGTGGTGAAAAAGGTCAAAGCGGCGCGGCCGGATATCCCCTCCATTCACTACGTGGCACCAAGCGTTTGGGCCTGGCGCCCGAAACGCGCTCAAAAGATGGCGCGGATCGTGGATCATGTGTTGGCGCTTTTGCCGATGGAACCGCCGTTGATGCAGGCTGCGGGGGTGAGTTGCGATTTCGTGGGTCATCCCATCGTGGCCGAGCCGCAGCCAACCGCAGAAGAGGTCGCGCAGTTTCGCGCGGAGCATGGTTTGACCGGCACAACGCTCACCCTATTGCCCGGCTCTCGGCGGGGTGAGGTCACGCGGCTTGCACCGGTGTTTTGCGAAACGCTTGAAGCGTTGAAAGGGGATATCTCTCACGTCGTGCTCCCCGCAGCACAAGGTGTGGTGGACCTCGTTTCTCAGCAGCCCTGGCCCATTCCGGTCACTGTGCTCGACCCTCGGAACATGCCGCCTGAGCAAGCGGAACACCGCAAGCGCGTGGCCTTCGCCGCCGGAGATATCGCGCTCGCGGCGTCGGGCACTGTGGCTTTGGAGTTGATGCGGGCGGGCAGCCCGATGGTGATTGCGTACCGCATGGCGCCGCTCAGTGCGGCGGTGATCCGGCAGATGCTGATC
This sequence comes from Pseudomonadota bacterium, assembly GCA_038526735.1. GTDB lineage: Bacteria > Pseudomonadota > Alphaproteobacteria > Rhodobacterales > Rhodobacteraceae > Rubricella. The sequence goes on along the minus strand of JBCBGM010000006.1, from coordinate 32,226 downwards.
AGCGCGCATGTGAGCCTGCCAAACATCCTTGCAGGCCGCGAGGTCGTGCCGGAGCTTTTGCAAGAGCGCTGCCGCGCAGATTTGATTGCAGAGTCGGTCCGCGATGTGCTTGCGCAACCGAACACGCAAAAAGACACGTTCGCCGACCTGCTCACTCAGCTGGGGCAGGGCGGCGCGGACCCCGGAGAGCGCGCCGCCCGGTCTGTTTTGAGCTTCCTAGAGCGCCGCGCCTAGTCTTTGAGTGACTGCTCGCGAAGGCTATCCGCCAGCAAGTTCAGCCCCAAGACCAGCGTCATCAGGGCCAGTGCCGGCGGCAGGGCCACGTGTACGACCGAGCGCCAGATTTGACGACCCTCGTTGATCGAGAGGCCCCAATCGGGCGATTCTGGTGACACGCCGAGGCCGAAAAAGCCCAAGGTTCCCAAGAGGATGGTCGTGTAGCCGATGCGCAAGCACAGATCGACGATCAGCGGTCCGCGCGCGTTGGGCAAAATCTCCCACAGCATGATGTAGGCGGGTTTTTCGCCGCGGGTTTGCGCAGCGGCCACGTAATCGCGGGTTTTGATGTCTAGTGTGAGGCCCCGGACGATCCGGAAGACGGTAGGCGAGTTCACGAACACAACCGAGACGAAGATGTTGAGCGTGTTTGCGTCCATTGACAGGATGCCCAGCGGGTCTGCGTTGAACGTCAGGCCCGCGTACATCCACGCGCCGAGCACAAAGACCGCCGCCAACTGCCATCGCAAAATCTGCGGCTGCGTCGAGTAGCGCGAGTAGAAGAACACCGCGAAAAACACGATCGGGAAGAGGAACAAGACCCCGGCCATGTAGATCGGAATGCCGGTCTCGCGAATGCCGGGCGTCACCAGCAGGTAGAAGAGCAAGATCACCGGGAAGGCGAGCACGAGGTTGGCGAGGAAGGTCAGAACGGTATCGATCCGCCCGCCGTAAAAGCCTGCGGGCAGGCCTAGTGTAATGCCCACCATGAAGGCAAAGAGCGTCGCAACCGGTGCAATTGCCAGCACCGTCTGGGAGCCGATCACCACGCGGCTGAACACATCCCGCGCAAGGTTGTCCCCTCCGAAGAGGTACACGTCGTATGGAAGGCTTTCGTCTCCGACAAATGAGCCGGGAATGGCCCGCTTCATGCCAGAGATTTGGGCGAGCGGATCGAGCGGGGCGATCAACTCTGCGAAGAGTGCGGTGAACACCCAGAACATCACCAGAAAAAGGCCAAAGATGCCCAAAGGTGCGGTGTAGATGGAGCCGTAAAGCCCCAGCTGTTTGCGAAACAGGAAGCTGGGGATCATCACCACAGAGAGGGCGATCCATACCGGCCAAAACAGCACGAAAGCTCGTGCAAAGATTGCTCCAAAACCAATCGGGTCCATGCGATCCGCCTTTTATTTCACGCGGATGCGTGGATTGAGATAGATATAGCCGATGTCGGAGATCAGCTGCGTGGTCAGCACCACCGCAACCGAGACGACTGACGCGGCCATCAGGAGTTGGATGTCGTTGTTCTCGGCCGCTTCAACCAGTGCCAGGCCAAAGCCCTTGTAGTTGAACATCGCCTCAACGATCACGACGCCGGTCAAGAGCCACGGGAACTGCAGCATGATCACGGTGAAGGGGGCGATGAGCGCGTTACGCAGCGCGTGCTTGAGAACGATCATCCGGAACGACACACCCTTGAGGCGCGCGGTCCGGATATACTGCGCTGTCATCACCTCAGCCATCGAGGCGCGGGTCATGCGGGCGATGTAGCCCATGCCGTAGATCGCCATGGTGATCACGGGCAGGGTGAAGTTGTAGAAGGTGATGCCAGAACGGCCCGTTGCCGATGCCGCAGAGCCGTTTAGGTGGAACCACTCCGGGAACCACTGATACGTCTCCCCCCATTCCTTGAAGATCGACGCGAAGAGAACGGTGAAGATGATGCCCGACACGTATTCGGGCGTTGCCGTTGAGGCGATTGAGACGACGGAGAGAGAGCGATCCGTGCGCGACCCTTCACGCATTCCGGCCATGACGCCGATCAAGAGGGCTGAGGGCACCATCACCACCATCACCCAGAACATCAGCGCGCCAGTTGCGGCAAGGCGCTCGCCCAAGAGCTCTGACACGGGCATTCTGAAGCGCGATGAGTAACCCCAATCGCCGGTCAAAACGCCGCCCAGCCAATCCCAGTACCGCACAAAGAAGGGGCGGGTGTGGCCGTTGTTTTCGAGCCATTGCTGAACTTCTTCCGGCGTCATGCGCATGTTGCCGTCGGACAACGCAAGCTTGACGAGGTTTGGCTCAAGGTTGGTGAGGTAGAAAACAACGCTGGAGAGGGCCAGCATCGTCAGCAGCATCACGCCCAGACGGCGTGTAATGAACATCAGCATGATCGTTCCCGGTCGGAGCCCTGCGCTTCAAACTGGCGCTTTTGGGCGGAAAAGATTGGGCCGGGAGAGGTCCCCCGGCCCAAAGGTCTTAGGTGTCAAGCCACATGGTATCCCACTGCAGCTCGAACTGCGGGTGCATGGTGTGGCCTTTCACGTACTCGGCGTGGTGGCAGAAGATGAAGCGCCACAGCGGCTGGATCATCACACCTTCGTCCTGAAGGATCTGCTGCACCTCGGCCATCACCTCGCGGCGGGCCTCAACGTCAGACAGTGCCAGAGCGCGGTCGAGCGCCGCGTCAAAGTCTGCGTTGGCAAGGGCAGATTCGTTCCACGGCACGCCCGACTTATAGGCGAGCGCCAAAACCTGAACGCCCAGCGGGCGGTGGTTCCAGTTGGTGGTGGAGAACGGATACTTCAGCCAGTCATTCCAGAACGTGGCACCCGGAATAACCGTCCGCTTCACGTTGAGGCCAGCGTCGCGCATCTGCTGACCGATGGCATCGGTCACCGTGGTGCGCCAGTCACCGTCGATCGAGATCAGTTCGAACTCAAAGTCAGACTGGCCAGCCTCTGCGAGGAGCGACTGCGCCTCTGCCGGGTCACGACCGGGTGCGCCAATGTCGGCGTACTCGGGGTGCATTGGGCCCACGTGGTGGTTCTCAGCGACTGTACCGGCGTTGTTGTAGCCGATCTCGAGCACGATGGAGTTGTCCACCGCACGCTGCACCGCGCGACGGACACGGACGTCGTCATAGGGTGCGTTCTCGATGTTCATCCGCGCAACGATGGTCGCGCCGGTGGCCACTTCAGACTTCACGAGGCCGATATCGTCCATGATATCAACGAAGTCTGCGTTGGTCTGGTAGTTGAGGTCGATCTCTTCAGACTCGAACGCCGCCACTTCAGCGGACTGATCCGCGCCGTAGTCGATGATCTCGATCCGGTCGAGCGCAACTTCCTCGCCCCACCACTCATCACGCTTGGTCATCGTGCAGCTGACGCCAACCTGGAGGTCTTCGAGCAGGTAAGGGCCGGTGCCGAGGGGTGCGTCGCTGATTGCGACCGAGCCGTCGAAGGAGCGGTGCACGATCAGTGCCGGGTAGTCAGACATGCCCGGGATGATCGAGATGTCAGAAGTCGGCAGGTTGATCTGCACGGTATAGTCGTCGATCTTGACGACGCCACCTTCGCGCGCGCGGCTGGTGTCAGGGTCAACAAGGCCGCCCATACGGGTTGCCATCGAGTTGCCCTCAGCGTCAGCCTCACACCAGCGGTTGATGTTGTGGATCACGTCATCCGCATCGAAGGTGTCACCGTTGCTCCAGGTCACGCCACGGCGGACGTTGAGCGTGTACTGGGTCGCGTCGTCGTTCGCTTCCCAGCTCTCTAGGAGCCACGGCTCAAAGGTGAAGTCGCGGGTGTAGCGCACGAGCGGCTCAAGGAAGCCGCGTGCTTGGTTGCCCATCTCCGACCAGTCAAAGATGCGCGGATCCTGAATGGCACGCACAAACGAGGACACGCGCAGCGTGCCGCCCATCTTTTTGGCATGGCTCATTGCAGCGGCAGGCTTTGCACCCAGCATTGCGTAAGCGGTCGCAGTCGTCGCGCCCAAGGCTGTGGCCATCGCGAGAAACTCGCGGCGGTCCAAGTCGCCATTGCGCGCCTCGGCTGCCAGGCCCTCAATCTTTGAGTGCATTGGCTTGCCGGTAATTGTCAATTTGGTCATGAACGTCTCCCTGTCTGACCCGTGCAGCGCACCTTTGCGGCGCGATTTAAAGACATGACGCAGCGGAGCGGATTTCCGCAAGAATGCTGCGCGAAGTCTTGATGCGATGACATTGAGCTATGTCTGCGCCCCGAGGTCAACAGTGCCACGACAAATGAGTTGTAAAAATCGCGACAGCGCCTTGTCAAAAAACGACATATGTTGCTGTGCTCGGCACGAATGCGCCTAATTTTATTGTGAAACTCAAAGCGGTTTTAATTTGACGGGCAGCCGCTCCAACCCGTGGAAATGATAGCGATCCGCGAATTTCAGAGGCTCAGACGGGGTCAGATTCGGGAAACGGGAGAACAAAACCGGCAAACTTCGGGCAATTTCGAGCCGCGCGAGAGGTGCGCCGACGCAGAAATGCAGGCCCGCGCCCAGAGCAACATGCGCCCCGGCCAAGCGGTCTGGGATGAAGCTGTGCGGACTGGGGAAGACGTCAGGGTCGCGATTGGCCGCCCCCAACAAAAGACCCACCTGTTCGCCCTTTTGCAGCGACATGCCCTCAAGCTCCACATCCTCCATCGCGTATCGGGTAAACAGATGCAGCGGCGGGTCAAACCGCATGACCTCATCGGCGAGCACCGGTGCATCCATCTTGGGCACCTCGGGGCCAAGCCCGCGCTCGCAGATCGCTTTGATCCCATTGCCCAGCGCATGCACCGTCGCCTCATGCCCGGCGTTCAAGAGCAAGATCATCGTAGAAACGAGCTCAGCCGTGCTCAGCCGGTCGCCATCCTCCTCCACCTTGATGAGGTCAGAGAGTAAGTCCTCGCGCGGGTCAGCGCGGCGCTCTTCGATCAGTTCGCGCAGATAGCGATCAAACGCGATGGAGGCGGCGACAGCGCGCTCCTCCACAGCCCGGTCACGGCGGGCCTGATACATCGCGACCATGTCATGCGACCACGACAACAGTTGTGGCGCGGCATCTTCGGGCACGCCCAGCAACCGGCAAATCACGATCACGGGGATGCGCTCGCAGAAGGTTGGCAGGAGATCGACCTCTCCGGCGGGCATCTCATCGAGCAGTTCATGCGCGAGCGCGGTGATCTGCGGCCCGAGCCCCGCGATTTTGCGAGACGTAAACGCCCGCATCACCAAACCACGAAGGCGGGTGTGCGTGGGCGGCTCCAGCTCCAACATCGAGTAGCGCTCGATTTGGTAAAACGGCTCCAGATGTGCGGGCACAGCGTCCGGAAACGGATTTTCCCGCCCCAGCCGACGATCTCGCAGCAAAGCATTTACCAGTGGTAGGGTCGTCGCGCAGGGCAGATCGTAATCTTCCCAAAACACCCACGCGCCCGTTTGGCGGATGTGGTCGTAAAACGGGTAGGGGTCTTGCACAAACCCCGGATCTTGCGGCGATTGGGCGACACGCGGCAGCGTCATGCGAGCGCTTGCTCCAGATCCGCGATCAGGTCCTCGACGCTTTCGATCCCGATGGAGAGGCGCAGCAGGTCGTCCGGCACGCGGCTTTCGGGCGGCTCGACGGCAATGCGGTGCTCGATGAGGCTTTCGACACCGCCGAGAGAGGTCGCAGGCAAAAACACACGGGTCGACGTGGCGACTTTACGGGCCGCATCAAACCCGCCGTGCACACGCAGCGACAGCATCCCACCAAACCCGCCGGTCATTTGCTGAGCGGCAATCTCATGCCCCGGATGGCTGGGCAGGCCGGGGTAGAGCACATGAGAGACGGCCGGATGCCCCTCGAAGTGCTGGGCAATCCGTAGCGCCGCCTCTGACGCCGCTTTGTAGCGCAGCGAGAGCGTGCGCATCCCACGGATCAGCAACCAAGACTCAAACGCGGGAAGGGCTGTGCCCTGAAGGGTGCGCACGAGCGTAAGCTCATCAATCAGCGCAGTGTTTGAGCGGATCGAGACAAGCCCTGCGAGCACATCGGAATGACCATTGAGATACTTCGTGGCTGAGGCGAACATCACATCCGCCCCCAGATCGAGCGGGCGGGTGGTGACTGGCGGTGTAACAGTGGCGTCCACCACCAACAGCGCGCCTTGTGCGTGGGCTAAGTCAGCGGCTGCGGCGATATCGATGATCGACCATGTCGGGTTGGTTGGTGTCTCTACCCAGACCATTTTTGTGTTGGGCTGCAAGGCTTTGGCGAGCGCGCCCGGCTCTTCGGTGTCAAAGAACGTGGCCTCTATCCCGCGCAGTTCTGCCAAGCGCCGCAGCCATTTCGCTCCGCCGTGATACATCACATCGGGCGCGACCACATGGTCGCCGGTGCGCAGTGTCTCAAACAGCGCCACGATCGCCGATTGGCCTGAGGTAAACAGCATCGAGCGCGCAGCACCGTCCGCCTCCGCCAAAATCGCCTCGGCCACGTCGGTGGTCGGAGAGCCGTCGCGGGCGTAGACCTGCCGGCCTTTGGGGGCGTAGGTCTCATCTCTGACATAGGTGGTCGCAGTCTCAATCCCCGGCACGACCGCGCCATGCTCAGGGTGAGAATAGTGCTGCGCCTGCGCAAGCAGCGTGTCGAGGGAGGGTCTGTTCGGTGCCATGAGCGCAGCATTGCCGCGCGGGCGCACGGGCCTCAAGCGGTTTCGCAACGGATTGACCGCGTGACTTCGGCGTTGCCCCGGCCCCGAAGATCGCGCATGCACCGCGCAACGCACAAAACCACCGGAGGAGCCCATGCCCGAGACCTTGAGCATCGCAGACGCGCAGGCCCTCGTTTACGCCGCATTGGTGGCCTCCGACGTGTCAGAGCGCAACGCGGCGTCTGTCGCGCGCGCGCTCATCGCGGCAGAGGTTGACGGGCAGTCCGGCCATGGCCTGAGCCGTGTGCCGAGCTACACCGCCCAAGCGCGGGTTGGGAAGGTAAAGGGCCACGCGGTGCCGCAGATGCAGAACGTGAAACCCGGAGTGTTTCGCGTGGATGGCGGGCATGGCTACGCGTTTCCCGCGTTTGACATAGCGCTGCCTGAGGTCGCGCGGCGGGCGAAATCTCTCGGTGTAGCGGTGGGTGCAATTCATCGTTCGCACCATTTCGGGGCCGCAGGACATCACTGTGAATGGTTGGCAGAACAAGGGCTTATCGCCTTTGTTTACGGCAACTCCCCCAAGGCGATGGCGCTGTGGGGTGGGCGCGAGGCGGTGCTTGGCACCAACCCCATTGCCTTTGGTGCGCCCGCGCCCGGCTCGCCGCTGGTGATCGACATGGCCGTCTCTACCGTGGCGCGGGGCAAGGTCCTCGCCGCCCGCGAAAAGGGGGAGACGGAGATCCCCGGCGACTGGGCGCTTGGGCCGGATGGCCAGCCCACCACCGACCCGGCGCAAGCGCTGGCGGGCACGATGCAGCCGATGGGTGGGGCAAAGGGGGCGGCACTCGCCCTGATGGTTGAGGTGATGTCGGCGTGCCTTGCAGGGGCGGCGCTCGGCTCAGAGGCAAGTTCGCTGTTTGATGACAAGGGCGGGCCGCCGAACCTAGGGCAGACCATTCTCGCACTCGATGCAGAGGCAATCTCTGGGGGTGCATTTGCGGAGCGCTTCGCCGCCCTCGCCGCGCTCTATGACGCCACCGAAGACGCGCGGATGCCCGGCTCTCGTCGTCTCGCCGCCCGTGAAAAGGCGGCCCATGAGGGGCTGACTGTAAACGACACGCTGCTCGCACAAATACGGGAGATTGCGGGATGAAAACCAAAGGGACCATCGACGGCCGCGCTGTGCAGGAGCATGTGCTCGAGTCCGCTGACGCCGCAGTCCACGTTTTAAGCTGGGGTGCGATCATCCATGACTGGCGTCTCGATGTGGCCGGGTCTGCGCTGCCGATGGTGCTGGGGTATCCGGATGTGGAGGCGTACCCACAGCACGCCCGCAACTTTGGCGTGATCGCGGGGCGGGTGGCCAATCGCACGGCAAAGGGGCGCTTCGCGCTCGACGGGAACACCTATCAGCTGCCCATCAACAACGGCCCCAACCACCTGCACGGCGGGCCCGAGGGCCTTGGCAAATCGCATTGGGAGATGGAGCCGGATAGCAACTCGGCCGTGCTGCTCTCCCATACCTCTCCGGAGGGTCACATGGGCTATCCGGGCACCGTGCGCTTTGAGGTGTTGATCCGGCTGGAGGGCGCGAAACTGATCTGGGAGATGTCGGCTCAGGCGGACCGGCCCACGCCGATCAACCTCGCACAGCACAATTACTACACGCTGGGCGCGCGCACCGGCATCCGTCATTGCCCGGTGCGGATTGCTGCGAGCCATTACACACCAGTCGATGACGTGCAGATCCCTACCGGTGAGATCGCCCCAGTTGAGGGCACGCGGTTTGCCTTTCGCACCGCGCGCAGCGTTGCGGAGGCTGACCCGGCGGGCGGTGTCTTCGACCACAACTTCGTGCTCGATCAAGGTGACGGCCCGAAGGTAGAAGCCACAAACCCTGAAACGGGGGTCAGCTTAAAGCTCTGGACAGATGAGCCTGGCTTGCAGTTTTTCGACGCACAACACTTCGACCTGCCGTTGCCGGGGCACGAGGGGATCAAAATGTCCGGCTGGCCCGGCATGTGCTTTGAGCCGCAGCATTACCCCGACAGCCTCAACAAGCCCGACTGGCCGAGCATCATCTACGGCCCAGAGCGGCCCTATCACCAGCGGCTGGAGGTGGAAATCACGGCGGAGTAGCCAACCCGTCGGCATTTTGGAGACGTGTTTCCAACGCCGCGATCCGATCCTCACGACCCTCCACCAGCGCATAGACCCACGCGTGCGTAAGGTGAAAGCGTTGTGCGTCTGCATCCGCCATCATGGACGCCGCCTCCTCATGTAAGCCCGACAGCTGCCGCGCGTTGTGGCTGCCGTGGAGGCGTTTAAGGGAGGTGTCGATTTCTGCGGCGCGGGCGTTATCCATGCAGGCGCTCCGCCACCCATGCGTGGAAAAGGTGGGTGGGGCTGTCCATCACGGCTGAAAAGCGCCCGCCGTCAAAGTGCGGGGCGGTTCGGCCCTTTTGCATGCCCTCTACGACGAAGATGTCTTCGATAAACACGTCTTTCCACTGGCGGGCGTTGGCGGTGCGCAGGGCCGCGAAGTCTTCGCTCTTGGCAGGCTCGGGGGCGGTGTAGTAGATCTCGATATGCTCAACGGTGCGGTTGTGTGCCTTCGGCTCTAGCCGGATCGCGAAGGTGTGGTCTCGGTGCACGCCCAGGAGCAGGTTGGGATAAACGGCGATATATTCGGCGGCAGTATCCCATTTTTCCGGAAGGCCTGCGAAATCTGGGAAGCTCTGATCAGCGGAGAGTTGCGGGTTATAGACGACCGTACCTTGCCCCGAAAACGCGCCGTACTCCTCAATATGGTAGTGATCCTCCAGCCGCGAGTAGCTGTTCAACCCCGGATGCACCCAGGGGAGGTGATAGCTCTCGCAATAGTTCTCCACCGCGAGCTTCCAGTTGCAGTTCACATCAAGCGTGAAGCTGGAGCCGGGGCCGCCGTGAAAGACGGGGCGGTCGGCGAAGTCGGCCCAGCGGCGGGCGAGGGGGGCAATCCACTCTTCAAACGGTGGGGCCGTGCCCGAGACATCGACAAACACGCAATCCATCCACACCGCACAGCGGATGGGGGTGAGGCCGGTGGTTTCGGGGTCGATCCCCTCATGGCTGTTAATCCCCGGACCCCCAACATGTGGTGTCGCGCGCAGCCGCCCGTCGAGAGAGTAGCACCAGGAGTGATAGGGGCAGCGGATCACGCCGCCAAAGTTGCGCGGCTCTTCGACGAGGATCATCCCGCGGTGGCGGCAGACGTTTTCAAAGACCTTCACAGCGCCGGTTTTGTCGCGCAGCAAGAGCAGGGGCGCGCCGAGAAAATCGATGGGCACCGCATCGCCGTTGTTGGGCACATCCTTGCCAAAGCCGAGGCAGGCCCAGCCGCCGTGAAAGATCGCGCGGCGTTCTAAATCTAGGGCTTCAGGTGTCGTGTAGAGCCAGGAGGGCAGGCCGCGGGCGCGTTCGATGGGTTGAATCACTGCGGCTAGATCGTGGGCAAGGGCGCTCATATCAGTCATCACGGGCTCCAGAATCGCATGCTGATCCGAGCGTGCGAGATTTTTTCGGATGAAACCGGTTTGATTGCGACCTCTTGGTCGGAAAACGAGCGTTTGGGGGCCTCTGCAGGCCTGTGGATAACTTTTTCTCAACCCCTGTTGGATTTGCCGAAATTTGCTGCAGTGCAGCATGTTTGGTCCGACTCGGGCGCGCTGAGGCGCTAGATATAGTATGCCGTCACAGGTCAATCACAGAATTTAGCATTTTCGTCATATTTTAACGTTGACCGGTGGGGCCGCATTCGACACTTTGGGTGGGCGCTTAGAGGGACCACCAGATGTTGTGTCGGTGTCCAGGGGCGGCGCAGACATTAACAACCACGGCGACGTCTCCCAGCATAGAGGCGGGCTCGATTCAGGGCACCGGCAAGGCGTGCCGACCGATGAGGACAGGGTTATGAAGATCGAACGTTTTTTCACCACCGATGACACTGGCGCTTACGGCGGCATTCCGTTCCGGACCGCCACCTCCGAGATCCGAAACCCCGATGGCTCCATCGTGTTTCACCTCGACAACATCGAAGTGCCGGAGGCGTGGAGCCAAGTCGCAACAGACGTGCTGGCGCAAAAGTACTTCCGCAAAGCTGGCGTTCCCGCTGCACTGAAGACCGTTCGCGAAAAAGGCGTGCCGGAGTTTTTGTGGCGCTCGGTGCCGGATGAAAAGGCGCTTGCGAAACTGCCAGAGGATCAGCGCTACGGCGGCGAGACATCGGCCAAGCAGGTCTTCAACCGTTTGGCCGGTGCATGGTGCTATTGGGGCTGGAAAGGTGGCTACTTCACCTCTGAGGCCGACGCGAAGGCATATTACGAAGAGATGTGTCACATGCTCGCCAAGCAGATGGCGGCGCCGAACTCTCCGCAGTGGTTCAATACCGGGCTGCACTGGGCGTATGGCATCGACGGGCCGAGCCAGGGCCACCACTACGTTGATTTCGAGACCGGCAAACTGGTGAAGTCGAAGTCGGCCTATGAGCACCCCCAGCCCCACGCGTGCTTCATCCAGTCGGTGAAAGACGACCTCGTGAACGAGGGCGGCATCATGGATTTGTGGACCCGCGAGGCGCGCCTTTTCAAATACGGCTCGGGCACCGGCACAAACTTCTCTCATATTCGCGGCGACGGTGAGCCGTTGTCGGGCGGCGGGAAGTCTTCCGGCCTGATGGGTTTCCTGAAGATCGGCGACCGCGCCGCGGGGGCGATCAAGTCTGGCGGCACCACGCGTCGGGCGGCCAAGATGGTGATCTGCGACATGGATCACCCGGATATCGAAGAGTTCATCAACTGGAAGGTGAAAGAGGAGCAAAAGGTCGCCTCCCTCGTCGCCGGCTCCAAGTTGCATGAAGAAAAGCTCAACGAAATCTTTGCTGCGATCCGCTCGTGGGATGGCGCAGAGGCGGATGCGTTTGACCCGAAAGCAAACGCTGGGCTGAAGGCTGCTCTGAAATCCGCCAAGAAGGCGATGATCCCAGAGACCTACACCAAGCGCGTGCTCGACTACGCAAAGCAGGGCTACGCGGCGATCGAGTTTGCCACCTATGACACCGATTGGGACAGCGAGGCCTACGCCTCCGTGTCTGGCCAGAACTCCAACAACTCGGTGCGCGTGACCGATGGCTTCCTTGAAGCGGTCCGCACTGACGGCGATTGGGAGCTCATCAACCGCCGCGACGGCAAGGTCGCCAAGACCGTCAAGGCCCGCGATCTGTGGGAGCAGATTGGTCACGCTGCTTGGGCCTGCGCCGATCCGGGCATCCAGTTCCATGACACCGTCAACGCTTGGCACACTTGCCCCGAGGATGGTGAGATCCGCGGATCCAACCCGTGCTCTGAGTATATGTTCCTCGATGACACGGCCTGTAACCTCGCCTCGATGAACCTGCTGACCTTCCTGCATGACGGCAAGTTTGATGCCGACGGCTACGTGCATGCGACCCGTATCTGGACGCTGACGCTCGAAATCTCGGTTCTGATGGCGCAGTTCCCGTCGAAAGAGATCGCGCAACGATCCTATGATTTCCGGACGCTGGGGCTGGGCTATGCGAACATCGGTGGGCTGCTGATGAACCTCGGGTTCAGCTACGACTCCGATGAGGGGCGCGCACTCTGTGGTGCGCTGACGGCGGTGATGACCGGCGTCTCTTATGCCACCTCTGCCGAAGTTGCGGGCGAGGTTGGGCCGTTCCCCGGCTACGCCAAGAACAAGGCCCACATGCTGCGTGTCATGCGCAACCACCGCAACGCGGCCTATGGCAATGCGGAGGGCTATGAAGGCCTCGCGGTCAAGCCGGTTGCGCTCGACCACGCGAACTGCCCCGACAAGGCACTCTCCGCCCTCGCCAAAGACGCCTGGGACAAGGCCCTCGCCTGGGGTGAGGAGAATGGCTATCGTAACGCGCAGGTCTCTGTCATCGCGCCCACCGGCACGATTGGCCTGGTGATGGATTGTGACACAACCGGCATCGAGCCTGACTTCGCGCTGGTGAAGTTCAAAAAGCTCGCGGGCGGTGGGTACTTCAAGATCATCAACCGCTCGGTGCCGTCTGCGCTGCGCAACCTCGGCTACGGTGAGGCGCAGATCGAGGAGATCGTGTCTTACGCCGTGGGTCACGCGAGCCTCGGCAACGCGCCGGGCATCAACCACACGGCCCTCATCGGCCATGGCTTTGGCCCCGAAGAGATCGCGAAAGTAGAGGGCGCGCTCGCAACCGCCTTCGACATCCGCTTCGTCTTCAACCAGTGGACGCTGGGCGCGGAGTTCTGCACGCAGGTGCTGGGCATCCCGGCGGCGGAGCTCAACGACCCGTCGTTTGACCTGCTGCGCCACCTCGGCTTCTCCAAAGCGCAGATCGAGGCGGCCAACGACCATGTGTGTGGCACCATGACCCTCGAAGGCGCACCACACCTGAAAGAAGAGCACTACAGCGTCTTTGATTGCGCCAACCCGTGCGGCAAGAAGGGCAAGCGCTTCCTCTCGGTCGAAAGCCACATCCGCATGATGGCGGCGGCACAAAGCTTTATCTCGGGCGCGATCTCCAAGACGATCAACATGCCGAATGAGGCCACGATCGAGGACTGTAAGGCGGCCTATGAGCTCTCTTGGTCCCTGGGCACCAAAGCCAACGCGCTCTACCGCGATGGCTCCAAGCTCAGCCAGCCGCTGTCTGCCGCGCTGATCGAGGACGATGACGAGGTCGAAGAGGCCCTTGCCACCGCCCCCGCGGGTGAAAAGGCGCAGGTCTTGGCCGAGAAGATCGTCGAAAAGATCGTGGTGAAGGAAATCCAGCGCCGCGACCGCGAGAAGCTGCCCGAGCGCCGTAAAGGCTACACCCAAAAAGCCATTGTGGGCGGCCACAAGGTCTATCTGCGGACTGGCGAGTACGAGGATGGCAAGCTCGGTGAGATCTTCATCGACATGCACAAAGAGGGCGCGGGCTTCCGTGCGATGATGAACAATTTCGCCATCGCGGTCTCGGTCGGTCTGCAATACGGCGTGCCGCTCGAAGAATTCGTGGACGCCTTCACCTTCACCCGGTTTGAGCCGGCAGGGATGGTGCAGGGCAACGACTCGATCAAGAACGCCACCTCGATCCTCGACTACATCTTCCGCGAACTGGCGGTGAGCTACCTCGACCGCACCGATCTGGCGCATGTCGCCCCCACCGGTGAGAGCTTTGACGAGCTTGGCCGGGGCGAGGCTGAAGGCGTTGCCAATGTGGCCCCGGTGCAGGCCGATGCCGCGCGCGACAGCCTTGAGGTGATCCAAAAACTCTCCTCCACCGGCTACCTGCGGAAGCGCCTGCCGCAAGAGCTGATGGTGCTGCAGGGCGGGGCCGCAGCGCTCGACACGGCGATCAAGACAACCGTGACCGAGACCAAACCCCAGCTCCAGCAATCCTCCGCCATGCCCATCGCCGCCGACATGGACCCCCGCGCCATGGCCAAGATGCAAGGCTACGAGGGCGACGCCTGCGGCGAGTGCGGAAACTACACGCTGGTGCGCAACGGCACCTGCCTCAAGTGCAACACCTGCGGCGCGACGACCGGGTGTAGCTGAGAATGAGGGTTGGAGCCCGGAACTGGTACTTCCGGGCTCCTGCCTGCCCCCTCTGGTTTGGTGCTGAGAGGGCATAGCGAGCTGGTCGATAGACCGGCGTAAGGAAGGGAGATCACGATCATGCTTTCTGCTCAAGTGTGCACCAACCAATCCACAGGATACCCACCGTTGCTTGGGGAAAACTGTGCATCCTTGGAGGTGAAACTGGCCAGAAAGCCAAACTCTGAGGTTACGAGCAAGAAGGCTGCGTCGGCAGCTGCAAAAGTGCTTCGTAACCCAAAGTCTTCAGCGGCAGCGAAAACTGCAGCTGCTTCTGCTCTCACTCAGCGTCCTAACAAACGCTAGAGAGAGTTCCCCCATCCGGAGTGGTTTCCGGGTGGGGCTCTAATCAGGCCGCAGGCGAGAAAACCGGGCAGTCAAACGGAACAGAAGCCTGAAATTGCAAACTGGGGCGCCAACGGGCGCCCCTTTTTTTGCACTGGAGGCTGCCGCCTCCAGACCTCCGCGCATATTTGACGACCATTGAAAGGGCTGGTCTTTCAATGGTCGCAAAATATGCCGGGGGTGAGGCCCAGGGGGCCGAGGGGGCAGCGCCCCCTGGCCGCGTCAGCCGATCTTGGCCAACGCGTGCCGCTTTTTGCCCGCGCTCAACTTCAAGGGCTCCGCGAGTTGGTCGGCAGAGACCATGAGCCCCGCGTCGGTCACGGCGGCATCGTCGAGCCGCGCGCCTCCTTCGGCGATAAGCCGCTTGGCGTCTTTGCCGGATTTCGCAAGGCCGGTTTTCACGAGCAGCTGCACGATGGAGATACCTTCGGCCACCTCAGCGGCGCTCAGTGCAACAGTGGGTAGGTCATCCCCCACGCCGCCGCGCTCAAACACCTCGCGGGCGGTGGCTTCGGCGGCGGCGGAGGCCTCGGGGCCGTGGACCAGCGTGGTGATCTCGTTGGCGAGACGCACCTTCGCCTCATTGATCTCGGCCCCTGCCAGCGCGCCGAGGCGGGTGCATTCATCCACCGGAAGCTCGGTGTAGAGCTTCAGAAAACGCCCAACGTCGGCGTCGGTCGTGTTGCGCCAGAACTGCCAGAAGTCATAGGGCGCGCGCATGTCGGCGTTCAGCCACATCGCGCCATCCACCGACTTGCCCATCTTTTTACCGTCGGAGGTGGTCAGAAGGGGCGAGGTCACGCCAAAGACCTCGCGCTGTGCGACACGGCGGGTCAGGTCGATGCCATTGACGATATTACCCCACTGGTCAGACCCGCCCATTTGCAGCGCGCAGTCGAAGCGCTTGCTGAGCTCTAGGAAATCGTAGGCCTGTAGGAGCATGTAGTTGAACTCAAGAAAGGTCAGCGGCTGTTCGCGGTCGAGGCGCAGGCGCACGCTGTCGAAGGTGAGCATGCGGTTGATTGTGAAGTGCCGCCCGTAATCCCGGAGAAACTCGACATAATTCAGCGTATCGAGCCAATCGGCGTTGTTCGCCATGATCGCGTCACTCGGGCCCTCGCCGAAGGTGATGAAGCGCGAAAACGTGGTCTTGATGCCCGCGATGTTGGCGTTGATGTCCTCGGTAGAGAGCAGCTTGCGGCTCTCATCCTTGCCCGACGGATCGCCCACCTTGGTGGTGCCGCCACCCATCAGGACGATCGGTTTGTGCCCGGTTTTTTGCAGCCAGCGCAGCATCAAGATCTGGATCAGGTTACCCACATGCAGCGACTGGGCCGTAGCATCAAAGCCGATATAGCCCGATACGACCCCCGCCATGAGCCGCTCGTCGAGGGCTTGCAGGTCGGTGCAGTCTTGCAAAAAGCCGCGCTCTTGCAGGACGTTCAGAAAGTCTGATTTCGGGCTGTAGGTCATCGGATCGGTCCGCTAGCGTCTGGTCTGCGCGGGATAGCGCCGCTGTGGGCGAAAGGGAAGAGATGCAACCGATCTGGGCGCTTGGATGCATGACCGGCACCTCGATGGACGGGGTGGACGCCGCCTTGATCCGGACGGATGGCGAAGAGGTGTATGCGTATGGCCCGTCGCTCTTCCGCCCGTTCAGTATTGAAGAGCGGGAGGTTTTGGCGGCGGCGCAGGGGCTTTGGCCAGGGCAGAGCAATGCGTTGCGGGCGGCGGAGGAGGTTTTGCACCAAGCGCATGTAGAGGTCGCGCGGCAATTGCCGGGTGCGGAGGTGATCGGCTTTCACGGCCAGACGGTGGCGCATGATCCGAGCAAGGCGCGTACGCACCAGTTGGGGGATGCCGAGCGGTTGGCGGAGGCGACGGGGCTACCGGTGATCCACGATTTCCGTAGCGCAGATATGGCAGCAGGCGGGCAGGGTGCGCCGCTCGCGCCGATTTTTCACCGGGCGGCGGCGCAATCAGCGGGGCTCTCGGTGCCCGTCGTGTTTCTCAATATCGGCGGGGTGGGCAACGTGACTTGGGTTGATCCCACAGCACCGCCGGAGGAGATGGTTGCCTTCGATACCGGGCCCGGAAACGCGCTTATTGACGACTTCATGCAACAGCGCACCGGCGCGACGAAAGATACTGACGGCGTCGCTGCTGCGGCCGGGGTCGCACACACAGCGTTGATCGAGGATATCGGGGTGGAATACGTGTCAACGTCACCACCGAAGTCTCTGGACAGGCACGATTTTCATCATGCGCTTGAGCGGGTGGCGGAGCTTTCGACAGAGGATGGCGCCGCCACGCTCACAGCGCTGACCATCGCCTCGGTCAAAGCTGCGACACGGTATTTTCCCACCCCCCCAATGCGCTGGCTTGTCTGTGGCGGGGGGCGGCACAATCCGGTGTTGATGACGCGCCTCAGGGCCGCGCTTGGTGCGCTGGTTGACCCGGTGGAGGCGGTGGGGCTGGACGGAGATCAGCTGGAGGCGCAGGCGTTTGGATACCTTGCCGTGCGGCACCTGCGCGGCCTGCCCAACTCATTCCCCAAAACCACTGGCTGCACGGCACCGGTCGTTGGAGGGCGCAGGGCGAACCCTCAGCGTTGATCCGGGTTGGCCATCCGCATTTTGACGTAGTCGCTGACCGTGTTGATCATTGGGTCCATGTGCTCGCCGTCAAAGAAATGCCCGGCGCCCTCGATCATCTCATGCGTGATGATGATGCCCTTTTGTTGCTTCAGTTTCGCCGACAGCTCATCCACCGAAGAGGGCGGCACGACGCGGTCGCTGGTGCCGTTGATGATCAGGCCCGACGACGGGCAGGGCGCTAGAAAGCTGAAATCATAGAGGTTTGCGGGCGGAGCGACCGAGATAAAGCCAGTCACCTCTGGCCGCCGCATCAAGAGCTGCATGCCAATCCATGCACCAAACGAGAACCCGGCGATCCAGCAATGCCGTGCGTTGGGGTTGAGCGACTGGAGGTAGTCCAGCGCAGAGGCCGCGTCTGAAAGCTCTCCGATCCCCTGGTCATACTCGCCCTGGCTGCGCCCCACGCCGCGGAAGTTAAACCGCAAGACCGTAAAACCCATCGCCAGAAACGCGTAATGCAGGTTATAGACGACCTTGTTGTTCATCGTGCCGCCGAACTTTGGGTCCGGGTGCAGGATGATCGCGATGGGGGCGTCCCGTTCCTCGCCGGGGTGGTAGCGTCCTTCGAGGCGGCCTTCCGGTCCGGGGAAAATTACTTCGGGCATTGCATGTCTCTGTTCTTGGGCTCCATCAGGCGATTGACTGATGGCACCAATAATTCTAGAACCATTCTAAAGAAGGTCGGCTGACTACCGCTCCATGCAGCTATGGTATGCCAGTTTGACGGTCAAGACTTCTGCATGAGGGCGTGTCATGAAACTTAGCACCAAAGGGCGATACGCGATGATCGCCTTGGTCGATCTGGCCGAGCACGGGCGAGAGAAGCTGATCTCTTTGTCGGAGATTGCAGAACGGCAGGATATCTCGCTGGCTTATCTTGAGCAGCTCTTCGTGAAATTGCGCCGGGCAGAAATCGTTTCCTCTATGCGGGGGCCAGGCGGTGGATACCAGCTTGCGCGGCCTGCCAATGAGATCCGGGTGTCAGAAGTGTTAGCAGCTGTCGATGAAACAATGGATGCGCTGGCGCGTGGGGGTGGTGCGAACGGCGCCAAGAAAGACACCGAAGCACAGCGTCGCACAGAGCAGTTGTGGGAGACGCTTTCTGCGAATGTCTATGTCCTGCTGCACTCCACCCGGCTGTCGGACATCATCCAAGAGCAACTCGCGCCGTGCCCTGCGGTGCCCAGCCTGATGCAACTTGTAGACGAATGAGCCGCCCGCGCGCCTATCTCGACTGGAACGCGACAACGCCCCTGCGCCCTGAGGCGCGGGAGGCGATGATCGCGGCGATGGACGTGATGGGCAACGCAAGCTCCGTGCACGCAGAGGGGCGTGCGGCGAAAGGGCTGCTGGAGAGCGCGCGCAGCAAGATCGCGGCAGCACTTGGGGCCTCTGGTGCGGATATCGTCTTTACCTCTGGTGCAACCGAAGCTGCGGCGATGGCTTTGCGCGGGCGGGGGCTGCACGGGGCGGATGTGGAGCATGATTGCGTGCGGGCCTGGGTGAGCTGCGATCTGCCGGTGGATGCGCAGGGCAAGGTGCTGGTTGAGACGCCCAATGAGGCGACGCTGCAACTCGCAAACTCTGAAACGGGTGCCCTACAAGAGTTGCCCCAGGGCATCGCTGTGGTCGATGCGGTGCAAGCCGTTGGCAAAATCCCCTTCGCCTTTGCCTGGAGCGGGGCGGATATGGCGTTTATCTCGGCCCATAAGTTTGGCGGGCCAAAGGGTGTTGGCGCGCTGATTTTGCGCCAAGGCCTCGATGTGGAGGCGATTTTGAAGGGCGGTGGGCAAGAGATGTCTCGCCGCGCCGGGACTGAAAATATCATATCGATCAGTGGGATGGCCGCTGCTCTTGAGGCCGCGCAAGAGGATTTGAATTCCGGAATATGGAACCAAGTCGAAAAACTTAGAAAGATTCTAGATGAATCGCTTGTCGCCGCTGTACCAGACCTTATCTTTTTTAGTCAGGAATACGCGAGATTGCCCAATACCAGCTGTTTCGCCTGCCCAGGATGGCGCGGCGAGACGCAAGTGATGCAGATGGACCTCGCCGGATTTGCAATCTCTGCAGGCTCGGCATGCTCCAGCGGAAAGGTGCGATCCAGCGCGGTGCTCAAGGCGATGGGTGCCAGCGATGAAGTGGCTGGGAGCGCGATCCGCGTGTCTCTCGGGCCAACGACAACCGAGGCAGAGGTCGCGGGCTTCGTGGAAGCCTGGACAAAACACTATCACCGCCGACGCAGCCGCGCGGCGTAGACATCCCAGCCGGGAAGAGGAGCAAGAGGATGGACGGAGCAGACCAGTTGCGCGTCAAGGATGGGGTCGAGGCGGAAACCGTCGAGGCCGTGAAATCTCTCGGTGGGAAGTACAAATACGGTTGGGATACCGAGATCGAGATGGAGTATGCGCCGAAGGGCCTCTCCGAAGATATCGTTCGCCTCATCTCGGAGCGCAACAATGAACCGGAATGGTTGCTGGAGTGGCGGCTGGAGGCGTTTAAGCGCTGGCAGCAGCAGGCAGAGCCCGATTGGGCGATGCTGAACATGGAGCCGATCGACTACCAAGATCAGTATTACTACGCCAAACCCAAATCGATGCAGGAGAAGCCGAAGTCGCTCGACGAGGTCGATCCGAAGCTTCTGGAAACCTATGCAAAGCTCGGCATCCCGCTCAAAGAGCAGATGATCCTTGCAGGCGTTGAGGGGGCGGATGCCTCCCCCGCGCAGGGCCGCAAGGTTGCTGTGGATGCGGTGTTTGACAGCGTTTCCGTTGGTACAACGTTCAAGGATGAGCTGGCGAAGGCGGGCGTGATCTTCTGCTCGATCTCGGAGGCGGTGCAGGAGCATCCGGAGCTGGTGAAAAAGTACCTCGGCACCGTGATCCCCAACTCCGATAACAAATTCGCGACGCTTAATGCGGCCGTCTTCTCTGACGGCTCGTTCGTGTACGTGCCGCCGGGCGTGCGCTGCCCGATGGAACTGTCGACTTATTTCCGCATCAACGCTGAAAACACCGGCCAGTTTGAGCGCACGCTGATCATCGCCGACAAGGGCTCTTACGTCAGCTACCTGGAGGGCTGCACCGCGCCGCAACGCGATACCGTGCAACTCCATGCTGCCTGCGTTGAGCTCGTGGCAATGGACGATGCCGAGATCAAGTACTCGACCGTTCAGAACTGGTATCCGGGCGATGAGAACGGCAAGGGCGGTATCCTGAACCTTGTCACCAAGCGCGCCGACTGCCGCGGCGACCGCTCCAAAGTGATGTGGACGCAGGTTGAGACGGGCTCGGCCATCACCTGGAAGTATCCGTCCTGCATTCTGCGTGGCGATGACAGCCAGGGCGAGTTTTACTCCATCGCCATCGCAAACAACTACCAGCAGGCCGACACCGGCACAAAGATGGTGCATCTGGGCAAGAACACGAAGTCGCGGATTGTCTCCAAGGGCATCTCGGCGGGTAAAGCTCAGAACACCTATCGCGGGCTTGTGTCGATGCACCCCAAGGCGGGCAATTCGCGCAATTATACCCAGTGCGACAGCTTGTTGATCGGCGATCAATGCGGCGCGCACACGGTGCCGTATATCGAGGTCAAGAACATGACCTCGCGGGTTGAGCATGAGGCGACCACCTCAAAGGTGGATGACGACCAGCTCTTCTACTGCCGCCAGCGCGGGATGGACGAGGAGGAGGCCGTGGCCCTCGTCGTAAACGGCTTCTGCAAAGAGGTGCTCCAAGCGCTCCCGATGGAGTTTGCGATGGAAGCCCAGCAACTGGTTGCGATCTCGCTTGAGGGATCTGTGGGGTAATCCCACGCAATCGGGCGCAGTCTGCGGGAGCATCAAACGAAATGGCTGAGGCACTTGTCGACGATATCGACAAAGAGCGGCTGATGCTGCTTGCGGATGTGTTGCAGCCTGCGCGCAAGACCGCGATTGTCGATGTGGGCGCAAAGCGGGGCGGGCAGTCTCCGCATTCGCGCTTGTTGGATGAGGGCTTGTGCACGGTTGTGGGGTTTGACCCGCAACCCTCTGCCTATGAGGTTCTGGAGAAAGACACCCGGCCCGGTGAACGTTTCCTTCCCTATGCGATTGGCGATGGCACCGATGCAGAGCTGCGGGTGTGCCGTGCGGATGGGCTGACCTCTTTGCTTGAGCCGAACCAGGATCTCTACGCCACCGTCGGGCGCTTTGATAAAGGCGGAACTGTGCTAAATCGGATCGCGCTTGAGACCCACCGCCTCGATGATCTCGCCGCTGAGGTGGGACCGATGGATATGCTCAAGATCGATGCGCAAGGCAGTGAACTGTCTGTGTTTTCGTCCGGCCGAGAGATGCTACGCAACACGGTCGTCGTGATCACCGAAGTAGCGTTTTTGCCGCTCTATAAAGACCACCCAATGTTTGATCAGCAGTTCGCAGAGCTGCGCAGCCAAGGTTTTGAGTTGCACAAATTCATCAAACTTGACGCCCACGGCTTTATCACACCCGCAACCCGCGGTTTGCGTCTGCGCCGTCACCGCAACCAGCTTTTTGATGGGGATGCGGCGTTCATTCGTTTTCCCGACAAAGCCGCCGAGTTGGGGTCGGAGGCGCTCAAGCATTTCGCGCTTTTGGCCGATACGGCCCTTCAGAGTTTTGACATCGCTGTGGTGTGTCTTGAGCGGTTGGTGGACCTTGGGGCCATCACCTCACGCGATTTGCAACGCTACATCGGCTTTGTGCCGCATA
Source organism: Pseudomonadota bacterium (assembly GCA_038526735.1). Classification (GTDB taxonomy): domain Bacteria; phylum Pseudomonadota; class Alphaproteobacteria; order Rhodobacterales; family Rhodobacteraceae; genus Rubricella. The sequence continues at coordinate 10,183 of JBCBGM010000006.1, read as the reverse complement.
GGATCCCCACATGAACTACCTTGGCGCCACGATTATTGCGGCTGTGCTGTTCTTTGCACTCAACCTGCTCTCCACGCTGTTGTTCAGCGTGAACGTTACCACCTTCGCCGCGCTCCTTGAGGCAGTGGTTAAGACCGTCATTTTTGCGGGGCTCTTTCACTACGCGCATAACTTCGTGGCCGGAAAATTCGGCTGGTATGGCGAGCGCGCGCCGCAGGACAGTGCTGAGGACGCATGACCACGGTTTGCGGCATACGTACCCACCATTGGACGGAGGAGGAGGAGCGCGCCCTGGCAGCGCTTGAGCCTGTCTTTGGGGACGACCTCTATGCCGTGATCGATACGCGCCGGGGTGTTCCCAAGACGCCCGTTGCGACAGTGACACTCGACAACGACTGGCTGAAAGAGCGCGGATTGGCCACCTTGCCCGATTGGGGCTGGCGGTGCGGAGACTACGCGCTCTACGCACTTTATGAGGCAAACCCTGATGCGGATTTCTTCTGGCTGATCGAACCGGACGTCTATTTTTCAGGTGGGCCTGCGCGCGCGTTTGAGGTGTTTGCGCAGGCGGATCATGACGTTTTGGCCGTCCATTACGGCAAACCGATGCGCCCCGGGCGCTTTTCTCGCGGCCTGCCCGAGGGCATGGCACCGATTGAGGGGCAGTTCGGGCTCGTGAGGTTTTCCAATGCGGCCGTGAAATACCTCTTTGAGGCGCGCAAAGAGTACTGCAAAATCAGAAACTCCGGGCGCTTTTTCACGAATGATGAGTGCTTTTGCTTTTCGTACCTGTCTGCGCAAACAGACTTTACCGGGGCTGACCTGAAAGACGTTTATCCAGACGGTTTTGAGCGCTCGAATTTCACCCGCGACCCGGACATCTTTTTCGACGCGCTTGAGGGGACAGCCCCCGTCGGATCGGTTTGGCATCCGGTGCGCAGCAAAGAGGCCTTTATCAAAGGTCTCGCCAAACGCATTGCCGGAGCATCGGGGTTCATCCGCCGGATGGGGCCGTCGCTCTCTCACCTCTCGACCGAAGACCATATCGCTATAGCTGATGCAGCAAAGGCGCAGCTGTTGGATGCCATGTCCGCCTCAGCCGCCAGCGCCAAAGGAGAAAAGAATGCTTGAGATCAAGAACCTGCACGTCCAACTTGAGGAAGAGGAAAAGCAGATCCTCAAGGGTGTGAACCTGACCGTTGAGGCGGGAAAGGTGCACGCGATTATGGGGCCAAACGGCTCTGGCAAGTCCACGCTGTCTTATGTGCTCTCTGGTCGTGATGGCTACGAGGTGACGGACGGCGGCGCGACTCTCGACGGTGAAGACATCATGGAGATGGAGCCCGAAGAGCGCGCGGCGGCGGGTATCTTCCTGGCGTTCCAGTACCCGGTGGAGATCCCCGGTGTGGGCAACATGACCTTCCTGCGCACCGCAGTGAATGCGCAACGCAAGGCCCGCGGTGAGGAAGAGCTGTCAGCGGCGGAGTTTCTGAAACTCGTCCGCGCAAAGGCCAAAACCCTCAACATCGACGGCGACATGCTCAAGCGGCCCGTGAATGTGGGCTTCTCGGGCGGTGAGAAGAAGCGCAACGAGATCCTGCAAATGGCGATGCTGGAACCGAAGCTCTGCATCTTGGACGAGACCGACTCTGGCCTCGACGTGGACGCGATGAAGCTGGTTGCAGATGGCGTGAACGCGCTGCGCGATGAGGGGCGTGGCTTCCTTGTGATCACCCACTACCAGCGCCTCCTCGACCACATCAAACCCGATGTCGTGCACATCATGGCAAACGGGAAGATCGTGAAGTCCGGCGGCCCTGAGCTCGCACTTGAGGTCGAAAACAACGGTTACGCAGACATCCTGAAGGAGGACGCATAATGGCGCTTCCTGCGGTAAAATCTGACGGGGCAGAGGCGCTTTTGGCGCGCCACGATGCCATCGTCGGCGAGGCGGGCTGGGCAACCGCCGCGCGGCAAAGTGCAGAGGCACGGCTGCGCGCGATGGGCTCTCCAACCCGGCGCGATGAGTACTGGCGCTTCACCAACCCTGCACTCCTGAACGCCGATACGCCTCGGCCTTCGGTTTCTGAACCAATGGATGACGCGCAGGTGTTTGAGGATTTCGACACGCTGCGGGTCGTCTTTGTCGATGGTGTGTTCCGCCCGGACTTGTCATCCGAGTTCACCAACGAGCCGAACCTGGAGCTTGAACTCTTGGAGGGCGCGTTCACCAAAGACATCCACTGGGCCAAAGACCTGTTTGGCGTGCTGGAAACGGACGGGCAAACCCCCGTTGAGCGGCCCTTTGCAGCGCTCAATACCGCGCGGGCCACAACCGGGATCGTGGTGCGCGCCACCGGTCCCGTCTCCAAGCCCGTGCATCTGCGGTATCTGCACCAGTCAGAGACCTCCGATGCCGTGTTGCACCATGTCGTGAAGGTCGATGAGGGCGCGTCGCTGACGATCCTCGAAAACGGCCCGGCGGCTGCGCGCTTTAACAAGTGTATGGAGATTGATGTCGCAGCAGGCGGCACCTTTAACCACATTCGTGCACAAGGGCGTGACCATGACAGGCAATGCATCAGCCATATGTTTGGCCGGGTCGCGGCAGAGTCGCAGTACAAGTCCTTCACGCTCACCGTAAACGGTGTACTGACCCGCAACGAGCACGTGATTGCATTCACCGGCGATGATGCGTCTGCCCATGTGGCTGGCGCCTGTGTGGGGCAGGGTGATTTTCACCACGATGACACGGTCTTCGTCACCCATGACGCGGAGCGCTGCGAGAGCCGTCAGGTCTTTAAAAAGGTGCTGAAAACCGGCGCCACGGGCGTGTTCCAAGGGAAGATCCTTGTGAAGGAAGGCGCGCAAAAGACTGACGGTTATCAGATCAGCCAGGGGCTTTTGCTCGATGAGCAATCCCAGTTCCTCGCGAAGCCCGAGCTCGAGATCTATGCCGATGACGTTGCTTGCTCGCATGGCTCCACGGTGGGCGCGCTGGATGAGACGGCGTTGTTCTACCTCCTCTCTCGCGGCATTCCGCGCGGCGAGGCGGAGAACCTGCTGGTCTTGGCCTTCTTGGGTGAGGCGGTCGATGAGATCGCCGACGATGACCTCGCGGATGAGATGCGCAACCGGGTGGCCGCATGGCTGACACGTCACACGGAGTGATGCAGAGCTCCCTGACGGGGCGTGTCGTCGCCGGTTGGAAAGACCGGCGCGGCACGACCCGTTGGCTGCTGGAGAATGGCCGCGGCGAGAGCGAGGCGTTGTTCTTCGTCATGTTCGCGAGTTTCATCGCCTTCGTGGCGGGCATTCCGGCGGCCATCAACGGTGTGCGCCTTGCAGCGGAAGGGCCGTTGGATGTCCCGGGGGTTGTGACCTCGTGGATGCTAACGTCGCTGATGTTTATGGTCCTCGCGCGCTATGTACTCTCGATGCTCTCCCGCTGGGGGGCGAAGTCGCTTGGCGGCACCGGCACGCATCTGGGTGCACGCTATGCGCAGTTTTGGACCGCACTTGTGGTCTCTCCGATCCTGTTCTTTCCGGGCGGGATGCATCTGGCTGCCCTGATCACCACCTCCGACATGCTCTATGGAATCGCGCAGGGCATGGACCTCGGTGCGCAGATCATCTTCCTCGCGTTTTGGGCAGAGGCATTGGCCGAGTCTGAAGGGTTCGAGAGCCGCTGGCCCGCGATCGCCGCGATCTTTGGGCCCTTGGTGGTTCTGTTCGTGCTCGCGAGCGCAGCCATCTGGCTGCTTGGTGGGATTTGAGACAGAGCATGGCCCAGTCTGCTGTGGATATGTCGCGAAGCGCAGAGGCGCCCAGCCCACTCGCGCGGTGGTTCGAAGCGCTGCACGACATGCGCGGCTCTGTTCGCAAGCTCAACGCTGAAGAGCCACCCGAGGGGCGTCTGGTGTTCTTCGTTCTGCTCTCAAGCATGATCACGTTCCTAAGTTGGACGATGAAGGGCGTGATCGTGCCTTCTGCAGATGCTGGGCAAATCCTCCCAATCGCACTTACGCTGTACCTCCTCGCGACCCTCATCCTACGCACCGCAGGCTTGTATCTGTCGGCCAGCGTGATCGGCTGGGTCTGCCGCTGGTTTGGAGGGCAGGGCAGTGCACGCCAAACCCGGATGGCTATGTTCTGGGGCGCACTGGTTGCGGCGCCCATCGGCCTCGCCTTCGCAATTCTCAACGTCGCCCTCGTCCAGTTCGCCACCGGAGTGCCCCAAATCGCCCTTTCCACCCTCAACGCGCTCGCCTATCTCGCCGGGTCGCTGGCGTTTTTCTGGTATGTTGGAGCGGCGCTCGCGGAGGCGCACCAGTTTCGCAGCACGGCACTGGTCGTGACGTTATTTCTGTTGGCAAGCATTGCTGTGGGCGGTGTGGGTCTCTACCTCTCTGGCGCAGGGGGGCTCTTGTGATGCTCAATATCCTGACCGCAACACTCCGCGAGAGCATCGCTGATCCGCGCCATGCCCTGCGGTTGGTGATGAAAAACCCCTATGACTGGCCCACGGTGATGCTGATCGGGATCACCTCCGTGACCATTTCGGTGCTGGCCACCCAAACCGCCGTTTTTGTCACCGTCGGCGGCAGCCGCGAAGTGGTGGACATGCCCACCTTCCTCACCGCCAACCCGCTGGCGATGGGCGCGTTCTACACGACGATCTACGTGATCTCGATTGTGCTCGCGACCCGCGTCGGGCGCGCGTTCGGCGGGACCGCCTCTGACCTGGAGGCCGCAAGCGCGATGACGCTGCTGCAGGTTTTGGCGATGTGCGTGAACGTGGCGGAGGCGGGCCTCTTGATCTTTGCGCCCTCGCTGGCACTCCTCCTCACGCTCGGCGCCCTCTTTTGGCTGTTCTACGTGAGCGCAGTGTTCATCGATGAGGTGCACGGTTTTGACAACATGCTCGCGGTGATGGGCGGCATCGTCGTCACCGTGTTTGGGTGCATCATTTGTGTGGGTCTCGGGCTCGCGTTTCTGAGCGCCCTGTTCTGACGAAGGTTATCCATGAGCTACGACGTCCATAAAATCCGCGAGGATTTCCCCATCCTCCGCCGCGAGATCAACGGCAAACCTTTGGTCTATCTCGACAATGGGGCCTCCGCGCAAAAGCCACAGGCGGTGATCGATGCGGTTTCGCACGCCTATACCCATGAATACGCCAATGTGCACCGCGGCCTGCACACGCTCTCGACCATCGCGACGGAGAACTATGAGGGCGTGCGCGGTATCGTGAAGCGGTTTCTCAATGCCGCCGATGAGGACGAGATCATCTACACCACCGGTTCCACCATGGGCTTCAACCTCGTGGCTTATGGCTGGGGGATGGAGAACCTGGGCGAGGGCGACGAGATCATCCTCTCGGTGATGGAGCATCACGCCAACATCGTGCCCTGGCACTTCCTGCGCGAATGGAAGGGCGTAAAGCTCGTGTGGGTCGAGCCCAACCTCGACGGCATCCTGCCGGTGGAAAAGGTCTTCTCCGCGATCACCCCACGCACCAAGCTGATCAGCCTGACGCATATGTCCAACGTGCTGGGCACGGTCGTCGATATCGCCACGATTGCGGCAGAGGCACGAAGCAGGGGCATCGTCACCTGCGTTGATGGCTCTCAGGCGGCGGTGCATATGCCGGTCGATATGCAGGCCTTGGGATGCGATTTTTACAATATCACCGGCCACAAGCTCTACGGCCCCTCCGCCTCGGGGGCGACCTACATCCGCAAAGAGCGCCAGGATGAGATGCGCCCCTTCATGGGCGGCGGAGACATGATCCGCACCGTCGGACGCGACGAGATCACCTACAACGACCCGCCCCACAAATTCGAGGCGGGCACCCCCGGCATCGTGCAGATGATCGGCTTGGGCGTGGCGCTGGAGTATATGATGGCCCTCGGCATGGACGCGATCGAGGCGCACGAGCACTCCTTGCGAGACTACGCGCAGGAAGAGCTGACAGGCCTGAACTGGCTTAACGTGCAAGGCCACGCGCCGGGCAAAGGGGCGATCTTTTCGTTCACGATGGAGGGTGGGGCGCATGCCCATGACCTCTCCACCGTGCTCGATCAAAAGGGCGTCGCGGTCCGGGCCGGCCACCACTGCTGCCAACCGCTGATGGATTATTACCAGGTCCCCGCCACGGCGCGCGCGAGCTTCGGCCTCTACAACACGACTGACGAGGTCGACGCGCTGGTGGATGCGCTAGAGACTTGCCACCGCCTCTTCGGCTAGACCTTCCCGCCGGGCGCGCCCGTTGGGCCCGGCCGGGGGCTTTGCCCCCGGACCCCCAGCATATTTAAAGACCATTGAAGCAGGAGCCTGCGTGCTCGTCGTCGTCGGTTTCGAAATATTTCGGGGTGAATGGCGCCGCAGGCGACAGAGGGGCAGCGCCCCTCGATGGACCCGCCCGGCACGGGCGGGCCTTTGGAAGCTCAGCGTGGTTCGAGCCTCGTTACGCCAATCGCTGAGGCGCGGGTGCGCTCCAAGTTGAGGCTCATGGGGATGTAATCCCCGCGCCGCCACAACACTGAGAGGTCATCATAGTGGCGCGACAGGAGGTGGCCAGATTGCCCGGTGGAGATGATCATGCGGGAGCCTTCCGGGTCGCCGAAATCATAGATCACCCGTAGGCCCGAGCCGTGGACATTGGCAAACGGGGTGTCGCCATCGGCGGCGAGTTTGCCCCGCATCAGCGTGTTGTCGCCGCCCGAGGTGGGTTGGATGATGTTCGCGAGGTAGCTCAGCCCCGGCACTTGGGAGAGCACCTGATGCTCGTGTCGGGCGACATGCGCATCTCCCCAACGCCAGCCTTGCAGGCGGCTGCCGTATTGCTCTTGCAGGGCGTCGAGCGCGTCATCAAGGCTGAGGCGGGCCATCTCGGCGCAGGTCTCACTGCGGCTGGAGGTGACCACATCGCACCAGACGCCCGCGCCCTCAACGTTGCGGAACACGCGCTCGATGAAAAGCGGGTCCATCTCGGCGAAGCGGTCGGCGAGGGGGCCGATTTCGTCGCGGATCAGGCGTTGCTGCAGGGCACTGGCCCAGGCAGCATAGACCAGCGGCTCGGGCTGGTGCTCTGACATCTCACCGTTCCAATCGGCCAGCCGCGCGAGAGCCAGTCGCCGTAAATCTGCAAGCGGGTCGGTGGCGGTGGCGGCTTCGGTGAAGAAGAGCTCGCGGCCTATGAGGGGCAACAGGGTGCGCGCGGCTGGAGAGATCGTGTCGGTCTGCGCCTCGATAAAGCTCTCGACGGTGTGAAAAGGGCGATCTCCGAGCAGCTGCCGGGCGCGCAGGATGCGTTTGCTGTCACCCCAGCTATAGGACATGTGCCGGGGGAAGGGCGCGTCGGTGGTGCGGTTGTTGGTGTTGATCACCAGTCCGCTCTCGGGGTCGATCACGCTGGGGTTGTCCTCAAACGGCAAGAATCCCAGCCAGTCGTTGTCCGCCACCCAACCGGGCACCGGCAGTTGCCCTTGCCCCTGATGCGTGGCGCGGCGGTGGGGTTGGCGGCCCATGACTTGCAGCGCAACGCCGGTCTGATCCGCCATGACGACGTTTTGAGAGGGGGAGATCAGCGGAGCTACGGCAGCGCGCCCCTCCTCGATGCTCTGCGCGCGCATCAGCGCGATCAGGCTGTTCATGCCCGGATCGGTGGGGGTGAGTGCCGTCCACGCGAGCACGGCGACATGGCCGGGGGGCGTGATGCTGTCGACGCTCCATGTGTCCGCCGGAATGACTGGCCCGTGGCGGGTGGATCGGAGGGTGACTGTGCGGGCAGGCCCGTCGCCAACGCCGATCAGCACCTCGCGGACCATGAACGGTTCAGAGCCGCTCGGCGTGAGGTAGTTGTCCGGGTTCGCGAGGTCGATCCGCTCAATATAAATGTCTTGGTCGTCGGTGTAGGCCGTCGTCAGGCCCCAGCCGAAGTCGCTGTTGCGCCCGATCAAGATGCCCGGAAGGCCGGGGATCGTGCCGCCGATCACACCGCCGACGCCCTCGAGCTGCATCCGCGCCAGCATCCAGATCGAGGGGGCGGCAAAGCCGAGGTGTGGGTCAGAGGCCATAAGGCTCGCACCATTCGCGGCCCTGTCGGGCGTGGCGCCCCAGGCGTTTGAGGCGCCGGCGAAGCCGACCTCGTGCAGCGGAGAGAGTGCTGCAAATCGCGTTGGCGTGTCGCTGCGTCCCTCAAATCCGGGTGCCTCTTGCAGCCACCCTAAGTCAGGGCGACCCAAGGGGTTGAGATACGGCGGCACGGGCAAGATGTCCGCGCGCCGCGCCTCATCCACCCGAAGGGCAAGGGAGGCGGCGAGCGTTTCGCGTGCAGCATGGTCGCTCAGTTGCAGCGACATGATCAGCTTCACGGCCATTGAATCCGCTGGCCTCCAGGGCGCGATCTCTGCGCCGAAGAGGAAGAACTCGGGCGCGCCACGGCCCAAAGCTTCTTCGGCGACCTCCCGCAGCCGGGCGTTCACACCGTTGGCATAGGCGCGCAGCAATGTCTGGGTCTCATCGGATTGCGCGCTGACCTGCGCCTGCGCCACACCGTAAAGGTCAATCGCCCGCAGCAGGTGATCAATGTCGAAGGTCGCCTCGCCAAACAGCTCAGACAGTCGCCCCTGCGCCGTGCGCCGCAGCATCGTCATCTGCCACAGGCGGTCCTGCGCATGAGCATAACCCAGCCCGAAAAACACGTCGCTGTCCTGAACACCAAGGATATGTGGCACGGCGTTCTCATCGCGAATGATCTCAACCGTGGCGCTTGGCCCGGTCACCCGCAGGCTCTGGGCGTAGTCCGGCAATGACCGCGACGCGAGGTAGTAGACCAAGAGCAGTGCCAGGGCCAAAAGCACCGAGGCACCAAGTACAATCCGCACCATCCAGCGAAACGCAATCACCATCCGATCAGCCCCTGTTTCTGTTGTTCTTGCTTGACCCTGCTCGGCTAGCAGCCCACCTGTCGGCACGCAACGCCCACGCGGCGTCATCAAAACATCAAGGGAGGTCATCATGGCCAAGACAGCATTCATCGGGTTGGGCGTGATGGGATATCCGATGGCCGGGCACCTGCGCGCCGCCGGCCATGAGGTTACGGTCTACAACCGCACGGCTGCCAAGGCAGAGGCTTGGGCCGCGCAGCATGGCGGCGTGACCGCCGCTACCCCGGCAGAGGCGGCGGAGGGCGCTGAGTTCGTGTTTGCCTGCGTCGGCAATGATGATGACCTGCGCTCGGTGACGACCGGTGCGGATGGCGCGTTTGCGAGTGTGGCGAAGGATGCGGTGTTCGTCGACCACACCACCGCTTCCGCCGCTGTGGCGCGCGAGCTCTTTGAGACCGCCAGCGCCGCAGGGTTTCACTTCATCGACGCGCCCGTCTCTGGCGGGCAAGCAGGGGCTGAGAACGGGCAACTCGCAGTGATGTGCGGCGGCACCGAAACCGCCTTTGACCGCGCAGCCCCCGTGATTGACGCCTTCGCCAAGTCTTGCCTGCGCATGGGCGGGCCAGGCGCGGGGCAGCTCACCAAGATGGTCAACCAGATTTGTATCGCGGGCCTGGTGCAGGGGCTGTCAGAGGCGCTGCACTTCGCCCAGAAAGCTGAGCTTGATGGCGAGGCCGTGCTCTCTGCCATCGGCGGCGGGGCTGCGGGCTCTTGGCAGATGGCCAACCGCGGCACCACGATGCTCGCCGATGAGTTCGAGTTTGGCTTTGCGGTGGACTGGATGCGCAAGGATCTCGGCATCGTTCTCGATGAGGCGCGCCGCAACGGGGCGACCCTGCCAGTGACCGCACAGGTCGATCAGTTCTATGGCGATGTGCAGAACATGGGCGGTGGACGGTGGGATACCTCGTCGCTGATCCGCCGCCTGCGCCGCATGCAGGGCTAAACCCCGGCCGCTCACGTAGCGTGAACGACACCGCCCGCTGTTTGCGAAGACAGCGGGCGTTTTACGTAAGTCGGCTCGCAGTCTCTAAGCGGCACCGACATTCCAAGGGCATCGACGTCGGGCTCTTCCGGCGCGGAACCCAAAAAAGGAATGTCCTATGATCCGAACCACCTACCTCGCCGCCGCCCTCTGCTCCCTCGCCACCGTGGCTCTCGCGCAAAACGACCTGGTGCTCTCCGTCACCAACATCGCCGATGAAGACGGCGCGCTCTACGTGGCGCTC
>JBCBGM010000005.1:0-93806 GCA_038526735.1 Pseudomonadota bacterium | reverse complement strand
GGCTCTGGCTCTGGCTCTGGCTCTGGCTCTGGCTCTGGCTCTGGCTCTGGCTCTGGCTCTGGCTCTGGCTGGGTGATGTTTGACGCGCCGTTTGAGGCGCCCGCAATGGATGAGACGGAAACCGCGGACGCACCAGAAGCCGAAGCGGCAATAGAACCAGCGCCGGCCTCAACTCTTGATGAAACCGCCCTGCGCGCTCTGATCAAACAGGTGCTACACGAAGAGCTGACTGGAGAGCTGGGAATCGCAGTCTCTGACAACATTCGCACAGAAATTCGCGCTGAGATCACCCGGATGTTGCGCGAGTTGGCAGAAGGCTAGGCGCCCCCTTTTCCTCTCCGCTCCCCCCGTGTAACCCCTGCGCGACTGAAGCGCATCGCAGGGGCACGCCCTATGGATAAGACATTCAACGCAACCGCCTCTGAGGCGGCCATCTCGACCCGCTGGCAAGAGACCGGCGCGTTTCGCGCGGGCGCCAACAAATCCCGCGATGAGACCTTCTGCGTGATGATCCCCCCGCCCAATGTGACCGGTTCGCTGCACATGGGGCATGCCTTTAACAACACCCTACAAGACATCCTCGTGCGATGGCACCGCATGCGCGGCTTCGACACCCTCTGGCAGCCGGGCCAAGACCATGCGGGCATCGCAACGCAGATGGTGGTGGAGCGCAAACTCGCCGCTGAGGGCCAACCAGGCCGGCGTGAGTTGGGCCGCGAGGCCTTCCTGGAAAAGGTCTGGGAGTGGAAGAAAGAGTCCGGCGGCACGATCATCGAACAGCTCAAGCGGCTGGGCGCTTCATGCGATTGGGAGCGGAATGCCTTCACCATGTCCGGCGCGCCGGGGGCGCCGGAGGGTGAGGAGGGCAATTTCCACGACGCCGTGATCAAGGTTTTCGTCGATCTCTACAACAAGGGTCTGATTTACCGCGGCAAGCGGCTCGTGAACTGGGACCCGCATTTTGAGACGGCAATCTCGGACCTTGAGGTCGAGAACCTCGAGGTTGAGGGCCACATGTGGCACTTCAAATATCCGCTCGCGGGCGGGGCGACCTATGAGTACGTCGAGAAGGACGAAGACGGGAATGTGGTGCTGCGGGAAACCCGCGACTACATTTCCATCGCCACAACGCGCCCCGAGACCATGCTCGGGGATGGCGCGGTTGCAGTGCACCCCGATGATGAGCGGTACGCGCCCATCGTGGGCAAGCTCTGCGAAATTCCGGTCGGCCCGAAGGAGCATCGTCGCCTGATCCCGATCATCACGGATGAATATCCCGACCCAGACTTCGGCTCGGGCGCGGTGAAGATCACCGGTGCGCATGATTTCAACGACTACGCAGTCGCCAAGCGCGGCAACATCCCGTGCTACCGGTTGATGGACACCAACGGCGCGATGCGCGCGGATGGAGCGGCCTATTCCGAAGAGGCGGCGAAGGCCGCCGCCATCCGCGATGGTCGCGAGGCGTCTGAGGCGAAGATCGACGCGATCAACCTCGTGCCAGAAGCCTATCGCGGGATGGATCGCTTTGAGGCGCGCAAGGCGGTGGTGGCGGACATCACTGCTGAGGGCCTTGCGGTGATGACCCTCTCCGACGATCCGCGTTTGGGCAAGCGCCCCAAGAAAAAAGACGCCGAGGAAGAAGTGGCCACGCCAGTGCCCTTGGTCGAAGCCAAAACGATCATGCAGCCCTTCGGCGACCGCTCAAAGGTTGTCATCGAGCCGATGCTCACGGACCAATGGTTCGTGAAAGCCGACGTGCTGGCAGAAGAGGCGATTGCAGCCGTTGAAGATGGCCGCACCAAAATCCTCCCCGAACGCGACGCCCGCGTCTATTTCAACTGGATGCGCAACATCGAGCCATGGTGCATCTCCCGCCAACTGTGGTGGGGGCATCGGATCCCGGTTTGGTATGGGCCGACAAAAGACTCGCATGAAAAAGAGGGTGTTGCAGGTTCAGTCCATTTTTGCGCAGCAAACGAAGCCGACGTCATTGAGCAGGCGAAAGCCTACTATGGCGACGATGTTGAAGTCTCGTTCCTCACGGACGGTGTCGGCGGTCAAATGTCCGGAATGGGTTCTACGTCTCAGGCTGACGGCACGCTGAAAATTACTTCTGTCAGTCTTTCGCGCGACCCCGACGTCCTCGACACCTGGTTCTCCTCGGGCCTCTGGCCCATCGGCACGCTGGGCTGGCCGGAGGACACCTCCGAAATGCAGCGCTTCTTCCCGACCTCCACCCTGGTGACCGGGTTTGATATCATCTTCTTCTGGGTTGCGCGGATGATGATGATGCAGCTTGCGGTCACGGGGCAGGCGCCGTTCGACACCGTCTATGTCCACGCCCTCGTGCGGGACGAGAAGGGGCGGAAGATGTCGAAATCCATCGGCAACGTCATCGACCCCCTCAACCTGATCGACAAATACGGTGCCGACGCCGTCCGCTTCACCATGGCCGCGATGGCCGCCATGGGGCGCGACCTGAAGCTCTCGGAAAAGCGCGTCGAGGGCTACCGCAACTTCGGCACCAAGCTCTGGAACGCCTCCCGCTTTGCGGAGATGAACGGCGCTGTTGGCGGCACCGCAGAGGTGCCCACGGCCACCGCGACGGTGAACAAATGGATCATCGGAGAGACAGCGCGCCTGCGCGAGGCCCACGACGACGCCCTAGCGCAGTACCGCTTCAACGATGCCGCCGTGGCACTCTACACCCATATCTGGAACGTGTTCTGCGACTGGTATGTGGAGTTCACGAAGCCGCTGCTGGCTGAGGGCGCGCCTGAGCGCGAAGAAACGCAAAAGGTCATGGCCTGGGCGCTGGATCAGTGCCTCGTGATGGCGCATCCAGTGATGCCGTTCATCACTGAGCAGCTTTGGGGCGATCTCGGAGAGCGCGCCAAGATGCTCGTCCACGCCGACTGGCCGGAATTTGGCGCGGAGGTTGCTGACCCGGCTGCGGATGCAGAGATGTCTTGGGTGATCAGCCTGATCGAGGGCATTCGCTCTTTGCGCTCAGAGATGGGCCTGTCACCTTCGGCTAAGTTGACGCTGGCGCTGACCGGTGCGTCGGAAGAGGCAAAAGCGCGGTTGGAGCGCAACCGCGTCCTCATCGAACGCCTCGCCCGGCTGGAGCCGGTGGAGTTTGCGGACAGCGCGCCCGAGGGCTCCGTGACGCTGCCCATCGAGGGGGCAGAGGCCTGCTTACCCTTAAAGGGGCTCGTCGATGTGGCCGCTGAAAGCGCGCGTCTGAAGAAAGCCTCCGCCAAGCTCGAAAAAGAGATCGGCGGACTGACGAGCAAACTCTCGAACGAGAAGTTTCTGGCCAAAGCGCCTGAGGATGTTGTCGCGGAGCAGCGGGAGCGTCTTGAGACCGCAAAGGACGAGCTGGCAAAGCTGCAACAGGCGGCGGCGCGGGTGGCCTCTCTGGGGTGATGATGCGGAGCGCCTGCGGCGCAAGCCTCTTGAGCCTGCCCTGAGGGGCAGGCGGGTGCCCTCGCCGGGCGGGCAGGTATTTTTGTCAAGATGAAGGGGATCAGGATGGGGCCTAGGTTTACCGAACTCGCGCAAGGGTTGCCGTCCACCGTGCCCTTTGTCGGCCCCGAGGCGCAGGAGCGCGCGCTGGGGCGCGTGTTTCGCGCGCGGCTTGGGGCAAACGAGAGCGTGTTTGGCCCATCGCCCAAAGCGATTGTGGCGATGGAGCGTGAGGCGGCGGCGGCTTGGAAATACGCGGACCCTGAGAGCCACGATCTGAAGGCTGCGCTCGCCGCGCATCATGGTGTTTCGGCTGAGTGCCTGAGTGTGGGCGAGGGGATCGATGGCCTTTTGGGCAATCTCGTGCGCTTGCTTGTCGGGACTGGGGATGCGGTGGTTACCTCGCTCGGTGCTTATCCGACCTTCAACTACCACGTCGCGGGCTTTGGCGGGTCGCTGCACGCGGTGCCGTATCGCGATGATCGGCAAGACCTGTTGGCGTTGATCGAGAAGGCTGCGGAGGTTGACGCAAAGCTCGTCTATATCTGCAACCCCGATAATCCGATGGGCGGGTGGTGGAGCGGTGATGAGGTGAGCGCTGCTATCGCCAAGCTTCCTGAGGGTGCTGTTTTGTGCCTTGATGAGGCTTATGCCGATACAGCTTCTAGCGACGCGTTACCTGCGCTCGATACCACGCATCCGCGCGTCATTCGGATGCGGACCTTTTCCAAAGCCTACGGCCTCGCCGGGACACGGGTTGGCTATGCGATCACACACCCCGACTTTGCCCAAGCGTTCAACAAGGTGCGCAACCATTTTGGGATGTCGCGGGTCAGCCAAGTGGGTGCATTGGCAGCGCTCGAGGATCAGGCGTATCTGGCTGAGACGGTCGAAAGAGTCGCCGCTGCACGCGAAAGCATCGCCCAGATTGCTTCGAAACGTGGGCTGAAAGCGCTGCCCTCTGCCACCAACTTCGTGACGGTCGATATGGGCGAAGGAGAGGCTTTGGCGAAAGCGATGGTCGCCGCGTTGGGGCATCACGGCGTGTTTGTGCGGATGCCGTTTGTGGCGCCGCAGAACCGCTGCATCCGTATCTCAGCCGGAACCGATGCCGACCTCGCGGTGCTGGATGAGGTCTTTGACGCCGCCCTCAGCGACGCGCGGCCGGCTCACTCACCGGCGAAGTAGTTGCGCAGAATCCGCGTGTAGATAGCTTTGAGTTGGTGGATGTGTTCCACCGCGACTTGCTCATCAACCTGGTGCATCGACTGCCCCACGAGGCCAACCTCGACCACCGGGCAGTGGTCCTTCACGAACCGTGCATCCGAGGTTCCGCCGCTGGTTGAAAGCTCCGGCACGCGCCCAGTTTCTGCCTCGACTGCGTTTGAGACGAGGTCTGAGAGCGCGCCCGGCGGGGTCACAAAGCTCTCCCCGGACACCCGGATCGAGACCTCCATTTGCACGCCCGTTTCGGTGGAAATGCGCTCAGCCTCACCCCGCAGCCATGCGCTGAGTGTCTCGCTCTCATGCGCATCGTTGAAGCGGATGTTCACCGTTGCCCGCCCCTGCGCTGGGATCACGTTGTTCGCCGGATTGCCCACATCAATCGTGGTCACCGCCAAAGTGGACGGATCGAAATGCGCGGTGCCGCTGTCAAGCTCACGGGCGTTGAGCGTATCGAGGTAGCGGATTAACGCCGGGAGCGGGTTCAGTGCGCGGTGCGGGTAAGCCGCGTGCCCCTGCCGCCCCGTCGCGGTGATCTGCGCGGTCAAAGACCCGCGCCGCCCTATCTTGATCATCTCGCCCATTACGTTTGGGCAAGTCGGCTCTCCGACGATGCAGGCATCCATGCGCGCACCGTTGTCAGCCATCCAGTCGAGCAGAGCGCGGGTGCCGTCGAGCGCATCGCCTTCCTCATCACCTGTGATCGCCAACACAATCGCGCCGTTCGGAGGGCTCTCTTTCACAAAATCGATTGCCGCTGCCGCAAAGGCCGCGACGCCGGATTTCATGTCACACGCCCCACGCCCATAGAGCGTGCCATCTACAATCTCAGCGCCGAATGGAGGAAAGCGCCACGCGCTCTCATCGCCGACGGGGACAACATCGGTATGGCCATTAAACCCCAACACAGGTGCGTTGGTCTGTTCCCCCCAGCGGGCAAAGAGGTTCTCAATGCCACCGCGCGGCACCCGCGTGCAGGTGAAGCCAGCGGCACTCAGCACCGCTTCGAGCACGCCAAGCGCGCCTGCATCCGCCGGGGTGACCGAGGGGCAGCGAATAAGCGCCTGGGTGAGGGCAACGGGATCAGTGGTCATGGGTCAATACGGCCAAGGATGCGCTTTGTGGGCCTCATCAATCTCAGCGAGGATCTCTTCCGAGAGGTCAATCTCCCCCGCATCAAGCACCTCATCGAGCTGCTCAAGGCTCGTCGCCCCGATGATCACGCTACCCATGAACGGGCGGGAGCGGGCAAACGCGATGGCGAGTTTCGTGAGGCTGATGTCATGGCGTTCGGCGATCTTGGCATAAGCCTCCACTGCAAGCGGGGCCCGCTCTGTCACACGCCCCCCCAGATTGCCGGAGCTCACATCGCGGCGAGACCCTGCGGGAACAACGCCCCCACGGTATTTCCCGGTCAAAATCCCCGCCGCAAGCGGGGAGTAGGCGAGCAAAGGCACGTCTTCAGCAAGCGCCAGTTCAGCCAAATCCAGGTCAAACTGCCGGTACATTAGCCCATATTCATTCTGAACCGACTGGATGCGTGGTAGGCCCAACTCATCTGACAGCCGCAGCATCGTCATCATGCCCCAGGCGGTGTCATTCGACACCCCGATATGCGCGATGCGCCCGGCGGCCTGCTCTTCGGCAAGCGCTTCGAGCGTGCTTTTCAGATCATCACGGATCGCTGCGTAGTCTTTGCCCGCTGCCGAATACGTCCAGTTCTGCCGAAAGCTATACGAGCCGCGGTTGGGCCAATGCAGTTGGTAGAGGTCGATGACGTCCGTCTGCAGCCGCATGCGGCTATCCTCGACCGCAATCTTGATTGCCTCAGGCGTGATCGCCCCCCCATCGCGCACTGTGCGAGAGCCCTTGCCGATGATCTTGGTCGCGATCACCACCTCATCCCGCCGCCCGGATTTTGCCAGCCAGGTACCGATGTAAGTTTCGGTCAGGCCCTGCGTCTCGCGCCCGGGTGGTGTGGTCGGATACATCTCTGCAGTGTCGAGAAAGTTCACCGCGCGCTCTAGTGCGCGCTCGATCTGGGCATGGGCCTCGGCCTCTGTGTTTTGCGTGCCCCAGGTCATCGTGCCCAGACAGATGTCGCTGACATCGATGCCGGTGCGCCCCAGTTTCGTCATACGCATGGTCCGCTGTCCTCAATCATAAAGCGCTTCGGTCTGAACAACCACGACGCTGTTTTCCGCACGTGCCTTGGCGATCAACTCTCGCTCATCGCTTTGCAAATCGCCGCGCTCGCTCTCAGTTCCCTCGCTGGAGACCTCCAGCACATTCAGCCCCGCATCCCGCAACAAGCGCACCGCATCATTGACGGCCTCTTTCTCGTCGCGCCCCGGCGCATAAAGCATCATCGCCCCACCGGTTGCCGCGTCAGGAAGGCCGTCACCCTCTTTCCGCCCCAAGCTCACGATCAGCGTGAAAACGTCCATATCTTCATCTTGATCCAAATACCTCGGGGGGAATGGCGGGCGCAGCCCGACAGGGGGGCAGCGCCCCCTACCTTAGTCTCGCAACAGCTCGTTGATGCCAGTCTTCGAGCGTGTCTTTTCATCCACGCGCTTCACGATCACCGCGCAATAGAGGCTGACATTGTTCTTAGAGGGCATCGTGCCCGAAACGACGACCGAGTAGGGCGGAACCTCGCCGTACATCACCTCTCCGGTCTCGCGATCGACGATTTTGGTGGATTGTCCGATGTAGACGCCCATCCCAAGCACCGCACCCTCGCGCACGATAACGCCTTCGACCACCTCGGAGCGCGCTCCGATAAAGCAGTTGTCTTCGATGATCGTGGGGCCCGCTTGCATGGGCTCCAGAACGCCCCCGATGCCAACGCCGCCCGAGAGGTGCACGTTTTTGCCGATCTGCGCGCAGGAGCCGACGGTGGCCCATGTGTCCACCATTGTGCCCTCGTCGACATAGGCGCCGAGGTTCACGAAAGAGGGCATCAGGACGACGCCTGGCGCGATATAGGCCGACTTGCGGACCACGCAGTTCGGCACCGCACGAAAGCCAGCAGCACGCCACTGGTTGTCGCCCCAGTCTTTCCACTTGCTGTCGACCTTGTCCCACCAGCCACCGCCTTGTGGGGAGCCGCCTTGCATTTCCATATCTTTGATCCGAAAGCCCAAAAGCACGGCCTTTTTGGCCCATTGGTTTACGTGCCAAGAGCCATCGTCCTGCTTTTGCGCAACCCGCAAAGAGCCGCCATCGAGCGCGTTGAGTGTCTCTTCGATGGCCTCTCGCGTTTCGCCGGTGGTTGCGGGCGTGATGTCGGCGCGCGCCTCCCAAGCAGCTTCGATTGCGGTTTCCAACTGGGCGATGTCGGTCATGGTGGCGTCTCCGCGAGATGTGGGCTTGCGCGCGACGTAACCCGATGCGCGCCGGGGTTCAATCGCGGCTGGGCGCTTCTTGCACGCGAAACTCGCTCAAGATCGTGCGTTGGAGCGGCTGGAAATTGTTGTCAGAGATGATCGAGAGGCGGATTTCACCCCCCGGCGCGCGCCACAGGCTGATCCCTTCGGCGTTATCATAGGCGTTGGATCCGCCGATCAGCAGGACCTCTGGCTCAAGGAGTTCCTGATCACCCAGCTCAAACCGGCGGATGCGGATGCGAAACCCACCGAGAAAGCTGAAGCTTCGTTCGAGCAGATAGAGTTTGCCGTCCGGGCCAAGGTCCGCCCCGGTGGGCAGAAAATCCCCTTCACGCGGGATGCGGTACGGGATCTCCCAGTCGATGCCGTCCCAGCGAAAGACGGGAAACGGCCGTTTGCTCCCGCCGGAGCGTTCAGGGATCGCGAGGATGCGACCGTTCGCATCGGTGGCCAGTGCCTCTAGCCCGCTGTTGACGCCAAACCGCTCAAATCTGGGGTCTCGTGGGCGAGGTCGCGTGCGCGCCTCTGGATTTTCGAGATATGCGATCCGGTGCTCGCCCTCAAAGCTTACGAAAAAGCCGTTGTCGACACGGGTGAGCCCCTCGCTATCATCAAAGAAGCGACTTAGGAAACCGCCGCGGGGGCTTTGCAGCGGGAGGATGCGCTCTTCGCGGATCGAAAGAATGCGGCCCGACTGCGCGCGCAGAACGCTGGCTCTGATTAGCCTTCCGCGATCTGACACGGCCCAAAAGGCTGTGCCGTCCGGGTCCATCACAAGGCCTGACCATCCGCCGAACCCCGGTAGGTCACTGCGCCAGACGAGCTGTGAGATCGGCTCAAGCGTTTGCGCTCGCGCCCCGACGGTGGCGAGCATCAGTGACACGAGGAGTGGAAAGAGGCGTCTCACTGTGTCCGCAGAATTGGGGCGCACTGCTCTGGAAGATCGGCCAAGCGCAAGGGCGCGCGCCCGCGTGGGGCAGGGGCGTTGGTGGGTCTGACGGGGCGTGGTTTGGGCACGAGCGCATCGTCAGACACCCACCATGCTAGCGTTTCATCGCATCCATCTCCGGGGGGTGGCGGAGCCTGATTGCGGCAGCCAGCCTCCCCCTCTGGGCAATGCAGACGGATATGGAAATGGTAGAAGTGTCCCCACCAGGGCCGGATTTTGCGCAGATAAGAGCGGTCTCCGGTCTCTGTCGCGCACATGTGGAGTTTGGCGGGTGCGGTCACAAAAATCCGCGCGATCCGTGGGTCTTGGGCCGCGCGTTTGATCACCTCGAAATGCCCATCGCCCCAGTTTTCATTGAGGGTTCTGAAGTCATCGGTGATCGGGATAGAGGACAGGTTTTGCCGTTCGTTATAAGTGAGGTTGAGCCTGTCTGGTGGGAGCATCCATATATCCGCGTCGAGCCCCATCTGGTGCGAGCGGTGCCCGGTCAGCATCGGCCCGCCGCGTGGTTGTGAGATGTCGCCGATATAGAGCCCCTCCCACCCTGGTTGGGTGGCTGCGAAAACGCTTAGCTCTTTCAAGAAATCGATGGTCTCGGGATGGCCCCAGTTGCGATTGCGCGAGAGGCGCATGGCCTGCCAGGTTGGGCCCGTTTCCTCCAGCTCAACCGCACCCGCAATGCAGCCACGAGCATAAGAGCCATAGGCCTCTGGCACTGCTAAGCTCGGCCCGTCTACGGCACCGAACTCCAGGCGGGCAGAACCCCATTCGTTGGCGACCGCAGGCACCGCGCAGAGTAGGGCTGCGGCAAGGCTAAGTAGGCGCATCGTCACCCTCCGGTTTGACCGCGACGAGCAAAAGCCCGCCAATCAGAAACAGCACGATAATCGGAACGATCCCGAAGCGTTGGCTTTCTGTGACGGTAGTGGCGGCGGCGACCGAGACGGGTGCCAGCCACGCGGTAGCTTTTCCGGTGAGTGCGTAAAGGCCAAAGCTCTGTGTCATTGCGCCTTGGCTGGATTGGCGCACCAGCAAAGTCCGCGATGCAGCCTGCACCGACCCGGCCATCGCGCCCAAAATGCCGCCAAAGACATAAAACGCCACCGTGGGCGCGCTCGACCCCTCAGCGACCGGGATGCCCATCACCTGCGTAGGCGTTGTCATCACAACTGCGATACAGATCAGCGTGAGGATGAGAATTGAGCCCATCACCACAGGCTTGGGGCCGCGAGACACGTCGAGGCGGCCACCGACCACAGCGCCCACAACTCCGGTCGCGGCGGCGACGATCCCAAACACGCCAAGTTGGATGATCGACCAGCCCAGCACGCCCGTCGCGTAGAGCCCACCAAAGGCGAAGAGGCCGTTGAGTGCGTCGCGGTAAAACATGGAAGAGATGAGGTATGAGGTGAAGCTCTTGCGGGCGGGCAGCGTTTTCAAAGTACCGCGTAAGTCTTGCAAACCGGAGTTCAGGGCCGAGGTCACCGCATTGCGGGGGCGATCTGGCGTGAACAGAAACAGCGGGATCATGAAAACGACATACCAAACCGCTGTCAAAACGCCGGTGGCGCGCTCCCCTTCACCCATCGCCGGGTCTAGGCCGAAGAGCGGTGCAAATCCCAAAAGCGTTGCGCCCGTCTCGGGGCTGCCGATCAAAAATCCGAGCGCGATGATGAGGGAGACAATACCCCCCGCATAGCCCATCGCCCATCCGTTGCCGGACAAAGCCCCCACCTTCTCTGGTGGGCCGAGGTCGGGCAACATTGCGTTGGTGAAAACGGTGGCAAATTCGACGCCGACAAGGCCCACGCCAAAGGCGATCAAAATCCAAATCGGGTCGGGCATGTCGGGGACAGCAAACCAAAGTGCTGCTGACCCGAGCACATAGAAAATCGAAAAGCCAAAGATCCACGGTTTGCGGGGGCCAACCGCGTCGGCCATGGAGCCGAGGATCGGGGCAAGGATCGCGATGAATGCACCTGAGGCCGCAAGCATCCAGCCCCAGGTCGCCTGCCCAGTGATTGGGTCGGGGGCCACAACGTTCACAAAATACGCGCCGAAGATAAATGTGATCAGCAGAGTGTGAAACGGCTGGCTCGCCCAGTCAAAGAGCATCCAGCCCCAGACACCTTTACGTGACACCTCAGCCATACATTCTTCTCCACCGTCGGTGAGGCGGAGGGGATCAGCACAAACGGTTTCGCGCAACCCTTTGCGTTGGGTGACGAAAATCTTTCAGGTGGTGTGTTGCATTGTGCTCAGCTTAGGGGCGGCCAAGGGCGTTTTGCGTCCGCTTGCGCCCAGTCTTCGACCCAGTCTAGCACCGGGTAGTCTTCTGGATTGACGTTAAGCGCCGCGGCCACCTCGGCAACCGGAACCATTTTGCCGGAACGCAGCGCGGTTGTGCGGTAAAGGGCTGAGGCGCAGCACTCACCGTTGCGCCACATCGATTGCTCCAGATACATGAACCGGTCGTCGAGACCCCAAAACTTTGAGCGCATCTCGTAGCGGCGGAACGGCAGGATCCGCCGGCGATACCGAACCGAGACACCCGCCATCGTCAACGCCCAGCCTTGCTTGAGCACCACATCCAGCAACCCGTTCCGTGCGGCCAAGCCAAACCGGCCCTGGTCAAAGACCGTCAAAATCCGCCCGTGGTTCATCTCTCCGAACATATCGATGTCAGTGGGCCAACAGATATGGCTGGAGGAATGCACCGCATCTACCGGAAGCTTCGGTTTGCGGTAGGCGGAGAGGGTATGCGCGACGAGGCGAAAAAAAGGATACATAGGCTGCACTCAAGGCACACGAGCGACGAGGTAAACTTGCCAGTTAAGACACACCGTGACTTTCGCCACAGTTCCGGTCGAAACGTTACGTAACGTGGCCAGACTTGCGCAGGTCTTTGCCGGAGACTACGTGCATCTCAAAGATACACTGGAAAAGTTGCATGACCTCTCTCGCACTGATCATCCTGCTCGCGATCGACATCGCCTTTTTTATCGTGCTCATCCATATCATCATGAGCTGGCTGATCATGTTCAACGTGATCAACATCCACCAACAGTTTGTGTATCAGCTTTGGTCGGGCCTGAACCGCCTGCTTGAGCCAGTCTATGGCCCAATCCGCAACGCGCTGCCGCAGATGGGCGGGTTGGATCTGGCGCCGCTGATCTTCATCTTCGGGCTGTACGCGCTTGAGATCATCATCCGCAACAACCTGATTTAGCGTCAGTCGATCACGATTTTCACGCCATCAGCGCGCGTGATCGTGGCGGTCAGGTTGGGTGTGATGACGGAACGGGTGAGCTCAAAATCCCGCTCCATCCCCTCGATCATGTCAAAGAGCTTGGGGTCCGTGCCAAGCGCGATGTGGTCGAGTTGGAGGCCTTGATCCTCCAGGCTCACGCCGGGTGATTGAGAGCCTTCGTCCCACGCGATCAAGGTTGGCTGTGTGCCGTGCAGAGGCGGCAGCCCGTCATCTGGCACTGTCAGCCGCCATGACAGCGTATCGCGAGAGAACGTGCGCGCCTTGCCGGTTTCAAACGGCATGAGAGCCTGCATCTCTTCCAGCGTCGCAGGTTCAACCACCCAGGTGAGCAGCCGGGGATGCTCCGCCAGTCGTTCCCGCGTCTCAGGCTGGTCGAGACCATACCAGCGCGGGGAGGACAGCGCGGGCGCGTCCGGATCAATCGCGATCACTTCGAGATAGGCAGAGCCGATGCGCCAGAGAGCGTTGTGGGTGCTCATGTCGGCGTGCTTGCCAGAACCCACTGGCGGACAATCGAGCAACTCCGACATCCAGCGCGTGCCCTCTTTGAGCGTCGCTGCCCCCACAACCAGATGATCGAGCCGCATCGCATTCTCCTTGCGTTGACTGCGCTTGGTCGCCTACCACATCGGTTGCGGGGAAGACGACCCCCCGGCTCGTGGTGGGTCTCACCCAAGTGTCGTAAACCGACGCTATGGAGTGATGCTATGAGCACTGACTATTCCCTTCCCTGTCTTTCCGACGAAAACTGTTTGCGCCTGAGGGTGCCGTTGTTTGATGTCCGCAAATCGCCCGCCCGCCTAACATCTGGGCAGGCGGTTGTGGGGTCGGCGTGGATTGATCCGTTCGAGTTTACCCACACGCATCCGCTGCTGAGCATCGACCGCCAAATCGCGTTTTTCTGCGTGCATGGGCATGAGGTCAGCCAGTTTGCCTGCGCGCTCGCGCGGTTGCATGGGCGTGATGCGGTCTATGTGCGGGGTGGGTTTGAAGCGCTGCGCAAAGCGGGCGCGCCGTTGGAGGGGATCGCATGAGCATCGACCGGGATTTCTACAAGGTTTGGGTCAAAATCGGCCTCTTGTCGTTCGGTGGGCCGGCAGGCCAAATCGCGCTGATGCGTGACCAGATCGTGATGCAGCGCAACTCGGTGAGCGAAGAGAATTTCCAGCGCGGTTTGGATATCGCGATGCTCTTGCCCGGTCCGGAGGCGCAGCAGCTCGCCACCTATCTGGGGTGGCGGATGCATGGCTTGGCCGGGGGGATCATCGCCGGGCTGAGCTTCATCCTGCCGGGCGCTGTTTTGATGACGATCCTCGCCGCCATTGCGATCTCAAATGGAGAGACGCAATGGGTCTCTGCCATCTTCTACGGCATTCAGGCGGCGGTGCTGGTGATCGTCGCGAAAGCCGTGTTTGGGCTGATGAAAAAGGCCGCCACGGGGCCGCTCGCTTGGGCGCTGGCCCTGGCTGCCTTTGCTGCGCTCACGTTCACCGAGGCAAGCTTTCCGTTGGTGATCTTGGCGGCTGGGGTCGCCGGGTTTTTGCTGTTCCCGAGAGGGGAGGGTGAAGAGGCCCGGGTCGGGTCGTGGCGCAACTCGGTGGTCACGCTGGCGATTGGGCTGTTGCTGATCGCCGCGGGCGTGGGCCTTACCTTTTTGACGCTACCCGCCGTCTATGCGGAGGTCGCCACACTCTTTACCTCAGCAGCCTTCGTCAGTTTCGGCGGGGCGTATGCGCTCTTGCCGTATGTCGCCGAGCACGCTGTCGAGACCCACGGCTGGCTCTCCGCCGCCGATATGCTCAACGGGTTGGCGTTGGGAGAGGCCACGCCGGGGCCGCTTATCCTTGTCAATCTGTATGCTGGGTTTCACGCCGGGTTTGGGGAGAGCGGTGTTTCGGGCGGGGTGCTCGCCGCAGCGCTCACCTGCCTCTTTACGTTTTTGCCGAGCTTTACGCTGATGCTCTCCATCGCCCCGCATGTGGATAGCATTGGCCGGGTGCCCTGGGCGCGGGCCGCCCTTGCGGGTGTGTCTGCGGCGGTGGTCGGCGTGATTGCGCATCTCGCGGTGTATTTAGGTCAGGCGGCGCTGTTTCCGACGGGTTTCGATGCGCCCGAATGGCCAAAAATTGCTTTGCTCGCTGCTTTAGCGCTCTGGGCAGCGTTGCGCCCCGTACCGATCACCTGGCTTGTGGGAGCAGGGGCCCTCTCGGGGCTCCTGCTCACGTTTGCAGGGATCGCTTAGGAGGCCGGCGCGTTCTGCCAGACCTCATTCACCCGCGCATCGCGCCCGCACCGGGCGCGGTACAGCCGGTAGCGGAGCGGGTTTTTCTGGTAGTAGTCCTGATGATACTCCTCCGCGTCCCAAAACGTGCCCGCATCGCGCACTGGGGTCACGATTGGGCCCGGCAGGTTTGCGGAGTCATCCAATCGGGCGCGGATCGCCTCGGCCACTAATCGCTGCGGCCCGTTCTGCACAAAAATCGCCGTGGTGTAGCTGTGGCCGCGATCGCAGAACTGGCCGCCTGCGTCGGTCGGATCAACATGGCGGAAGAAGTAATCCACCAGCGTTGCGTAATCGACGACCTCCGGGTCGTAGGTGATCTCGACCGCCTCGATGTGGCCTGTTCCGCCGCCCACGACCTCTTGGTAGGACGGATCGTCGGTGGTGCCGCCTATGTAGCCAGAGACTGTCGCAACGACGCCCTCAAGCTTATCGAAGTCTGACTCCACGCACCAGAAACACCCACCCGCAAACACGGCCGTCGCCGTTGGCCCGGTTTGCGCGACCTGCGCCTGCATCGGTGCGGGTTGCGACAGATAGGCGAAAGCTCCGACGGCCATAGCGGCGGCTGCGATCAAGGTACGGCGCATTGTGATCCTCCTGCGTTGTGCACGTAGATAGCCTGGCGAGGGATCAGAGCAAAACACCCCCTCGCGGGGGTGTGATGTGGCGGTGAAGAGCGCTTAGCGGTCGGGCGCTGGAATAAACTCGTGATCATCTCCCGGCGGCAGGTGAAATCGCCCGTTCTGCCAGTCACCTTCGCGCCACGCTTCCTTTGCGGCCTCGATCTTTTCCTTCGAGGACGAGACGAAGTTCCACCAGATATACCGGGGCCCGTTGAGGGTTTCGCCGCCCAAGAGCATCAGTCGCGCATCCAAGATGGCGGTCACGGTGATCTCGTCCCCGGGGCGGAAGATCATCATTTGCCCGGCCTGATATCGCTGTCCCGCAATCTCGATCTCACCGGAGACAATGTAGATCCCGCGATCCTCATGCTCATTGGTAAGCGGCAGCTTGGCTCCGGCGTTGATCAGCGCGTCGGCGTAGAACATCTCCGAGAACGTCTTCACCGGAGCTTTTTCCCCATAGAGAGTGCCGAGGATCAGGCGGACTGATTTTCCCTCCCCCTCGATGAACGGCAGGCTCTCTTTCGGCGCGTGCTCAAAGCCAGCGTCGGTGTCTTCGTCCTTTTCGGGCAAGGCGACCCAGGTTTGGATGCCAAAGAGGTTTTGCCCAGCGGCGCGGCGCTCAGGTGCTGTGCGCTCAGAGTGGGTGATCCCATTGCCCGCGATCATCCAGTTCACCGCACCCGGCTCGATCTCTAGCGACGTGCCGAGGCTGTCGCGGTGGTGGATCGCGCCATTATACAGGTATGTAACCGTCGCGAGCCCAATGTGGGGGTGTGGGCGCACGTCTATGCCCTGATCGGTGAGAAACTCCGCAGGCCCCATCTGATCGAAAAAGACAAAGGGCCCCACCATCTGCCGCTTGGGCGAGGGCAGGGCGCGGCGGACCTCAAAACCGCCCAGGTCTCGGGCACGCGGCACGATCAACGTTTCAATCGCGTCCACTTCGTCGCCCGTCGGGCAGCTGGGGTCGAGTGCTGGGTTCCAAGACATCTGAGCCTCCTCGCTATCGTCGCTTGGGAAGACAAATGTGGGGGTTTCTGCGAGTTTAAAGGCGATTAACGGAAACAATAGATTTCATTTGGCGTGAATGTTTCCGGCTATCCCCGATCATCCACCTTGCCCAAACCGCCTTGTATACCCATAATCCGCGCAACATTTAGAGGGATGATCGGCAATGCCGTACAGGTATTGGTTTTTGGCGGTGACGCTCGCGTTTACCGCCGTTGCTGCCACCGCACAAACGGGCAATGAGCGCCGGGCAAGCGATCCGGTCCCGTGGATCGATCAGGATGGCTGTTTGCGCCTCCTAGATCGCCCCGGCGGAACCACCATGCTGGAGCGCCGGGTTGGCCCGGCTGGAAATGCCGTCTGCCCAGAGGATTGGGGCGAGGTGCGCCGCACAGAGGATGAGTCTAGCCGCCTGCGCGAGGCGTATTTCAGCGGCGAGATTGAGCCGGTGATCCTAGAGCATCCAACCACGCCGGCGCCGCAATCTGAGGATGTGGGCATCCGCGGGCTTCCGCAGCAGTCGACCGAGATTGATGTTTTGCCAGACGCCCTGCAGCCGCTGCGCCCGCGCCAAAACACATCAACACCTGCAACCGGTGCGCCGAGCAGCGCCGGGCAAGCACAACCGAGAGCCGTGCAACAACAGCTCTTGCCAGTACCGCGTCCGTCACAATCGAACTTCGAGATCGAGACCCCTACGCCCGACGACGGAACGCCACTGTCGGCTGTACCGGATTTTAAGCCAGAGAGCTTTGCAATTGCGCAGGCAAACTCTGGCAGGTTCATGATCCAAGTTGCAGCTTTTGGTGTTCAGGAGAACCTCGACCGCACCCGCGCGCGCTTTGAGGCTACGGGGTTTCCAGTCACGACGAGTGCGTCGCAGTTTCGCGGACAGCAGGTCACGCTCTTGCGCCTTGGCCCTTTTTTGAGTGAAGCCAGCGCAGAGACGGCCCTGATGATCGCCCGCGCCGCCGGGTTCGGCGACGCGTATGTGGTGCGGGTGAATGGCGGTTAACGCCTAAAGGCCAAGCGAGCGGTAGCTGGAGGCGATCCGGTCGATGCTCACGAGGTAAGCCGCGATCCGCAGGTTTGTGACGTCTTCGCGTCCGTGCCAAACCTCGCGCATGGCGCCATAGGCCGAGCGCATCGTGTCATCGAGGCCTGAGCGCACAAGCTCCAGTTCCGTCGCGCCATGCAGGTACTCTTTCTTGAAGCTCTCAGAGAGTGGCTGCACACCAGGCGTATCTGCGCGGAGCCTGTCTAGCTCGTTGACCAACAGTTCATGACGGGCTTCCTCGCGGCGACGCTCCATCCGGCCAAACCGGATATGGGTGAGGTTTTTGACCCACTCAAAGTAGCTGACCGTTACTCCGCCCGCGTTGGCATAGAGGTCCGGGATAACGACCGTTCCTTTGGCGTTGAGGATATCATCTGCGCCAGAGGTGATCGGGCCGTTCGCTGCCTCAATAATCAGCGGCGCTTTGATCCGATCGGCATTGCTGAGGTTGATCACCCCCTCAAGGGCCGCCGGAATGAGGATGTCGCAATCAAGCTCCAGTCCTTTTGCGCCATCAGCTTCAAACACCGCGCCAGGGAACCCCTCGACGCCGCCGGTTTTGCCGATGTGCTCTTTCAAGGCGTCGATATCGAGCCCGGTCTCATTCACGACAAAACCATCGCGCTCGATCACGGCGATGATCTTGGCGCCATCTTGCTGCGAGATGAATTTGGCGGCGTGGTAGCCCACATTGCCAAGGCCCTGCACAACGACTCGCTTGCCGTCGAGTTTGCCGGTCATCCCGGCTTTGGCGACGTCTTCGGGATGTCGGAAGAAGTCGCGCAGGGCGTATTGCACGCCGCGCCCCGTCGCCTCTACCCGTCCGGCAATCCCACCAGCGTTGAGAGGTTTGCCGGTGACGCAGGCGCGCCCGTTGATGTCAGTGGTATGCATCCGCTTGTACTGGTCGGCCATCCAAGCCATCTCGCGCTCGCCGGTGCCCATGTCGGGGGCAGGCACGTTTTGGGCCGGGTTTATCAGGTCGCGCTTGATCAGCTCATAAGCAAAGCGCCGGGTGATCCGCTCCATCTCTTCGTCGTTCCACTCGCGCGGGTCGATGCAAAGCCCACCTTTCGAGCCGCCAAAGGGTGTTTCCACCAGCGCGCATTTGAACGTCATGAGCGAGGCCAACGCCTCCACTTCATCCTGATCGACATTGAGAGCAAAGCGGATGCCACCTTTGACAGGCTCCATATGCTCGGAGTGCACCGACCGGTATCCAACGAAGGTTTGGATATCGCCGCGCAGTTTCACGCCAAAGCGGACCACATAGGTCGAGTTACACACCCTGATTTTCTCGACGAGGCCGGGCGGCAGGTCCATCAACCCAACCGCGCGGTTGAACATGATCTCCACCGATTCGCGAAAACTTGGTTCACCCATGTGTTTCATGGTTCGTCTCCCCAGAGTGTTTTGGGCACCGTAGCGTGGAAGTGCGCCGCAAAACCATTCCTGATTGATTAAACGTGCGCAGCTGTGAACCGGTGCGAGAGGTAAGTGATAAGCGCTGGATCTTCAGTGAGCGCGATCGCCTTGGCGGCAAGGTCTTCGCAGGGCAAGCCTTTCGCCCTCGCAAGCTCTGCGTGGGTCACCCAATAGGGCTGGTAGGTTTGGGCGGCTTTTGCGTCGATTGCTGAGAGTGCCGTCTCCGCGCCCGCCATGTCTCCCAACGAAATCAACACGGAGGCGCGGCTGACCTCTGCGCCGAGGGACGGGGCGATGGCGAGAAGGGTGTCATGCAAGTGCAAGAGGCTCTGGTGATCGATGTCTTTCCCAAAGGCGCGGCTGTTGTGCATGGACTGTATCGCCGCCTCGAGTTGAAACCGACCCGGCTGTTTTGTTCGGGCGGCAGCCTGGAGCAGGCCCTCCGCCCTGAGCAGCAGGGACTTGTTCCAGAGTGTTGGGTCCTGTCGGTCGAGCGGGATGAAAGCTCCGTAGGCAGTTCGGCGCGCCGCGCGACGCGCCTCTACGAAGAGCATCAATGCCAGCAGGCCCTTCGTCTCTGGCTCTTGGGGCAGGGCATTGACGAGCAGATCGCCTAGAAAGCAGGCCTCGGAGGCGAGATGGGTGTTGGGGTCATCCCACCCCTGCCCAAACGCGCCATAGATCGCGTGAAGAACATCGGGCAGGCGGTCGGTTAACTCGTCTGCGTCGGGCACCCGAAACGGCACCGCCGCCTCTTTGATCTTGCGTTTGGCCCGTA
Source organism: Pseudomonadota bacterium (assembly GCA_038526735.1). Classification (GTDB taxonomy): domain Bacteria; phylum Pseudomonadota; class Alphaproteobacteria; order Rhodobacterales; family Rhodobacteraceae; genus Rubricella. The sequence continues at coordinate 74,321 of JBCBGM010000005.1, read as the reverse complement.
CAAGGCGTTGCCCGAGCGTTTTTGGATCTTCGGCATAGGCGGCGGCGATCCGCTCTGCGGAGAGGCCCAGCACGGTTTGAAGCATCAAGGGCGTGCGGGCGCGGTCGTCGATGGCGGGGTGGGCGCAGACGAAAAGCAACTCTAGGCGCTTGTCGCCAAACTCGGAGGCGTCAGCGGTCTCTTCAGCCCGCAGAAAAAGGTCAGGCTGCGCGGCGGTTGCAACCTGCGCATGGCGGGCTTGGTTGAGAGACTTGCGCCGCGCAGTGGTGATCAGCCACGCATCCGGGCTTTCAGGAACACCGCTCTCCGGCCAGCTCTTCAAAGCTGCCACAAGCGCGTCGCCCAGCGCGTCTTCGGCAGCGGAGATGTCGCCGCTCACGCGGGCGATAGTGGCGATCAGCCGCCCGTATGACGCGCGCGCGGTCTGTTCTGCGAGCGCGCGCGCCTCGGTCATTCAGGCGGTTTCCGGCATCTCGTGGACAATCACGGGCCGCACTTCGACCTTACCGAGTTCAGCTGCCGGCGAGCGCGCCGCCCATTCAATCGCAGTGTCGAGATCATCCACCTCGATCACGACAAAGCCACCCAACTGCTCTTTGATGTCAGCGAAGGGGCCGTCCTGCACTTCGCGCTTGCCGCCGCGAATCCGAACTGTGGTGGCCGTGTCGTTGCCGCTCAACTCTTCGCCCGAGCGCAGGATGCCGCCCTCGGCCATGGCACCCATGTAGGCCTCCCAGGCCGACATATCGTGAACCACATCCGCATGATCATCGACGAACAACAGCATGTACTGCATTTTGGTCTCCTTTCGAGATTTCTATCACAAGCATCGCGCCTGTACTATCGAGACACGTGGGCGCCGCCCGTTTCGACAAATCGACAAAACTTTTTTTGTCGGGGCGCTTAGCCCTCAATTGCGGTTGACGCTAAATCGCCGCTGTGGCACCTACCGCGCACTTTCGGAGCAGGCGCTCTGATGGGGGCTCTTGGGCGTATAGCTCAGCGGGAGAGCACTTCGTTGACATCGAAGGGGTCACTGGTTCAATCCCAGTTACGCCCACCATTCCCCCCTCGTTTCGCCGCCTGAATATTGAAACACTGGCCTTAGGAGAGAGCCATGAAAGTTAAAAACTCACTGCGCTCACTCAAGACGCGCCACCGTGATTGCCGCGTCGTCCGCCGCAAGGGCCGCGTTTACGTGATCAACAAAACGCAAAAGCGCTTTAAGGCGCGTCAGGGCTAAAGCCTCTGATATGACAGAAAAAAAGCCGCCCCAGAGGGCGGCTTTTTTGTTTGGCTCAGAACCCGAAGCCGCCGCCGGCGAAGATCACGGTTGCATCGTCGTAGAGCTCCACAGTTGCCTCCAGCGAGAGGAACGGGATCGCATCAGAGCCAAGGGTAAGATGCACGCTGTTGGTCAGATCGCTCAGCACCGCCTCATCCGACAACAACTGCTGAAACCGCGCTTTGCCGTACAGAACAAGAGGAATGATGCTGTGCTCGACCTCCGCAATCCCGGCAAACCCGCTCTCATCAAGGCCGCCATCGCCGGTGATGGAGAAACGACTCGCACCAACGCGCAGGGTCCCCAGCGGATAGCTGAACACGTCGTATGTGGCACCGATGCGCACCAGTTGATCGAGGTTGGAGGTGTCAGAGGGCAGGAACGGAATCACCGAGCCGTCAAAACTCCGCACACCGCCCTCAATGCCTACACCAAAGAGGGCTGCGCGGGCCGAGAGCTCAGACTCGAGTCCGTCGATCCCGGCATCTGAGTCGCGGTAGCCGGTTTTGTAGCCGAGCGATAAATCAAGGGCCGCGACGGGTGACGCGGCGAGTGCGAGCAGGGTTGCGACAAGGGCAAAGCGCTTAAACATTGGGGAGAAGTCCTCGGTAGCGTCGGAAGAGACCTGCGCATCATACGGGGGCCGCACGTGTGAACACCAGCGCGGATGTGATTTGCTTTTACTTGCTTGGGCGCGGCCGGTGGCGCAGGCCAATGACGATGATCCGACGCCCGCGCACGCATATCCTGCTGATCGACGGCACCTTCTCTCAGCTTACAGCCGGGCGCGAGACCAATATCGGGTTGATCTACCGCCTGCTTGAGGAGGTGGGGCAGACGGCCACACAAACCGTCACCTACCATCCGGGCGTACAGGGGCGGGGCTTTCGCAAATGGTGGCACGCGGCCCTTGGCATCGGGTTGAATGATGCGATTGCCGAAGGCTACGCGAGCATCGCCTCGCGCTACCGAGCTGGCGATCGGCTTGTGTTACTTGGGTATTCTCGTGGGGCCTATGCGGTGCGTTCCCTTGCTGGTTGGATTGGGCGGGTTGGGCTTTTGCGCGCCCGCCATGCCACGCATCGCAGGGTGCTGCGGTCGTTTCGGTACTACGAGGCGCGGTCAACCTCGAAGGCGGCAGAGGCCTTTCGCGAGAAGTTCTGCCACGACGAAGTGCCGATAGAGATGATCGGCGTTTTCGACACGGTGAAAGCGTTGGGCTTGCCTTATCCGGTTTTGTCACGCTTTGCGCCCATGGCGACGGATTTCCATGATCACAGCCTGACGCCGTGCATTCGCCACGCCTTCCAAGTGCTCGCAGCGGATGAGACGCGGCTGTCCTATGAGCCAGTGTATTGGCGCCCAGACCAGCATTGGCCCGGAGCGCTGGAGCAGGTGTGGTTTCCGGGCGGCCATGCCGATGTTGGCGGGCAGGTGTGGCGACAGCCAGAGGCACGTGCGCTGTCAAACATCCCGCTGGCCTGGATGCTCGACCGGTTAGAAACGTGTGGTGTGACATTACCTCTGGGCTTGAGAGACCGAATCGCGTGCGACCCAGCCGCGCCAAGGCTCAATCCTTACACAGGCTGGGGAAAATGGTTTCTGTTTCGCGGCCCCCGCAACATCCCCCCGGAATTAAACTCGAGCGCGCATAGCAGCGTCAGCGCCCGTGAAGAGTTGATCCCAGGCTACGTGCCAAGTTTTACAAGGTCATAGCGGATCGGCGAATGTCAGGCGGTTTGACCGCTCGCCTCTGCCACCCGCTGAGATGCTTTGCTCAACGCGTTTTGCCCGTGAGGGATATCGAGTGCTTTGAGGCCCGCATCAACGACGCCGAGTGTGCCCATCAGCGCGTGCGGGTTCAGGTGGCCCATGTGGCCAATGCGGAAGAGGCCGTCAGCGTGGGTTTCGCCGGGGTCCAGGCCAAGGCCGATCCCGAGCGTGAGGCCAGCGAAGTCTTGGCACCAGCGGCGCAACTCAGTGCCGCGACCGTCAACGGCACGCAGGGTCGTGACGGCGTTTGAGCGGTGCGCGTGGTCGGCAATGTTGGGTTCGATCGCCCCGCCGCTCGACCACTCATCCACTGCCGCCCACACAACCTGCGCTAAGGTCTCATGCCGCGCCCAAGCGTGCTCCAACCCTTCCTCTTCAAGGAGAATCGTTAGAGCCTCGCGCAAACCGTAGAGGTGATGTGTCGGGGCGGTGCCGCAAAAGCGCTGATAGAAGATTTGCGCATTCGAGCGCGGGCCCCAATCCCAATAGCTTGTTTTGAGGTCGGCACGGTCAGACGCGGCCTTTGCCTTTCCTGAGAAAAACACGAAGGCCAATCCAGCAGGTGTCATCAATCCTTTCTGAGACCCGGTAACGACGACATCGACGCCCCAAGCGTCCATCTCCATCCGTTCGCAGCCGAGGTTGGCGATGCAATCGACCAGCAAAAGAGCAGGGTGCTTTGCGTCAGTGATGGCGGCACGAACTGCAGCGATGTCGTTGCGCACAGACGATGCGGTGTCGGTGTGGACGATCAAAACCGCTTTGAACTCATGCGCTGTGTCCTGCTCCAGCCGCGCGCCGATGGCCGCCGGGTCTGCGGGGCCGCGCACGCCGAAATCCAGTGTCTCGACCTCGATCCCCATCTGCGCCGCCATCGCGCCCCATCCAGGACCGAACCGCCCCGTGGCGACCAAAAGCACCTTGTCGCCGCGCGAAAAGCAGTTCGAAAGAGCAGCCTCCCACGCGCCGTGCCCGTTGGCGATGTAGATCGCGGCATCGCCTTCCGTGCGCGCCACCCGCTTCAGATCGCGCATGAGGCCCGGCATCATCTCCACCAACTCGCCCTCGTAGATGTTGGGCGAGGGGCGGTGCATCGCCTGCAAGACCCGGTCTGGCATGGCCGAGGGACCGGGGATGGCTAGGAAGGTGTGGCCGAATGCGAGCGACATCCGCGTCTCCGTGATTATTCGCAAGGCAGATAGGACAGCCTGCCTGACCCGGCTACCAGCGCGTGGAAACGTGCGCAAGAATTCTGGTGCCTGCGCCCAATGCCGATATGTGAGCCAGATGACCACAGGAATTGATGTCGTCTGGTTCAAACGCGATCTGCGGATTGCAGATCATGCTGCGCTGAGTGGTGCTGCCGCCTCAGGCCGTCCTGTTTTGCCGCTTTATATCGCGGAGCCGGGCCTCTGGGCTGAGCCGGATATGGCGGGGCGGCACTGGGCATTTATCGCGGAGTGCCTTGCAGAACTGCGTCAGGATCTCGCGGAACTCGGTGCGCCGCTCGTTGTGCGGGTGGGTGAGGTTGTGCCGCTCCTAGAGCGGCTGAACTGTCAGCACAGGATCGCAACGCTGTGGTCGCATCAGGAGACGGGCAATCGCTGGACTTACGCGCGCGATCAAGCGGTTGGCGCCTGGTGTCGGCAGCAAGGGGTGGTCTGGCACGAGCCGGTGCAGGGCGGGGTGATCCGCAAGCTCGACAGCCGCAATGGCTGGGCCAAGCGGTTTGATGAGGTGATGGGTCAGCCGCAGATTGAGCCTGCGCCGTTACTCCGAACCGATATTGAGCCGGGCGAGATTCCGAGTGCCGCCGACTTGAGGATAGCAGACGACCCCTGCCCAGAGAGACAACCCGGCGGTCGCGGCCATGGGCTGTCGCTGTTGGGGTCATTCCTGATCGAACGCGCCAAACCCTACCGCCGCGCAATGTCCGCGCCGGGGCCGGGCGCAATCCACTGCTCGCGGCTCTCACCGCATCTGGCCTGGGGGAGCCTGTCACTTCGAGAAGTGACCCAAGCCACCTGGGCCCGACAACGCGAGGTGAAGCTGGCCAAAGAGCGCGGGTTTGGCGGAAGCCTCTCGTCCTTCAACGGGCGGCTGCATTGGCGCGATCATTTCATCCAGAAACTGGAGGACGCCCCGCGGCTTGAGCATGAAAACCTGCACCGCGGTATGAACACGCTGGATCGCAAACCCAATGCAGAGCGGCTGGAAGCGTTCGCCACCGGGCAGACGGGACTCCCCTTCGTCGATGCCTGCATGCGCTCGTTGCGAGATACCGGATGGATCAACTTCCGCATGCGCGCGATGCTGCAGGCGGTGGCGAGTTATCACCTCTGGCTCCCGTGGCGCGACAGCGGGTTGGTGCTGGCGCGGTATTTCACCGATTACGAGCCGGGCATTCACTGGAGCCAGGTGCAGATGCAATCCGGCACTACCGGGATCAACACCGTGCGGGTCTATAACCCCGTCAAACAGGGCAAAGACCAAGACCCTGACGGCGACTTCATCCGGCGCTGGGTGCCGGAGCTCGCGCATCTTGAAACGACCGCGTTGCATGAGCCGTGGAAGGCCGGCGGTGCGCCCTGGTATCCGGCACCCATCGTCGAGCATGAGCAGGCCGCGCGCGATGCCAAGGCCAAGATTTACGCTGCGCGACGGGGAGAGGCCTTTCGCAAAGAGGCGGATGCGATTCAGGTGAAGCACGGGTCTCGGAAATCGGGACTGAAAAACACGGGCCGAATCCGCACGCCCAAGACTGACCCGCGTCAAGCTGCGCTGGACCTGTAGTTATGGCCAAAATGCGCCGCAAAGGGGACTTGCCCCAGAAAGACTGCGCGCACTGTCAGCGCCCGTTTGCGTGGCGTAAAAAGTGGGAGAAGGTGTGGGACGAGGTTCGCTATTGCTCTGACCGTTGCCGTCGCGAAGCAAAGCGGAAGGAACCCCGTTGAGCTTACGCCATGGGGGGCCAGCCCCCCAAGCCCCCCGAGATATTTCAAACTCTGCAGGGAGGAGAGGCGTGTGACCTTGCCCCGAGGCCGCGTGCATTGTATCGCGCGCCGACCCCAGACCGAGAGCCCACGGAGAGCCCCATGCCTAGCGCGCCAAAGAAAGTCGTTCTTGCCTATTCCGGCGGCCTTGACACCTCGATCATCTTGAAATGGCTGCAAACCGAGTATGAGTGCGAGGTTGTGACCTTCACCGCTGATCTAGGTCAGGGTGAAGAGCTGGAGCCGGCGCGGAAGAAAGCGGAGCTTTTGGGGATCAAGCCCGAGAACATCTTTATCGAGGATGTGCGCGAAGAGTTCTGCCGAGATTTCGTGTTTCCGATGTTTCGGGCCAATGCGGTTTATGAGGGGCTGTATCTGCTGGGCACCTCGATTGCCCGCCCCCTGATTTCAAAGCGGTTGATCGAGATTGCAGAGGAAACCGGGGCGGATGCAGTTGCGCATGGGGCGACGGGCAAGGGCAATGATCAAGTGCGGTTTGAGCTTTCCGCCTATGCGCTGAACCCCGACATCAAAGTTATCGCGCCTTGGCGGGAGTGGGATTTGACCTCGCGGACACGGCTTTTGGAGTTTGCCGAGGCGCACCAGATTCCCATCGCCAAAGACAAGCGCGGAGAAGCGCCGTTTTCGGTTGATGCGAACCTTTTGCACACCTCCTCTGAGGGGAAGGTGCTGGAGGATCCGGCGGTGGCGGCCCCGGATTACGTGTACCAGCGCACGGTACATCCGGAGGACGCGCCCGATACGCCTGAGCATATCGAGGTGACCTTTGCCAAAGGTGACCCGGTCGCAATCAATGGCGAGGCGATGAGCCCGGCGACGATCCTGACAAAGCTCAATGAGTATGGCGGCAAGCACGGGATCGGGCGGCTTGATCTGGTTGAGGGGCGGTTTGTGGGCATGAAGTCTCGCGGCATTTACGAGACGCCGGGCGGCACGATCCTGCTGGAGGCGCATCGCGGGATTGAGTCCATCACCCTCGACCGCGGGGCAGCGCATCTGAAAGACGAACTTATGCCGCGTTATGCTGAGCTGATCTACAATGGGTTCTGGTTCAGCCCGGAGCGCGAGATGCTGCAGGCGGCCATCGACAAAAGCCAGGAGCATGTCGAGGGCACGGTGCGGCTGAAGCTCTACAAAGGCTCGGTCAGCACCGTTGGGCGATGGTCTGACAAGACGCTGTATTCTGAGGCGCATGTGACGTTCGAGGACGATGCGGGCGCCTATGATCAGAAGGATGCCGCCGGGTTCATCAAGATCAACGCCTTGCGGTTGCGGTTGCTGGCACAGAGAAACCGTCGGAGCTGATCGGTTTGAGGGTGGCTTGCGCCGGGGCGTGAACCCGCGCATCGTCGCGCGATGAAACTCGCTTCGCTTGATGTGATCATCACCGGAAACCCGCCCCCGGGGCAGGGCGGCCGGTACTTCATCTTTGTGAAACTCACCACCCAGTGCGGGATTGTCGGCTGGGGGGAGGTCTATGCCGCGAGCGTTGGGCCAGCTGCGATGCGCGCGGTCATTGCAGATGTGTTTGAGCGGCATTTTGAGGGGCGGCACCCGCGAGATGTCGAGGCTGCGTTCCGGTCCGCCTATTCCAGCGGGTTCACCCAGCGGCCCGATTTGACCGTGATGGGTGCGTTTTCGGGGCTGGAGATTGCCTGTTGGGACATTTGGGGTAAGGCGCTCGGGCAGCCAGTTTGGGCGTTGCTTGGCGGGCATGTAACGGATCGGTTGCGGGCCTACACCTATCTTTATCCGGAGGCGGGGGAGGACGCGGGCGCGTTTTACAGCTCGCCTGAGCGGGCCGGAGAGGTTGCAGCGGCTTGGGCAGATCAAGGCATGACCGCCGTCAAGTTTGATCCGGCGGGGCCCTACACGATCCATGGTGGGCATCAACCGGGCCTTTCGGATTTGGACCGCGCGGAGGCGTTTTGCGCGCGGGTGCGTGAGGGTGTCAGAGATCGGGCGGACATTCTCTTTGGCACCCATGGCCAGTTCACGCCGTCGGGGGCAATCCGCATGGCCGAACGGATCGCGAAGTACGATCCCCTTTGGTTTGAAGAGCCTTGCCCGCCGGACACCGGTGTTGAGGGGTGGCGACAGATTGTCGGTGCGAGCCGCATGCCGATTGCTGCCGGAGAGCGGCTGACGACGTTACCGGAGTTTGCGGCGCTTGCGGCTGCCGGTGTCGGTGTGTTGCAGCCCGCCTTGGGGCGCGCTGGGGGGCTTTGGCACGGCAAGAAGATCGCGACGATTGCCGAAGCGCATAGTGCACAGATCGCACCGCATCTTTATGCCGGGCCGATTGAGTGGCTTGCGAACCTGCACCTGGGTGCAACCTGCTCTAACACGCTTTTGGTAGAGACCATTGGGGATGGCGGCGGGTTTCATGGGGAGCTGATCCCCGGAGGCCCAAGGGTAGAGGGTGGATATATCGCGGTGCCAACCGGGCCGGGCCTTGGGTTTGAGCTGAATGAGACTTTAGCACGGGAGAATGTATATGAGGGCAAAGACCTGCACCTGACGATGCAGCGAGAGCCGATCCGTTATGACGGTTCTACTCAGCCGTTTGCCAAAGGCGACTAGAGCAGCGTTTCCACCGGCCCGCGGTCTGGGGTGACGTCCCAAAACCCTTCCATGGGGACCTGCATCAGTCTTGCTGCCCCTTTACCTGCCTCGCCCAACCACAGCGGCCAATCGTTGTGCCCGATCACCAGCGGCAGGCGGTGGTGGAGGTGGTTGAGGTCGTTGCTCGCCGCAGTGGTGACGATGGCGACCGAGTTGACGCGCCCGTCCGGGCCGTTGCCCTCCTGCCAAATCCCGGCGAACGCGACGAGGCCGCCCGCATGCGGAGCCAGCCAATGCACACGCTTTTTCTTGGCGTCCGGCAGGCTTTGCCATTCGTAAAACCCATCAGCAGGGATCAGGCAGCGGCGCTGGCGGCAGGCCTCTCGAAAGGCAGGTTTTTCCGCGAGTGTCTCTGACCGCGCGTTTATCAGCAGCGGGCCATCGCTGGGGGCTTTGTACCAGCGCGGGAGGAATCCCCACCGCATGACGTCAAAGCTGCGACCCTCGCCCGCGGTGCGAACAACGCCGATTTCCTGCGTTGGGCGCACGTCGCGGCGGGCGCCTGGGTCGAGCGGCGCTGTGGCGGCGTCCACGTCAAAGGCTTCAAGGATGTCGTCTTGCGTTGTCGTCACCGCAAATCGCCCGCACATCAGAGCGCGATCCCTTCGAGAGCTGTGCGAAACGCGGCGGGCAGCGGCACAGGGCGATGGGTTTTGGCGTCGACATAGACGTGGGTGAAGGACGCCTCAGCCGCGACACCCTTTTGCCCGCTCCGCGCAAGCACCACGGTGTAGGTCACCGAGCTGTTGCCGATCTTTGAAACACCCAGGCCAGCTTCCACCGGGTCTGGAAATCCGAGCGAGGCCGAAAACGTGCACGACGAAGCTACGACCAGTCCAACGACGGGTCCGTGCGGGATCTCCAAAGTGCCGGTCTCAAGGATCCATCCGTTCACGACGCTATCGACATACTCGTAGAACACTGCATTGTTCATGTGGGCATAGACATCATTGTCCCGCCATCTGGTCGTCATGCGCATTGTGTACGGATAGTCGGCGATGCTTGGCATGACCGCGACAGTAGCCACACCGGTGAGAGAGGCAAGATGGGGAAGATCAAAGGCATTCTCTTTGACAAAGACGGGACACTCTTCGGGTTTGACGAGACCTGGAGCCGCTGGTGCGCGGATCTGATTACGGACTACTCGGAGGGTGACGCCCGTACCGTCGCGGCTCTGGCGGATGCGCTGATGTTTGACCTTGAGCGTGAGCGGTTTCTGGCAGGCTCACCGGTGATTGCGGGCACGGCCGATGTGTCTGCCGAGTTGATGCTGCCGCATCTCTCAGGCTGGACGTTTGAGACCCTCCTCGATGACATCAACCGCCGTGCAGCTGCAGTCGAGGGTGTGCCGCCGGTGGCGCTTGTGCCCTTAATGAACACGCTGCGCGCTGCGGGTCATGTTCTTGGAGTGGCTACGAATGATGCAGAATCCTCCGCACACGCTCAGCTGCTCTCAGCTGGGATCGCGGAGCATATGAGCTTTGTCGCTGGATACGATTCGGGATTTGGGGCCAAACCTGCGCCGGGAATGGTCACCGGCTTTGTCGCGCAAACCGGTTTGGCGGCGGATGAAGTCGTGATGGTCGGAGATTCGACCCATGATCTCTCTGCCGGTCGGGCAGCAGGTACTCAGACAGCGGGTGTTTTGACCGGGCCAGCATCTGCCGAAGAGCTCTCTCCGCTTGCGGATGTGGTGCTGCCGGATATCGGCGCTTTGACCGAATGGCTCGGAATTTCTGCTCCCGCGTAAAGATTTCAAAAAGCGACACGTTTTCGTCGCGGAGCGGCCAGCCCAGCCCCCTGCTGTCGAAAGGATAGCACAAAAGGGGAGAGTTGCCGTGTCAGTGATGGAGCGAAAGAGCCGCCGCAGTGGTGGTCGTGCAGGGAATGCTCGGCGCGGAGGGGCTCAGGCAATCCAGCAGATGCCGTGGTCTCCGCCGGTCAACATCGACGCGCCCACCCAGCCTCTGACACCCGAAGGTGTTGAGCGGATGCACAACGCCACGATGCGCGTCCTCGAAGAGATCGGCATCGAGTTTCTCAACGAAGAGGCGATTGCTTATCTGCGTGAAGCTGGCTGCAAGATTGACGGCCAGAACGTCCGGATGGACCGCGAGTTCGTGATGGAGATGGTGGGCAAAGCGCCCTCCCAATTCACGCTGATCCCGCGCAACCCAGACAAATCTGTCACCATTGGTGGCCGACACATGGCATTTGTGAACGTCTCGTCCCCGCCTAATGTGATGGACCTTGATCGCGGTCGCAGGCCCGGTGATTTTGACAGCTTCAAGGATTTAATGAAGCTCACACAATACTTTAACTGCATCCACGTGGCGGGTGGCTACCCTGTAGAGCCAGTGGATATCCACGCCAGCATCCGCCACCTTGAGTGCCTTTTTGAGAAACTGACAATCACAGACAAGGTTGTGCACGCCTACAGTCTTGGGCCGGAGCGGGTTGAGGATGTGCTGGAGATGGCGCGCATCGCATCTGGCATGGATGCGGAGACGTTTTTTGCAAAACCACGTCTCTACACCAACATCAACTCGTCCTCCCCGCTTAAGCACGACTGGCCGATGCTCGATGGCTCGATGCGGTTCATCCGCAAGGGGCAGCCGGTGATCGTGACGCCCTTCACGCTTGCTGGCGCGATGGCACCCGTCACGATGCCCGGTGCTGTTGTGCAGTCGCTCGCCGAAGGGTTGGCAGCGATCGCGCTCTTCCAGTGGATCAATCCTGGCGTTGGCTGCGCGCTGGGAACATTTACGTCCAACGTCGATATGAAATCCGGCGCGCCTGCGTTCGGAACGCCGGAATATGTGCGCGCGACGCAGATGACCGGGCAGATGGTGCGCTACTATGGGCTGCCGCTGCGCGCCTCCAATGCCTGCGCCGCCAACGCCCCTGACGGGCAGGCTATGTGGGAGTCGATGAACTCGCTTTGGGCCGCGGTGAACTCCGGCGTGAACCTCGTCTATCACTCCGCCGGATGGCTGGAGGGCGGGCTGATCGCCTCCTACGAGAAATTTGTGATGGACTGCGAGGTTCTGCAGCAATTCCAACGCTACATGGCGCCGGAGCTTACTTCGGTCTCGGATGATGACCTTGCGGTTGATGCCATCCGAGATGTCGGCCCCACCGGGCACTTCTTTGGCGCAGATCACACGCAAGCGCGCTACGAGAGCGCGTTTTACTCACCCTTCCTCAGCGACTGGCGCAACTTCGAGGCGTGGTCGGCGGATGGTGCTGCGTGGACGTCAGAGCGCGCCAACAAGGTGTGGAAGGCGATTTTGCAGGAGTTCGAGGCTCCGCCAATGGACATCGGCATCCGCGAGGAGTTGCGCAGCTTTGTGGATCGACGCATCTCTGAAGGGGGCGCACCGACAGACTTTTAGGCCTAAAGTTCGCCGTCCCGTTGCAACAGCAGCGCCTGGATCATATCGGCCATCCCGCGCCCGCCGACGGATGAAACGATGCCACCAACAGCGATCCGCCGCCCGCGCCGGGAGTAAAGGCCCATCACGCCGCCTTTTGGGCTCTTTTCCCGTAGCTTCAGAATGAAGCCGCCCGAGGGTTTATACGCAAACAGGCTGCGATCGATTGAGACCACTTCTGAGAGGGGCGCGATCAGCTCTCCATCGTCGAGGGTCAGCCGATCTTCGTAGAGGATCAGTGAGCGTTGCCCCGCTAAGTGCATCCGATAGGCCTGCCATAGGCAAAAGGCGGCGTAAGCGAGCAAGAGGATGTTCCAGACCAGCGTTGCTGGAGAAACCACCACGACGGTGGGCAGCAACACGCCCACAATCGCAAACGACCCAACTCCAACCCAACGGCGGACCCGAGAGACTGGAAGCTTGTAGAGAATGTCATCACTCATGGGCGCTGACTAACGGCAACACTCATCTGCCTTCAAGGCCAGTTGCTACGTCCAGTTCGGAAGATCGCCGCCAGGAAGCGCCGCGCGGGCGCGCAGCACAGTGTCAGGGGCCACGCGCTGCGCCTCACAAAACGCAAGGACGGCGGCCTCATCGTTCAAGAGCACATCAAGGGTCATCGCCAGAAATGCCGGATCGTTGAGCCCATCGCGCACGTCCTGCGGCCCCGCGCCAGAGGCTTGCAAGAAGCCCATCATACGCTCTTCATCTGCCGCCAACCACAGCAACGCATTTTGCGCGACGTCCTCGGCAACCTTGGGTGTCATGCGCGTCTCCTCGATCGCTAAGGCTTCGTTAAGTGTCTGACCCTAGCATGCTCTCTATTGGTTGTGCGCTGAAGTCTCAGGCCAACCGTTGTTGGAGAAAACCCTATGTCTGGGCGGATACTGATTCTCAATGACGTCCCCCAGGAAGGGGCTCTCCTGAGCCGCCTCTTGCAACAACACTATTATCAGGCGGTTGTCGCAACGAGCCTGGCAGAGGCGCAGCACTACCTTGCTGATGAGCCTGACGTGGTTTTCGTCGCGTTTAATAACCCGAAAATCGGTGCCGAGCATTGCCGTGTGCTGCAGGCTAAGTGGAGTGCGACGCCAATTCCAATCATCGCCACCACCTCTTTGCCAGACCTCCCAGCCACGGTCGCGTTACATGCGGGGGCTGAAGAGCTTTACAATTTGCGCGCCCCGCCCATGCCCCTGATTGCGCGGCTGCGGGCGCTTGGTCGCGTGACCGGTGCGCTGGATGAGTTGCGCCTTCGTGGGGTCGAACTGCCAGACAGGCGCCTTAACCTTGCGGATAAGTCTGCCGGAGTCTTGCGCATGGCCCGGCGTGTGCTCGTGTTTCATCCGCAAGAGCAGAAGGCCCGGCAGTGGGCAGATGCGCTGGGCGTGGGGCCAGGGCTTTTGCCGGTGTTAATGCCGCAAGGCTCTGAAATGCCTTCATTTAGTCGGAGTGTCGGCCCGCCGGATGCGATTATTGTACATGCAAAAGCCGGAGAACGGCAGGATGGCCTCCGCTTGATTGCCGCCGCCCGCGCCGATGCCCGCCTACGCTCCGCAGCCGTTTTGAGCGTGTGCCTGCGCGGCGATGATGGCTTTGCTGTGGCCGCTTTCGATCAAGGGGCAAATGATGTGCTGTATGAGAATGTTGCAGCACAAGAGCTTGAGCTCCGCCTGCGCATTCAGCTTCGGCGGAAAACATATGCCGACCGCCTTAGGGCGCATCTGCGCGACGGCCTGACGCTGTCGGTGCTTGACCCTCTCACCGGCCTGCACAACCGCCGCTACCTCCGCGAGCATGTGGATGAGGTCGTCTCCAATTCGCGGATGGCCGGAAAGTATTTTGCTATCGTCGTGTTCGACATCGACCGCTTCAAGCGCATCAACGACGTCTATGGCCACGCCTCAGGCGATGATGTCTTGCGCGAATTCGCAGCGCGTCTGCGGGAAAATGTGCGCGGTGCAGATCTCGTGGCGCGGCTCGGGGGGGAGGAGTTTTGCCTGGCGATGCCCGACACGGATATGAGCACAGCGCTCGAAACGGCAGAGCGCGTCAGATCAGCGATTGCGCTTCCATCGTTCAAGATGAGGGATGGCAAAATGGAAAACGTCACCGTCAGCGCCGGTGTCGCAGTTGCCCTGACCGGAGAGGCTGACCCAGAGACACTCATTTCTGATGCGGACCGTGCGCTCTACGTCTCCAAAAATACTGGCCGCAATCGGGTAACGCTTGCGGGGGCGGCATAAGAGAGTGTCTCGCTTGGCGGGAGGCGCTGCGTTTTCTTCGGCCCCCACTTAAATCTCAGCGCTTAGTATTGCGGTCAACGCATCGAGGTCATGCTGGCACTACCACTCCAAAATTCCGTAGGTTTCGGCCGATGCGGAGTTGCGCCCTTCCAACACCTCGGCCTCCACAACGTGCTGAAATAGAACGCACTTCGCGAGGAGACGGTGGTGGAGAGTAAAGAAGCCTTAGTCCTTCTTAAACCGTCGCGCTGCATCCTCTTCGACCTTCAGCGCAATCGCGGCGCGGTCTTCGGTGCTCAAGGCCTCTAGACGATCAAGCAGCACCGATTGCAACGTCTCGTAGTTTTCAGTCAAAGCGTTCCTGCGCCCGTCCAAGACATCTGCCACCTGCGCACGATCAAACGGCTCGGCGCGCAAGGCGCTGATGAGAGCGCTGCGCTCATTCTCTGACCGGGCCATGCGATCTTGCCAGTTGCCACGCCCAAAGGCGGCGCGGGCGTTTTCGCGCAGATCTGCTTGCACGTCGCTGGGCAGGGCCCGCAGCAGCGTCATCACAGCCGGTGCCATCGGCGGGCCGCCGCGGCGTTCATCGGGGTCGCGCAGCACGAAACCTGTCGCGAACCCGACGATGATCAGGTTCAGCGCCAGCGATGGGATCAGCACCCAACGCCACCGGCCAAGGGTCGTTTTTGATTTGAGATCACTCACAAGCTGCTCCCCCCTTCCAACCATACCGTCACGGCTGAAAAGCCGTCTTCCGCAGCCGCAGTTCCCATGAGCAGTGCGCCGAGGCCGACTGGATCAAGATAGCCCACAAACAGACCGGCGGCAGCCGCCGCCGTCAGCGCAATCACCCCCGCCCAAACTTCATAGGCCCAGCCAAAAAGACTAGGCTTTTCGGCCTCGACCTCGCTCATGTCTTGCACAGAGGCATCGTTGCGCTCGGCAATCACTTCAGCGGCATCACCGAAGATGCGCTCAAGCAATTGGTCCGACGGCACCAGCTCTTGGTCGGCTGTCTCCAGCCGCTGAAAGGCGGCGGCGATCAGGGCGTTATCTGTGTCTTTAGGGTCGGTCATCTTTTCGTCCCTCTACAATAAGGCATCGCGGTGCGCATCTAGCGCGGCGGCGAGGCTTCGTTTTCCGCGGGCAAGGAGGCTTTCGACGGCATCCACAGAAAGCTCCATCATTTCAGCGATCTCCGGGTTGGTAAGGTCATCCAAAAACCGCAGCGTGAGTGCCATGCGCTGCCTGTCGGGTAGTTTATCGAGCGCGTTAGCGATGTGGCGCGAGACATCGGCTGACTGCAAAACATCCGCCGCATGGGGCCGGTCATCGATCTGTTCCGGCGCAGCTTCCAGGTCTAACGACTGCGCCCGTCGCATGCGGTCAATGCACAGGTTTGTCGTCACCCTATGTAGCCAGGTTGAGAGCTTCGCGCCCCCCGGCTCCCACGTGGCAGCCGTTTTCCAGAGCCGCATCATTGCCTCTTGCGTGACATCCTCAGCCTCTGCGCTGTTGCGGAGCATCCGGTTTGCCCGGGCCAAAATGCGTGGCGCATGGCGCATCGTCAGCAGGCGCGCCGCCGCGTGATCTCCGGCGTTAAAGCGGGTGATCAGCGTGTCGTCATCGACGGAGATATCACTGTCAAAAGCGATGTGCATTGCTCCGGCAGCCTAGCACCGCACTGGGCGGTGCAAAGCCGAGGTGGCCCTTAGCTGCGGCGGCCAAACCAGCCACGCCGGGGTTCGTCGAGGCGCGCAAGCTCTTCGGCAGACAGGACACCGTCCTCATCTTCATCGAGGAAACGGAACATCCGGTCGATGTTGGGCATTTGCGATTCTTCTGCTGAGAGAACACCGTCTTCGTTGTCATCCATCCGTGCCAGCATTCGCTCTGCGAGTTGGGCGCTGCGCAGTTCGGCCTCGACCAGCACCCGTGCTTCAATCTCGGCGGGGGACAACACGCCGTCACCATCCGTGTCAGCGGCAGCAAAGCGGGCGGCCTGCGCTTCGTCGATTTCTGCGCGGGTCAGAGTGCCGTCCCCGTTGAGATCGAGCAGCTCAATCTGCGCGCGCGCATCCAGCCCGCTCCGGGCACCGCGGTGCCCATCGGCGACAGCGGCTGTTCCGGCAACGCTGAGAGCTGAGGCGAAAAGCAGTGCAAAGCGGGTCTTGTGTGAAAAAGTCATGGTTTTCTCCTTTCGATCTGTCGCAGGGACCGGGTGCCTCGTTTGCACCCTCGATGCTCTCTTTCACGAGGGGCTCTGCGTATTCCGTCGCTCGGGTTTCAAAAAACTTGCGATTTTGCGACATGCCGCCGCAAGTCATGCCGCCACGCTGCATTGCGGCATGGCGTGGCTTACCCTGACAGCATGGATGGAAATCGCCCTTCAGATTTCTCGGTCGAGGACCGAGAGCTGCGCCCTGCTTTGATGCGCGGGTGGCGCCGGCATTGTCCACGCTGCGGCAGTGGGCCGTTGTTCAAGGGCTACCTCACGGTACGCGCGTCTTGCGTTGTCTGCGATGAGGAGTTCCACCATCACCGCGCTGATGACGGCCCGGCTTGGGCAACAATGCTGATCACCGGGCATCTATTCGCCCCGATGATTTTGGTGGTCTATGACCTCTTCCGCCCCGAAGGATGGGTGATGGCGGTTGGTTTTTGTCTCGTCTTCACCCTCATGACGCTCTACCTTCTGCCCCGGATCAAGGGCATGTTCATTGCCTTTCAATGGGCAAAGCGCATGCACGGGTTCGGCGGGAAAGGCTGATCTTTCCCTGAGAGGGGGGAGACGTGGAAGCACCAGCGGATGTTCCGATCAGAGACGCGGCAACGGTGATTGTGCTGCGAGAGGGGCGTGAGGGGCCGCGTGTCTTGATGGGTCAACGCGGTGCAAAAGCTGCATTCATGCCGTCGAAATTTGTCTTTCCCGGTGGTGCCGTCGACGTGTCTGACGCCTATGTCGAGCCCGCGACCGCTTTGCGCGCCGAGGTTGAGGTCGCACTTCAGGCACAAAACCTCGGCCCCCGCCCCAGCGCGATTGCCGCCGCCGCGGTAAGGGAGTTGTGGGAGGAGGCAGGCCTGCCGCTCTCAACCTCCGGCACGGCACCTGTGGCTCAAGGGTGGGACGCGTTCTGCGACGGCGACAAACGCCCGCACTTTTCGCCGCTCTCGTTTATATTTCGCGCCGTCACACCGCCCGGTCGCCCGCGCCGCTTTGATGCGCGGTTCTTTTTCGTCAACGCAGATGCGTTTGACGTGGACCTTGATGACTTCACCCATGCCGAGGATGAGCTGAGCCATCTCTCCTGGATCGGGCTGAGAGAGGCGCGAGACCTGCCGCTGCCCTTCATCACGGAGATTGTCTTGGCCGAGGTGGAAGACATCCTCGATACCGGCCCGGATGGGCGAGAGATCCCGTTTTTCAATCACGGCGCCGAGCGGAGCCATGTGTCGCTTCTGAAGCAGGCGTGACGCTGCTTCGCTT
This sequence comes from Pseudomonadota bacterium, assembly GCA_038526735.1. Lineage (GTDB taxonomy): Bacteria > Pseudomonadota > Alphaproteobacteria > Rhodobacterales > Rhodobacteraceae > Rubricella. The sequence goes on along the minus strand of JBCBGM010000005.1, from coordinate 56,454 downwards.
GCTCCGGCATTCGTTCTCTGAAACAACCCACGCATGACCACAGTCGTGATAGATGACCGCCGCGCATGGCGAAACGTGATCCTCCTGGCGACCGCGCAGGGGGTGATGGGTGCACAAATGCCGATTGCGTTTATCGCAGCCGGTCTTGTCGGCACGATCATGTCACCCAACCCGGTTTGGGCCACGGCTCCGGTGTCTCTCTTGGTCTTGGTGACCGCGTTTGCCGCCCCGGCGATCTCTGTGCTGATGGGGCGGTATGGGCGCAAAACTGGGTTCTTTCTCGGTGCCATTGCAGGGGGGCTGGGCACGTCGCTCGCGGCCTACGCGATCTATATCGGATCGTTCACGCTATTCTGCGTCGGCCATGCACTGATGGGTATCTATATGGCAGCGCAGGGGTTTTACCGCTTCGCCGCCACCGATGTCGCCTCAGAGGCGTTTCGGCCCAAAGCCATCTCATTGGTTTTGGCGGGAGGGCTGGTGTCTGCCATCGTCGGCCCGTCGATTGTGAAGGGCTTCGATGATTTCATCGTCGGGTATCAGTTTGCCGGAGCTTACGTGGCGGCGGCAGTGCTGAACCTGTTCGGGGCCGCGGTCATCGCGTTTCTCGACTTGCCGCATGTGAAACCGGCGCCAAAGGCCACGCGCGTGATGGGGCGGCCGATCAGTCGGATGTTGCGCAGCCCGGCCATCGTTACGGCGATGATCTGCGGGATGGTCTCCTATGCTTTGATGAACCTCATGATGACTTCCGCCCCCATCGCGGTGGTCGGCTGTGGGTTCACCTCTGATACGGCAGCGAACGTTGTGTCGCTGCACGTGCTCGCGATGTTCATCCCGAGCTTTTTCACAGGCCATCTGATCGCCCGCTTCGGGGTGGAGCGGATCATCGCAGTCGGCTTGGGCATCTTGTTGTTTGCGGGTCTCGTCGCTTTGCAGGGCGTCGATCTTTTCAACTTCTACGGCGCGTTGATTTTGCTTGGGATCGGCTGGAATTTTGGGTTCATCGGAGCGACCGCACTTCTGGCCTCAGCGCACAGCCCTGAAGAGCGCTCCAGCATTCAGGGTCTTAACGACTTCCTCGTGTTCGGTCTGGTGGCTGTGGCCTCACTCTCGTCGGGTGGGTTGATGAACGGTGTGGGCGCGGGCGATGTGGTGTTTGGATGGACGGCAGTAAACATTGCGATGGTGCCGTTCTTGGTGCTGGCCGCCGGAACGTTGCTCTGGTTTGTCTTGCGCAAACCGGCCCTATCACCGGCTGAATAACCTCACCAAACCCCACGCCACGCGCGCCACATGAACCCCAGCTTTCGCCGGGCTGGAGAGGTTTCTCGCAAAGTTTCCAGGCGAGAGGCATCGTCCTGCGCTTGCCGCAAAATCGGTTCAATCCGCCAGATGTAACGCAGCGCTGGGAAGAGGTCGCTGGGCAGATCCGCCTCTCGCGCGGCTTCGATTGCTGTGAGGGCTTGCCGTGCCGCAGCGGCGATTTCAGCCCCATCGCCGGGCACCCGCTCAATTCCCGCATCCAAAAACGCCGCTTGCGCCGAGAGCATCACGCCAAGGCCAGCCGCAGCTGTCGCACTTCCGACAATGACAGTATCGACGGAGGACGCCCCAAGGCTGCGCGCTGTAAGCCGCCCAAGGGATCCAGCCGTCGCGTCGAGGTAGGCATCAAGCTGCGCAAAACTCGTAAAACTCTGCCGCTGGGCATCCGCCCGGCGCGCGTCGATCATGCGGTGCAGCTCTGCTTGGGAGAGGTGTGCTGCAGCGATGACCTCGGCGAGGGGTTCCACCACTTCATGCCGACGCGGTGGCTCCCCTCGAAAGATCTCATCGAGGCTGTCTTTCCACCACTGCAGCCGAATCTCCGCCAGCATCGGCTCTGAGGCGATCCAGGGCGCTTTGGCCAACTCCAGATTCAGCGCGTAGAGTGGAAAGAGTGCCTGTCGCGCCGCAACCGGGCCGGTCATGGTTGCCAGGAAGCGGTCAGGGTCTCCGGTCTCGACCAACGCTGCGCAGGCTTGCCACGTCATGCCGGCTCAACGACGAACATCTGGTAGCCGTAGGCGGTCGAATGCCGCTCGAACAAAGCGACCTCCGTCTCCGCCCCATCTAGCACCGCCTTAAGCGTTTCATCCGCCTGCGGACGTAGCGCTGCGGCCCGTGCACCGAGGGGGCCGAGGTAGTTTTGCCAATCGCTTTTGGGTTGGAGAAAGCTGTCGATGACGCGGAACCCTGCAGCACGAATATGCGCCTCAACACCCACCTTCGTGGTCATTTCGGGATAGTTTGCAAACACCAGCTTCACGTCATCGGGGCGGTCATCCGTCAGCCAAATCTCGTCCGAAAACACCACGCGCCCTCCCGGTTTGAGGAGCGGTTGCCAAAGCCGCAGAGCCCGCTCAACGCCCACAAAGTAAATCGCGTTCTCGCACCAGATGAGGTCAAGCGAGCCTTCCACAAACCCGGCGTCGGCCATGTCGGCCTTCGCCGTTTCGATCTGCCCCTCTACGCCCGCCGCCTGTGCGCGGCCCACCAGCGCATTGAGCGAGGGTTGGTGAAGGTCCACTGCCACGACCCGGCTGCCCGGCAACGCCTGTGTGAGCAGCAACGTAGCAGAGCCGGGGCCAGCGCCCATGTCGGCAATGTCTAAAGCGCCCGAAAGGCCTGTGAGGCCGAGCGCGCGCAGCGTTGTCTCGTCAGAGCCGGGCCCCTCGCGCAGCAGCCCATAGTGGAGGGCAGAGAAGGGGTTGATGTCTTGGTCCGCGGCGCTGCCGTCTCTATCCATCCTGAACGAGCTTCCAGACAATCGCATCCATCAGCGCCATGAACGACGCATCCACGATATTGGCAGATGCCCCTACCGTCGACCAGTGCCGCCCGGTGCCATCTTCGCTGTCGATTTGCACGCGGGTGACGGCCTCTGTCCCGCCGCCCTGAATGCGCACCTTAAAGTCCACCAGCCGCATTTCGCCCAGCGCGGCGGCGTGGTGCGGGCCAATGGCTTGGCGCAGGGCGCGGGCGAGCGCATCAACTGGCCCGCAGTCATCCACCTCGCGCCCCACATGCGAATCGGCGACGGTGATGTGGCGTTCGTCATCCATGATCACCGCCACCATCGCTTCTGAGACGGTCACCTGCTGACCCTTGGCATTGCGCCGCTTCTCGACGCTGACCCGGTAGCGATCGACTTCGAAAAACACCGGCAAAAGGCCCAAAACCTCCCGCGCAACCAATTCGAAAGAGGCCGGGGCGCCGTCGTAGGCAAAGCCCTGATCCTCGCGCCGCTTAACTTCGTCGAGGATGTGCTGAAGCCGCGGATCGTCGCCCGCAACGTCTAGCCCCGCATCTCGCAAGCGTCGGCGCAAATTGGATCGTCCGGCTTGGTTCGACATCGGCACGATGCGCGCGTTGCCCACCGTTTCTGGCACGACATGCTCGTAGGTTGAGGGATCTTTCTCGACCGCTGAAGCATGCAGCCCCGCCTTATGCGCGAAGGCAGACGCGCCGACGTAGGGCGCGTGCGGATCGGGGTTGCGGTTGAGAATGTCATCAAGCAGGCGCGAGGCACGGGTGAGGTCACGGAGTGAGGCCTCGTTTAGCCCGGTTTCCAACCGGTCCGCATAGTCACGCTTTAGCAGCAACGAGGGCAGCAAAGAGGTGAGGTTGGTGTTGCCGCACCGCTCCCCTAACCCATTCAGCGTGCCCTGGATCTGCCGCACCCCGGCATCAACCGCCGCCAAGGCCCCGGCAACAGCCGTTCCGGTATCGTCATGAGTGTGGATGCCCAGCCTGTCGCCGGGAATGCCCGCTTCAATCACTTCGGTGACGGTTCTTCCGATCTCGGCAGGAAGCGTTCCGCCATTTGTGTCACACAAAACGATCCAGCGTACGCCCGCATCATAAGCGGCCTTGAGGCACTCAAGGGCGTAGCCAGGGTTGGCGCGGTAGCCGTCAAAGAAATGCTCGGCATCAAAGATCGCCTCCCGCCCGAGGGTGCGCAGGTGCGTGATGCTGGCGCGGATCGCCTCGATGTTCTCGTCCAGCGTGACACCCAGCGCGGTTGAGACATGGAAGTCGTGGGTTTTGCCCACAAGGCACACCGCGGGCGTTCCGGCGTTGGTGACGGCCGCGAGAACGTCGTCATTCTCCGCCGAACGCCCGACGCGCTTTGTCATGCCAAAGGCTGCGAAAACCGCAGTCTCGAGCTTAGGCGGGGCGGCGCAAAACGCGCTGTCGGTGGGGTTGGCGCCGGGCCAGCCCCCCTCAATGTAGTCGATGCCCAAACCGTCCAGAAGCGTGGCGATCTGGTGCTTTTCATTGACGGAAAAGGCGACGCCCTGCGTCTGTTGGCCGTCACGCAGGGTGGTATCGTAGATGTAGAGACGTTCGCGGGTCATGACCCACCTTTGGCTATGGCTCTATCGCAAAGAGTTTTTGGCTGTCGAAAGTGTCCTGCCGCTCGAAAGCGACCTCGGTTTTGCTGATTTTTACGCTGAGACCCGCATCAATCAACGCGGCGCGCAGAGCGTCCACCGCGCTGAAGTCTTTGGTCTCCATCGCGACTTTGCGGCGTTCGAGGAGTGTCGTTTCGAGCTGAGCCAAAAAGTCCTGCTCCTCTGGCGTGAGAGTAGGGGCCGCGTCCCACCCGCCAAGATCGTCGCTCAAGAGACCGAGCAGCTGCGCCGACGCAAGGAGCGCGGGCGCATCGTTTTTCGCGCTCAAAGCGTGCAGTTCTGCAATCGCCCCCGGCGTATTCAAATCGTCGGAAAGGCGATCGAGCAGCACCGGTGAGACCTCCCCCACTGTCACCCCCTCAACCTGCCGCCGCCACTTCGTCAGCGTCTTGCGAGCTTCGTCAGCGCGCTTTTCGGTCCAGTCGATGGGTTGGCGGTATTGCGCGGAGAGCAGCACAAACCGGATCACCTCCCCCGGAATGCCCTTGTCTCGCAGGTCTTTGACGGTGAAGAAATTGCCCAAGGATTTGGACATCTTCTCCCCCTCGACCTGCAAAAACCCATTATGCATCCATATCGAGGCAAACTTGCTCTCGGGGTGGGCGCAGCGGCTTTGGGCGCATTCGTTCTCGTGGTGAGGAAACTGCAGGTCGATCCCGCCGCCGTGGATATCGAGGCTTTCGCCCAAAATCGCCTTTGCCATGGCAGAGCATTCGATGTGCCAGCCGGGCCGCCCAAGACCCCACGGGCTCGGCCACCCCGGCTCGTGCTCGTTAGACGGCTTCCACAACACAAAGTCCATCGGGCTGCGCTTGTAGGGGGCGACCTCCACACGGGCGCCCGCGATCATGTCATCGAGATTGCGGCGAGCGAGGCTGCCGTAATCTGGGTCAGTCCCCACCTCAAACAGCACATGGCCATCGGCGGCATAGGCGTGGCCCTTGTCGATGAGCGCCTCGATGAAGGTGACCATCTCTCCGATAAACTCGGTGGCGCGGGGCTCATGGTTGGGGCGCATCACACCGAGGGCGCCCATGTCTTCCAGATACCACTCGATGGTCGTGTCAGAGAGTGTGCGTACAATCTCGGTCAGGGGGCGCGTGTCCCCGGCTTCTGACATCTGCAGCGCGCGGGCGTTAATTTTGTCGTCCACATCGGTGAAGTTGCGCACATAGGTCACGTTCTCCGCGCCATAGGAATGCCGCAACAACCGGTAGAGCGTGTCGAACACGACAGCGGGCCGCGCGTTCCCGATATGGGCGCGGTCATAAACCGTCGGCCCACACACATACATGCTGACCTTGCCCGGAGTGATCGGTTCGAGCCGCTCTTTTTGGCGGCTCATCGAGTTAAACAGGGTGATCTCGACCATCAGGTCTCTCCGGCGGATGAACCGCGGCGGTGCATGTTTTCAGGACAAAGGGCAACCGGCGCGGACAGGCGTGTCAGCGAATAATGAACAGGGTGGTTGCACAACAGCATTGCATGGCGCTGTGTTGCCTCAGCTTGATTCCGTTGGCAAGGCATTTTGGCCATCCCCCGGGCTGACGGCCTTACACGGAAGGCACCGCATGAAGATCTCCACGCGCTTTCAGAACCTCCCCAACCGTGAAGGTGACCCGTGGAAGATTTACCTGCGGGCGAAAGAGTTGGAGGCTGCGGGAGAGCCGGTCATCAACCTCTCGGTGGGCGATCACGACGCCCCGACGCCTCAGTTCATCCTCGATGAGGCCGCGCGCAGTGCGCGGATGGGCAACACAGGATACGCGGCGTTGACTGGGACCGGGGCGTTGCGTGCAGCCATCGCCGAACGTGCAACTGTCTCAACGGGAGCGCCTGTTAGCACAGACGAAATCGCAGTCGTTCCGGGTGGGCAGTTTGCGCTGTTTACGGCTTTGTCGGCGGTTCTCAATCCGGGCGACGGGGCTCTGTTGATCGAGCCTTATTATGCGACCTATCCGATCACTGTGCGTGCTGCGTTGGGCGCGCCGGTGCTTGTACCGTCTTTGCCGGATCGGGGTTTTCAACCCGATCTTGAGGCGCTGGACGCAGCCGCGCCATCCGCCACCGCGTTGGTCCTCAACTCGCCCAACAATCCGACGGGGGCGATTTACTCTCGCGACACGCTGGAGGGCATCGCCGAGATCGCGCTCCGGCGTGACCTGTGGGTGATATCCGATGAGGTCTATGACAGCCAGGTCTGGGAGGGGACGCATCTGTCGATCCGGTCCCTGCCTGGTATGGCGGAGCGGGTGATGGTGGTCGGCTCCCTCTCAAAATCCCATCGCATGACCGGCTCCCGGCTTGGATGGCTCATCGCGCCAAAGCCCGTGATGTCGCTCTGCTGGGAGTTTTTGGTCTCCACCACCTACGGCGTTCCGGGGTTTTTGCAGGACGCGGCTCTGCGGGCGCTCAATCAAGGGGCCGAAACCGAGCGCGATGTCTTTGACACCTACAAGCGACGGCGCGATCTGGCGGTAAGGGCCTTCGAGGGCACTAACCGTGTGAAGCTCGCACCGCCGCAAGGCGCGATGTATGTGATGCTCGATATCCGCCAAACGGGGCTGAGCGGCGATGATTTTGCCGAGCGCCTACTCGATCAGCACAGGATCGCGGTCATGCCTGGTGAAGGGTTTGGATCTGCCGGAGCGGGCCATGTTCGCGTTGCTCTGACAGTCGAAGATACAGCGCTTTCGAGTGCTTTTGAGAGCATCCGCGCGTTTGCGGACGTGATTTAGACCATCCGATCAAAAAACTGGTTTGGATGTAGACGGTGCTGGTCTAAGTTCGCCGCATGAAGCGTGGACAGGTTACCTCCGGCGATGTCGCCCGGCTTGCGAATGTGTCGCAATCAGCCGTGAGCCGCGCGTTCACGCCGGGTGCGAGCGTTTCTGCCGCGACCCGCGAAAAGGTCATGAAAGCCGCGCAAGCGATCGGCTACCGGCCCAACGCGCTCGCGCGATCTCTGCTGTCAGGCAAGTCTCGCACCATCGCCCTGCTGGTCGCCTATCTGCACAACAACTTTTACCCCCTCGTCCTCGAACGTCTCAGCCGCGCGCTGCAAGATCGAGGCTACCGGGTGACGCTGTTTATGGCGGATCAGGGCAACCAAGATGCCGTGGTCGAGGAAATGCTGCAACTGCAGGTCGAGGGGCTCGTGATGGCGTCTGCGACGCTCTCTACCGGGTTGGCAAAAGAGTGCGCGCGGGCAGGTATCCCGGTCGTGGTGTTCAACCGGTATGTGACGGATGGGGCGGTCAGTTCTGTCACCACCGACAACTACGCGGGCGGGCGACTGATCGCGGAGCATTTTCTCAGCCGTGGCCATCAGCGCTTTGGCTATATCGCGGGGTCAGAGGACAGCTCTACGAACAAGGATCGTGAGCAGGGATATCGCGACACTCTGCGCGAGGCCGGTCACCCGGATGTTGCGCGCTCGGTGGGCGGATACACCTTCGCGGGCGCGCAGGAGGCGACGCGAGGGCTGTATCGCGACGGCGAAGGTCCCGATGCGCTGTTCGTGGCCAATGATCATATGGCCTTTGCCGCGCTCGATGTGTTGCGCAGCGAGTTGAACATGTCAGTACCAGACGACGTCGCCGTCATTGGCTTTGACAACGTGCCCGAAGCTGCCTGGGCCGCCTATGACCTTACATCGGTTGATCAGCCCGCTGATTTGATGATTGCCGAAACGCTTCAGATCCTCTTTGACCAAATCGAGGGGCAAAGCGTTGAACCGGTGGATGCGCTTCTTCCCGCGCGCCTGATCGAGCGCGGCACGACGCGCGCAAAATCCTGATACGCATGCACCTTTTTCCATCGCTCTCGCAAAACGCCGCGCGCGTGTTTAAGACCCCGGCGCAGCGTCGGAGGATCAGATGACGGCCACAGCAGCACAAGTTCGCGCAGCGCTCGAGTTCGTCAAAACGTCCGATGGACAGTCCGTTATCGAGAAGGACTATATCCGCGCCCTGACCGTCTCAGATGCGGGTGCCGTGCAGTTCATTCTCGAAGTTCCACCCGAAATTGCCCCTCAGTTGGAGCCTGTGCGGGCAGCGGCCGAAGCTGCCGCGGGTGCTGTTCCCGGGGTGACATCGGTGTCGGCGCTTCTGACTGCTCATTCTACCAAACCAGGACAGGCGACCAGCTCAGCGCCACCGCGGATGAAGATCGGCGGGCATCCAAAGCCCACGTCTGGGCCAATTAATCCGCCGGGCGTAAAGCACATTGTGGCGATTGGCTCCGGTAAGGGGGGCGTTGGAAAATCGACGGTTTCGGCCAATCTCGCGGTGGCGCTCGCGCAGCAGGGGCTGCGGGTGGGGTTGCTCGATGCAGATGTCTACGGCCCCAGCCAGCCGCAGATGATGGGTGTGCATCAACGCCCCGCGGCACCCGATGGCAAAACGATGATCCCGCTCAAGGCACATGGCGTCACCATGATGTCCATCGGGCTAATGCTCGATCCCGATCAGGCGGTTGTTTGGCGCGGGCCGATGTTGATGGGCGCGCTTCAGCAAATGATGGGGCAGGTGGCCTGGGGGGAGCAGGATGTGCTTCTGGTCGATTTGCCCCCTGGCACGGGTGATGTGCAACTCACGCTGTGCCAAAAGGCAAATGTCACAGGAGCAATCGTCGTCTCCACGCCGCAAGACATCGCGCTTCTCGACGCACGGCGGGCAGTGGCGATGTTTGATAAGCTTGAGACGCCTGTGCTTGGCCTGATCGAAAACATGTCCACCCACATTTGTCCCGAGTGCGGGCACGAGAGTCACATCTTCGGCGAGGGTGGGGCGCAGGCCTATGCGGAGGAGAAAGGCATCCCCTTCTTGGGGGCTGTTCCACTCAACCTCGATATTCGCGTCGCAGCAGATTCTGGCGCACCCGTCGTGATTGCGAATCCGGATTTGCCTGAGGCGCAAGTCTTTATGAAATTCGCCTTAAGGTTGAGTGATTCACTCAGCTTCGCTTCTTAAGCCCTTTGATAACGGCAGCATCATACCACAGAGCGGTACATTTGCCGCCCGATTCACGCCGCAATTGCAACCCACGGTGTAGTGATCTGCAGGATGACATTCGTCAGGCCGCAGACCGGTTTGGCCAAGAACCGGGATCATTCCGGGTGTGGGGGCGCCATGGCACGACGTGAGATAGACAGAGAGCCAGAAGACTCGTTGGAGTCTGGGCGGGTAAACTTCGCGAAGCGCATTCTTGTGTGGTCGTCGGTGACAATTGCGCTGATGGCAACGATCATCATCGGATTTCTCGCATTTGCGCTGGGGTCTGAGCCGGAGCGTCTAATCCCGGTTTTGGTGATCACTTTGGTGTTTTTGACGATCCCACCCTTGCTGCGTTTAGGTGTGCCGTTCAGGTGGGTGCGCTTTTGGTTTTTTGCCATCGGTCTGGGCGGCATCCAGATCTTGGCACTGCACCCGACGACGGGGGTTATGCTTGGCTACATCAGCTATCTCCCTATTTTCATTCTGCTTTCGGGCATCGTGTATCAGACACGCGGCGTGTTGGTCATCGCTGCTCTGTCACTCGGGATCATCCTTGGTTCAACTTATTTCAACGCGCAAAACCTGCCGTATGTGATGAACTTTGCTACCGTGCCTGAGATGGTGACGGTGACCGCCCGCCATGTTTCAGGTGTTATTTTTGCGTCGGTCCTGGTCATCGTTGCGATGTCGATGTTCCGCGAATTGCTGCAAAAGCTGCGCACCGCGCGGGACCGTGAGCAGGCGCTCTCGGTCGCAAAGACAGAGTTCCTCGCCTCGATGAGTCACGAGGTTCGCACGCCCCTTAACGCCATCATCGGCATGGCTGAGATCTTGCGGACGCGTGATCTGCCGGTTCAGGAAAAGCGGCAGGTGGAGACTATCGCAGAGGCCGGGCACGCCCTTCTCGACATGCTCAATCAGGTTCTCGATGCCTCCAGGCTTGATGCGCGGCAAATGTCAATCTCGCCTGAAGCCACTGATATGCCAGAGTTTTTTGAGGGTTTCATCCGGCTCTGGGGGCCCATCGCTGAGCAAAAGGGCCTCGCCTTCCGAATGGAAATTGAGCCGGAGATCCCAGAGACCCTCGAAGTGGATGAGCTGCGTCTGCGCCAGTGCATCAACAACCTGCTCTCCAATGCGCTCAAGTTCACCGATGAGGGGTTTATCCTCCTGTCTGCGCGCTGGGATGTGCGCGAAGGGTCGCCGACGCGGTTGCTGGTTGAGGTTACGGACACTGGCATTGGAATGTCTCCGGATGCGTCGAGCCGCGTATTTGCGCCCTTTGAGCAGGGGGATGAGAGCATCGAGCGTGCGTATGGAGGCACAGGTCTGGGGCTCTCGATCACGCGCAGCCTTGCGCGGCTGATGGGCGGCGACCTCAGCTTCAAGTCCGTGGCCGGTGAGGGCACGATTTTTACGCTCACGTTGCTGGGTATCGAGGCCGACTATAACGCAAACGCCGAAGACGCAGCGCTCATGCCCTATGCCTTGCCCCGCACTGATGAAGAGGCCGAGGCCGCAGACCTCGCGCAGCACGGCTCGAATACGACGGCTCTGCCCCTCGCGGCCTCGCAGTTTCGCGTGATCGTGGCCGATGACATCGCCACGAACCGGTTTATCGCCGTCGGATATCTGCGCACCTTAGGCGTTGAGGCGATCGAGGTTGAAAACGGAGCTGACGCGGTTGCTTTGGTGGAGAGCGACCCAAGCATTGATCTGGTGCTTTTGGACCGCCACATGCCCGACACTGACGGGATTTGGGCCCTCAAACAGCTCAAAGCAAATCCTGAGACTCGCCACGTAGCTGTCGCGATTTTCACCGCCGGTCTGTCTGAGCAAGACAAGCGCCATTGCCTGGCACTCGGTGCGATTGAGGTGTTGATCAAACCTTTCACCATCGCAACGTTGCGGGATTTGGTGGATCGGCTGCGACAGAACCGGGAGGGCGCTTGCGCCGAGAGCTGAGCCTCGCTATCCCGCGCGCTGACGCGATGCAGCACAGCCGAGGACCCGCACATGCCCAAAATCAACGGAAATGAAATCCGCCCAGGCAATGTGTTGGAACACGCGGAGGGTCTGTGGGTCGCGGTGAAGGTCAATCACGTGAAACCCGGCAAGGGCGGCGCCTTCGCCCAAGTTGAGATGAAAAACCTGCGCAATGGCTCTAAGCTCAATGAGCGGTTCCGGTCCGCTGACAAGGTGGAGCGCGTGCGTCTTGAGCAGAAAGACCAGCAATTCCTCTACGAGACCGACGGCATGCTGACCTTCATGGACTCTGAGACCTATGAACAGATTGAGCTGCCCGCTGATCTGCTCGGAGATCGCCGCCCGTTCTTACAAGATGGTATGATCGTGGTGATCGAGTATTACGACACCGAGGCGCTGAACCTCACGTTGCCCGAGAAAGTCACCTGCACCATCGAAGAGACGGAGCCAGTGGTGAAGGGCCAGACTGCAGCGAACAGCTTTAAACCAGCGCTTCTCGACAATGGGGTGCGCATCACTGTGCCGCCGTTCGTCGCGCAGGGCGAAGCCGTGGTCGTGTCGACCGAAACCTTTGAGTACGTTGAGCGCGCCTAGGCGACCGAGCCTCGCCCAGCCACGCATCACCCGGAGCATCTGATGGCCAACAACACCGCCAATCTCAACATTATGGTCAAGGCGGCGCGCAAAGCGGCGCGTGGGCTGATCCGTGATTTCGGTGAGGTGGAACAACTCCAGGTCTCCCGCAAAGGCGCGGCGGATTTTGTCTCTAAGGCGGACATTCAGGCCGAGGCTGTCATTCGCGAAGAGCTCACCAGCGCGCGGCCCAACTACGGCTGGCTGGGGGAAGAAAGCGTCGAGGTGAAGGGCGAAGACCCGACCCGCCGCTGGATTGTTGACCCGCTCGATGGCACGACGAACTACCTCCATGGCCTGCCGCATTGGGCTGTTTCGATCGCGCTAGAGCATAAGGGAGAGGTCGTTGCCGCCGTGATCTATGATCCGGCGAAAGACGAAATGTTTACGGCTGAAAAAGGCGGCGGGGCGTTTTTGAATGACCGCCGCATCCGTGCCTCTGGTCGTCGTGATTTGTCTGAAATGATCTTTGCGACGGGCCTGCCGTTTGCGGGTCGCAGTGACCTGCCAGAGACGTTAACCGATCTCACAAAACTCCTTCCGCGCTGTGCGGGTGTTCGGCGCTGGGGCGCGGCGTCGCTAGATTTGGCCTATGTCGCGGCGGGGCGGTATGATGGGTTTTGGGAGCGTGAGCTCCACGCATGGGACATGGCCGCCGGGCTGTTGATGGTGCGCGAGGCGGGTGGCCTCGTCTCGTCCATGGCGCCTGGCACGCCGATTTTTGAGAGCAAGTCGGTCATCGCCGCGAACGAGCCGATCTACGATAGCTTCGTGAAGCTTCTCGTCGGTTAAGGCAGGCGTCGCAGCGTGGCATCTCCGGCCTGCATCTCTCCTTCGGCGCGATCAAAGCGCAGGTAGGCCAGCCCCTCACCGCCAGCTTGGCTGTGCAACACACCTGCCGCGCGACCGTCTGAGGACAAAATCTCTGTCCCCGGCGCGGCGTCTCCCTCTACCGCAACACGGCTCAGCCCTTTCCGGAGTTTGGTTTTGTGCTTCATACGGGCAGTCACTTCTTGGCCCACGTAGCAGCCTTTGCGAAAATCGACGCCGTTGAGCGCCTCAAACCCCATTTCTAAGATAAAGCTCTCATTCGCGCGTAGCTCCCGCCCCGCGCGCGGGATCGCATTTGCGACGCAAAGCGCGTTGTAGTCCGCTTCCGTCGCCGGAGTTCCGACGTCGCTCATCTCATACAAACGCGTGCCGAGCGCCTCGTTCCGCGGGTCTTTGATCCCCGGCAGCTCACCCTCACCCCAAAAACAGACCACGGGCAGAGAGGTTGCCTCGATCGTTACATCCGCGCGCAGCTTGTAGAGCGTGAGCCGCTTCATCAGCCCGTCGACCTGCTCTGCATCGGCATCCAGCAAAATTCCATCGTCGGTTTTCGACAGAATGAAGTCTGCAAGGTACTTTCCCTGCGGTGTCAGAAGGGCTGCATAGACCGCGCCTTCGCTCAGTTTGCTGACGTCATTCGTCACAAGGTTCTGCAAGAAGGGCTCTGCGTCAGCGCCGGTAAGTTTTAAAACCGCTCGCGTTCTATCATGAAATCTGTATGACATTTTCTACGCTCCTTCGCTGCGGTGCATATAGCGCTCTGGGGGAGGTCATACTAGACGCCGTTGAAGGAGATGAACGGTGCCAGCACCCTTGAGCATCATCATCCCGATGAGCCGAACTGATGCGATCGGTTTGGGGCCGACACTTGGGGCGCTCTCCGAAGGGGTGTTTGACGGGATCGTGCGGGAGGTTATCCTCGCCGCCCCGGCCCGTGATGAAAAGCTCTCGGAGATTGCTGAAGAGACAGGCGCGCGGCTCACTGTGCAGGCCGGGCCGGTTGCGAAGCGGATGCATGCGGCCGAACAAATCGCGCTCGGAGATTGGACGCTGAGCCTCTCTCCAGGAACGATTTTGCCACCCGGTTGGCCGGTAGCTGCCCGTGCGCATATCCAGCACAGCCCGGGCATGCGCGCAGCGTTTCGGTTGAGCGGCTACGGCGGGTTCAGGGCCTCCATGGCGACGCGGGTTTTTGGCGCACCGGCACTTTCCCAAGGGGTGCTGTCGCCCGCATCCGGGCCGGTTGCCCGCACCGTCGTTTTGCTGCGCAGCAGTGTGACCGTGGTCTAGGCCCAGTTTACCCAAGCCCCATGAAAACTCGCCCGCGCGAGGCGCCTAGTCTCTCCGCCGGGCCAAGTCGTCAGGTCGAGTGCGGCGGCGGAGGTATCCCCCTCCACCATCTCCAACCGCAGCCACGCGACCGGAGCGGTGTCGTTGGCTTGAGCCCCAAGAGCCTCTATCGCGGCGCGGCAGAGGGATTGTGTCTCTTCGGGCAGGTACTGCCACATCACTGTGTGTTGGATGACCGTCACCGCGCCCGGCACAAGGCCCTTTTTCGCAAGTGCTTCAAGCCAGGCATCGGCCTCTGCGGTTTCAATGGTCACGTTAGACGCAGCTACCGCCGCCAACGCTCCGCTTGCGCGTGTTTCGCGGGCGGGCTGATCCGCCCAGATATAGGCGAGCATCCGGGCGCAGGCGTCTGGGTCGCGGGCATCGATGGGTGCGATGTCGGACCCTTCGCGGCTGATGACCTGCACCTCTTGGTCAAGCGGAGGGCATGCACCCGACCAGGTCGAGACGCACTCCACATCGCCCGCACCCCACCATCCGGCTGATCCAAGGCTGTAGCGGTACTGATCTGCGAATAGGTTGACCCCTGCAGAGCTGCCAATCTCGTGTAAGGCCAAGGGCAATCTGTACCGCTGCGATAACAGCAGATACCCGCCGATCAACGCGGCGGAGCGGCCAACTTCGTTCGTTTGCGGGGCAGAGGTGAGCCACGCCACGAGGGTTTCGCCGTGTGTATCAAGCGCCGCGATAATCGCATCCGCAAACGTCGTGTCAGAGACGTCGTTTGGAGGATAGACGGCCCTAAAGGCAGCGTCACTCTGCGCCACAGCCTTCAGCCCGCCGCACAGTCGAAGCGCCAGCGCGTCTTGCTTCGGGTCACCGCGCCATGCCGCGATTGCCTCTGCCAACACACCAGTTTGCAGAAGGTCCGGCAGGGCGCTGCACAGCCTCTCCATAAACGGGGAGCCCATGGTCGCGCAGATCGCGCCCTGATCCAGAAAGTGCTGCCGAATGTGGCTTGGGATCTCGGTCATGGTTGTCACTTCAGGTCAGGCCGTTAGGTTCCAGGCATATCTATGCAGGAGATCGAAGATGAAGGCGATGCGGGTCCATGAAGCAGGAGGAGGGCTGATCGCCGAAGATGTGCCAACACCCGAGCCGGGTGCAGGTGAGGTCTTGCTCAAGGTGCACGCCTGTGGGGTGAATTTTGCGGATACTCTGATGCTGAAAGGCACCTATCAGGCCACCCCGCCCTATCCGTTCGCACCAGGGATGGAGGTCTGCGGCACCGTCGTCGGCGGTGACGGCCTGCCCGAAGGAACGCGCGTTGCGGCAATGGTCGGCGCCGGGGGTTTTGCGGAATATGTGGTCGCCCCCGTCGCCGCCTGCGCGCCGGTGCCCGACGCGATGCCCGATGCCCATGCCGCCGGGTTTCTCGTCGCGTATGGCACGGCTGAGTTGGGTTTGAACCACCGAGCGCGGCTGAAACCGGGCGAGACATTGCTCGTGCTTGGCGCAGCGGGCGGTGTGGGACTGACAGCGGTTGAGGTCGGAAAGCTCATGGGCGCGCGGGTGATCGCCGCCGCGAGGGGGGCTGACAAACTTGCCGTTGCCAAAGCCGCTGGTGCGGATGAGCTGATCGACACCGCCTCTGCCGACCTGCGCGCTGAGGTCAAAGCGCTGGGCGGTGCTGATGTCGTGTGGGACCCGGTAGGCGGAGACCTGTTCACCGAAGCCCTGCGCGCAACCAAGCAGGGCGGCCGCATCCTGCCGCTTGGGTTTGCGTCTGGCACCGTTCCGCAGGTTCCGGCCAACATCATCTTGGTGAAGAATATTGACGTGATCGGGTTTTATTGGGGGGCCTACGCCACGCTCAATCCGGGTGCGTTGGTCAAGTCTCTTCAGACCCTGTTTGCCTGGTACAGCGAGGGCAAGGTGAAGCCCCATGTCAGCCACGAGGTGCCGCTGACAGAGGCCAGCACGGCGCTTGAGCTCCTGACCTCGCGCGCTGCGACCGGCAAAGTGGTGGTGACGGTCTAGCCTTACTCCGCGGCCAAGGCACCTTGTTCGCCCTGCCGGTAAGCGATGCGCACGAAGGTGGCGAGTTGGTCTGCCAGCGCTGCGTTGGCACCATGGGCGACGTACATATTGATATGCACCTCCGGCAGGCGGGGCAGGGCACCGCTGTGCCGGATCACTTCCATATACTCAGGCAGCGATCCTTCGACGGCGGCATGCACGGCCAGATCGGCGGAGACGGAGGCCTCGATCGTGCGGGTTTGCTGGCTCTCTACGGCCATCTCCCAAGAGATATCCGCGAGGTTCAACGCGTTCTGCACCGAGGCGCGAAAGATGCAGGCGTTCTCAAAGGCGAGCCGTAGGGGCCGCTGACGCCAGGCTGCCCCACCGGGCGCACCGACCCAGACCAGCGGTTTTGTCACCAACGTCTCCCCGCCTTTGGTCGGAGGCCCTTCGGTGGTGAGGATCAGGTCAACTTCACCGCGCGCCATCTGGGCATGCAGGCTACGGGTGTTGGACGAGATCAGCTGCACCTTCACCCGCGGAAACTCCGCCGCGAACCGCTGCAAGACCAGCGGCACATGCGGATAGACGATGTCATGCGGCACGCCGAACGCGATCTCGCCCTCAAAGGCCTGATCGGTCATCCGCCCCCAAACCTCGTCATTCAGCGCGAGAATACGCCGGCCATAGCCCAACAGCTGCTCCCCATGCGCCGTGAGCGTGACACCCCGGCCCGTCCGGTCAAAGAGCGGCTGGTTGAGGCTCTCTTCCAACCGCTTGATCTGCATAGAGACGGCGGATTGCGTCAGATGCAGCTGCCCTGCGGCGCGGGTCACGCCGCCGCATTCGGCGACGGTCACGAAACTGCGCAGGGCCGTCATGTCGAGATTCCGGGGCATCATCAACTCCTGTGATGGATCAGTTCAAAACCATTCGTTTGGCTAATGAAGCACAAGTCGCTACATCGATCAACATCGACGAACAGAAACGCCGGACCAATCAGATTTCGTGAAAGGAGACGACTATGGACCGCACACTCTCACTGCCAATCATCGCAACGCTGCTCGGTGGCTTCAGCCTCGTTGCCGTTCTGCATTTCGCAGCGAACGCCTCTGCACGCTACGAGCAACGCCAGCGCCTTATCGCAATGGACGACAGCCGCCTCGCAGACATGGGGATCACGCGCAACGCGCTCTAATCCCACTCCCATGCGGCGTAGTCAGGGCTGAACTCAAACTCTGACAACGCTGTGTAAATCGGCCCGTTCCCTGTCAGGTCCGATCTAAAGAGCACCCCCCGTGTTGCCCACACGGGGGGTGTTTTGTGTGTGGTGTGCGCAAGCAGCCAGGCAGAGAGAGCGGCCTCAGGCGGCCTCTCGGTGCGTCGCGCGAGGGTGATATGAGGGAGAAACTTGCGTCTCGGGAGGCCAAGGCCTGCGTTGCGTGCGATTCGGATGACCTTGGTCTGAAGGGCCGAGAGCGCGTCGGTGGGCTGCACGATGGCGTTCACGGAGCGCACCATATCGCCCGATCCGAAGGTGCCGATGCCCGTGACCCCCAATGCGATTGGGTCAGAGGTGAGGGTATCGAGGTCGTCAGCGATGTCTTGGAGTGCGCTTTCGGAGGCATCCCCCAAGAACGCAAGGGTCAGATGAAGGTCATCGTCCGGGACGACCCGTAGACCTTTGGGCAGGGTATCGGAGAGCGCAGAGAGGCCCTCCGAAAGCGGATGTGGGAGTTCAAGGGCGATGAAACTGCGCACTGAAAGCCCCATGGTTAACGCGGCCGAGCCGGCCGAAATCGAATAATATCGATGAGTCGACTGATACGCAGCAGCTTTCAACACTGTCTGGGTGAAAACTGCTGAGAACTGTCACTCCACCATGGCGATCAACTCCTGCACGCTTGGCCCCACATGCGCAACGACCAGCCCGACCCCATCACGATTAGGGTGGATGCCGTCGGCCTGCATATAAAGCCCTGCGTTGGTGGCCTGATCGCCCTCGGTGATTGGCTCCAGGAAGTTCTCGATGTGCAGAGCGCCGTATTCAGCGGCAAGCTCCGGAAAGATCGCGTCGAAGTCGCGCTTGTAGTCAGGGCCGTAGTTCAGTGGCGCAGGCAGGCCGATAACCAGAACGGGCAGGTCGCTCGCGGATGCAGTCGAGAGAATCGTCTCCATATTCGCGCGGCTGGCGGCCGGATCGATCCCGCGCAGCAAGTCGTTGCCACCGAGAGCGACGATGATTGCGTCCACATCAGGCGTCAGCGTCCATGCGATCCGCGAGGCACCGCCCGCTGTCGTGTCGCCAGAGACACCGGCGTTGATCACCCGCGCATCTGCGCCTTGGTCGTTCAGCCACGCCTCCAATTGCGGAACGAAACCGTCCTCCTGCGGCAAGCCAAAGCCTTGTGTGAGGCTGTCGCCCAATGCCGCGATTGTGATCTCTTGTGCCTGTGCCGCCACGGGCAACAGGCTCAGCAAAACCGCGCCGATCAGGTTGCGCCTGCGAGAAGCTGCACCATATGGCCGGGCAACTCTCGCCCGAAAAGGCTGCGCTATGACCGACACGATCCTCTCGATGACAGATACCCGTCTCACGCTCGCTGGCAACGCGGGGGATGTGGCTATCCTCCACGGCATCACGCTGGATGTGCTGCGCGGGGAGACGCTGGGGCTGATTGGTCCGTCGGGGAGTGGCAAGTCTTCGCTCCTGATGATCATGGGCGGGCTGGAACGTGCCACCGGGGGCAAAATCACGGCTCTTGGCCAAGATCTCACCGCGATGAACGAAGACCAGCTTGCCCGGTTCCGCCGCGAGCATATGGGCATCGTCTTCCAGTCTTTCCACCTTATCCCGACGATGACGGCGTTGGAGAATGTTGCAACCCCGCTAGAGCTTGCCGGCCACCGCGATGCGTTTGATCGCGCCGAGGAGGAGCTTGAGGCTGTGGGCCTTGGACACCGGGTCGACCACTACCCGGCGCAAATGTCAGGTGGTGAGCAACAGCGCGTGGCGCTTGCGCGGGCTGCAGCTCCCCGGCCTGAAATTCTGTTGGCGGATGAGCCGACCGGCAACCTCGATGGCCCCACCGGCCAGCAGATTATGGACGTGATGTTCGGTCTGCGCGACCGGCACGGGGCGACGCTGATCCTCGTCACGCACTCCCCTGACCTTGCCGCCAAATGTGACCGGGTCGTGCGCCTGCGTGACGGCCGGATTGACGCGGATGAGGCCCGGAGGGCCGCCGAATGACGCTCGCAAATGCTGCACGTATCGCCCGGCGCGAATTGCGCGGGGGCCTGCGCGGGTTTCGTATTTTCATCGCCTGTCTCGCGCTTGGCGTTGGCGCGATTGCTGCTGTGGGCTCGGTCAAGGTTGCCATCGAAGAGGGCTTGAGCCGAGAGGGTGCGGTGATCCTCGGCGGTGACGCTGAGATGTCGTTCACCTACCGCTTTGCCTCAGATGAAGAGCTTGCATGGATGGCCGAGAACGCCACTCAAAGCTCTGAGATCGTTGACTTCCGCTCCATGGCTGTGGTGCCGCGAGACGGCGAAACCGAACGCGCGCTGACGCAGGTGAAAGGGGTCGATGATCTCTATCCGTTGGTTGGCGAGGTCGGGCTTGAAGGGGAAAGCGACCTCGCCCGCGCGCTTGAGTTTCGCGATGTGCCCGGTGCCGCGATGCAGCGGGTCTTGATTGACCGTTTGGGGTTGTCTCTGGGCGACCGCTTCAGTCTCGGCCTGCAGGAGTTCGAACTCCGCGCCGTGCTCACCCGCGAACCCGATAGCGCAGGCGGAGGCTTTGGCCTCGGCCCTCGCACGATCGTTTTGACCGAAGCGCTGGAGGCATCCGGCCTCATCGCCCCCGGCACGCTCTACGACACCTCCTACCGGCTGACTCTGCCAGAGGGCACAAACCTAGAAACGCTGGAGGGAGACGCCCTCGCACTCTTCCGCGACAGCGGACTGCGGTGGCGCGATGCGCGCAACGGAGCGCCTGGCGTTGCTGAATTCGTGGACCGTTTGGGCGCGTTTCTGGTGATCGTTGGCTTGGCCGGGTTGGCCGTGGGGGGCGTTGGCGTCTCTTCCGCCGTGCGCGCCTATCTCGACCGCAAGATCACCGTGATCGCCACGCTCAAAACACTCGGTGCCGACGGGCGGACAATCTTTGCAGCCTACCTCATGCAAATCGGGGCACTTTCGGTTGTGGGCATTGCGCTGGGCCTGATCCTGGGCGCTGTGGCACCGCTCGCCTTCGCCCCGCTCATCAAGGCACGCTTGCCGGTGCCCGCCGCCTTTGCGGTGCACCCCGAACCGCTTCTAGAGGCTGCGATCTATGGCTTTCTCACCGCGCTCATCTTTACCTTGTGGCCGCTCGCCCGCACCGAGGAGGTGCGCGCGGCCGCCCTGTTCCGAGATGTGTCAGGCGGTGTGAGCGGCCTGCCCCGGCCGATCTATCTGGCGGTCATCATCGCCCTCTTTGCGCTGCTCGTGTGGCTCGCTGCGTGGTTCTCTGGCATCCCAAACCTTGCCGTTTGGGCCGCAGCAGGCATCCTCGGAGCGCTTATTCTGCTGATGCTCGCAGCGCGCCTTGTGCGTACCGTCACCCGCCGCCTTGCGCGCAGCCGCTTTGCCCGTGGACGCACCTCGCTGCGCTTGGCCTTTGGTGCTGTTGGCGGACCGGGAGGGGAGGCGACCTCCGTCGTGCTCTCTCTCGGTCTCGGCCTGACGGTGCTCGCGGCCGTCGGTCAGATCGACAGCAACCTGCGTGGCGCGATCGAGAACGACCTGCCAGACGTCGCCCCCTCATACTTCTTCGTCGATATCCAAAACGACCAGCTTCCCGGCTTTCTGGACCGCGCGGAAGGCGATCCGGGCGTCACCCGCGTTGACACAGCTCCGATGCTGCGAGGGATCATCACCCGCATCAACGGCGTGCCCGCCCGCGAGGTTGCCGGCAATCACTGGACCCTCGATGGCGACCGCGGCGTCACCTATGCCGAAACGCCCGGCAACAGCACCATCACCGCAGGCGAATGGTGGCCCGAAGACTACGCGGGCCCGCCGCTGGTGAGCTTTGCGGAGGAAGAGGGCGTAGAGCTTGGCCTCCAGATCGGCGATGAGATCACGGTCAACATTTTGGGTCGTGACATCACCGCCGAGATCGCCTCCTTCCGCGTCGTCGATTTCTCGAACGCTGGGATCAATTTCATCATGACGATGAACCCCGGAGCGCTTGCGGGGGCACCTCACACTCATATTGCGACGGTCTATGCCGAAGAAGAAGCGGAGGCACAGCTTCTCCGCGACCTTGCCAGCACCTATCCAAACATCACCGCGATCCGCGTGCGCGATGCGATCGCACGTGTGACAGAGGCGTTGGCAAGTCTGGCAGCGGCTACATCCTATGGCGCTGCTGCAACACTGATCACAGGCCTTGTCGTGTTGATCGGCGCTGCCGCTGCGGGTGAACGCGCGCGGGTGTTTGAAGCGGCAGTCCTCAAAACCGTGGGCGCTGCACGGAGCAAAATCCTCTCCAGCTTTGCACTGCGCTCCGCGATTCTGGGCGCAGCGGCAGGCCTTGTGGCGATTTTCGCCGGTGGCCTCGCGGGTTGGGGAGTAATGACCTACGTGATGGACGCGTCTTACACCTTCGAGCCTGTCTCAGCCGTCGCAATCGTAGTGGCCGGCGCACTGACCACGCTTCTTGCTGGATTAGCCTTTGCCTGGAGGCCTTTGGCCACACGCCCCGCACGTGTGCTGCGCGCGCAGGATTAACACGAAAAAACCGGTATTTATCGCCGCGTGGAACGCGCGCCTGCGACCGATCATACCCCTTGAACGAAGGCGCATCCTTTCCGATATTGTCGGGTAATCGGGGCAATTGTGCCCCGGCCAGATATTTAGTCAGGGAAAAAGAGATGGCTGACCAGTTTACCGCCACCCGCGCTGGCGCGATGAGCGCGGAGCTTGATGCGGGCTTGCGGGCCCATATGAACAAAGTCTACGGGACGATGTCTGTCGGCATGGTCATCACCGGGCTTGTCGCCTGGGCACTTTCGGGGCTTGCAGTCACCACAGACCCGGCCACCGGCCAGCAGGCGCTGACCGGCCTGGGCGCGGCACTCTACACCTCGCCACTGCGCTGGGTGCTGATGTTTGCTCCGCTGATCTTCGTCTTCGGGCTGAGCGCGTCGATCAACCGCCTGTCGGCACCGGTCGCACAGCTCGCCTTCTACGCCTTTGCGGCTGTGATGGGCGCCTCGCTCTCGTCGATCTTCCTGGTGTTCACGGCGATGAGCATCACGCAGGTGTTCTTTGCAACGGCGGCGATGTTCGCGTCGATGTCGCTTTACGGCTACACGACCAACAAGAACCTCTCCGGCTGGGGCAGCTTCCTGTTCATGGGCGTGATTGGCCTGGTGGTCGCATCGGTGATCAACATCTTCCTCGCCTCTTCGGCGCTGATGTTTGCGATCTCGGCGATCGGCATCCTGATCTTCGCCGGCCTGACCGCCTACGACACGCAGCGCCTCAAGGTCGAATACCTGCACTTCGCCACGGTGCCCGGCGGGCAGGAGTGGTTGGGCAAGTCCGCGATCATGGGCGCACTGAGCCTCTACATCAACTTCATCAACATGTTCATCATGATGCTGCAGTTGTTCGGCTCGTCTCAAGAGTAAGGGCGGCGACACAAAATACCGGGGCCAGAGGGAAACCTCTGGCCCTTTTTTTATGCGCTCCGCGCGATGGGGGACCAGTCCCCCGAACCCCCTGGGATATTTCGAACTCTGCAGACGCAAGGCGCAGTGTTTAGTTTCTGCAGAGTTGAAAATATCTGCGGGGTCCGGGGCGGCAGCCCCGGCTTGGTCCAACCGGCGCGAGCCGGGCGGGAGAGTGCCGTCAAACGAGAAACGCCGCTCCGGGTGTGGAGCGGCGTTTATAGGTCTTGACCGTGAAGGGCTCAGATCACTTGATCTTGCCTTCCTTGTACTCTACGTGCTTGCGCACGACCGGGTCGTACTTTTTGACCGACATTTTTTCAGTCATGGTGCGTGCGTTTTTCTTCGTCACATAAAAATGCCCGGTCCCCGCGGTGGAGTTCAGGCGGATCTTGATCGTGGCTGGTTTTGCCATGTGTCATCTCCCGCGCCGGACATGCCGGACTGCTTGAAGGGCCAGCGAAAGCAGGGCCCGAAATCTCGAACCCGCTACCTACACGCGACAGGGGTGGTGTCAAGCGGGGGCGGTGATTCAGCGCTCGCCGTCGCAGAAATCTCGTGGTAGCGCGGCGAGATGACCGTGGGCCGTATCATAGTCTCTGACGCCTGTGTCGCCGAAGGTGCTGCTTGGCTTGCCGCGCGCGAGCCAAGGTTTGCGAAGGCGCTCGCGCAAACTGGGCCATTGCCACTCCGGCGGCGTGAGGGCGGGTTTGCGCGGCTTTTGTCGGCGATTGTCTCTCAGCAGGTTTCTGTCGCGGCAGCGGAGGGGATTTGGAAGCGGTTGGAGGCGGCAGAGGCCACGAGCATTGACGGGGTCTTGTCGCGCGACGCAGAGGCGTTGCGGGCGCTGGGCCTCTCTCGTCAAAAGGCGAGCTATGCGCATGCGCTGGCTGCGGCGGAGATCGACTATGACGCCCTTACCGCGCTGCCAAATGCGGAGGTCATTGCGACCCTGACCGAGGTAAAGGGCATCGGCGTCTGGACGGCGGAGATCTATGCGATGTTCTCGCTCGGGCGCGCGGATGTCTTCGCGCCCGGAGACCTTGCCCTGCAGGAATCAGCCCGGCTGTTGTTTGATCTGGAGGAGCGGCCCAAGGAAAAGGCGCTGCGCACTTTGGCGGAGGAATGGTCGCCTTGGCGTGCGGTTGCGGCGCGGTTGCTCTGGGCCTACTACCATGTGGCGAAAGATCGAGAAGGGATCCGCTGATGGCTTTGACCGGACCAACCAAGCCCGCCGCATCCGGCACTGCGCGTTCCCTGGTGATTTTGCTGCACGGCTATGGCGCGGATGGGAATGATCTGATCGGCCTCGCTGATCCGCTCTCGACGGTACTACCCGACACGGTCTTTACAGCCCCTAATGCGCCCGAGCGCTGTGCGAACAACCCGTTCGGCTACCAATGGTTCCCGATCCCGTGGATGGATGGCTCGACCGAGGCACAGATGGCGAGCAGTTTTGAGAGCTCGATTGCAGATCTAAACGGCTATCTGGACTCGGTGGCGGAGGAGACGGGAATCGCGCCCGCACAGACGGTGCTGCTGGGCTTTTCGCAGGGCACCATGATGTCGCTGCATGTTGGGCCACGGAGGGCGGAGGGCTATGCCGGGATCATAGGCTTCTCAGGGCGGTTGTTGGTGCCTGAGGCGTTGACTGAAGTGGTGACGAAGCCGCCGGTTTTGTTGATCCACGGCGACGCTGACCCGGTGGTGCCCT
This sequence comes from Pseudomonadota bacterium, assembly GCA_038526735.1. Taxonomy (GTDB): domain Bacteria; phylum Pseudomonadota; class Alphaproteobacteria; order Rhodobacterales; family Rhodobacteraceae; genus Rubricella. The sequence goes on along the minus strand of JBCBGM010000005.1, from coordinate 31,802 downwards.
ATGCCTCGATGGGAGAAGCCGAAACCGCGCTTAAGGCTGCGGATTTCCAAGTTGCCACCCACACCTCCCCCGGCACGCCGCATGGAATCGCGCCCGATGGGTTGCAGATGGCGGCTGGGTTTTTGCAGTCTGTTCTGGGGTAGCGCTCGGCCAGTCGTCTCATACGGCGGAACCCACGATCAGTTTTTGAGCGCGGGCCTTGTCGTTGACATCAAACAGACATCAACATTCTCCATCAAAGCGTCATCAACGACCTAAACGCGCACAATGTAGAGGGTTGTTTGAGGAAGGCGGCTAGATATAGTCGTGGCAGGGACGGGGTCCCGTCCCGGGAGCAGCGCCTCAGGCGCGAGGGATGGGTTTGTCATGACAACTGAATTCGCAACGAGTTTTGTCCGAAGTCCGGCAGGGTTGAAAGACCACCCCGCCCTTGTGCTCAACGCAGATTACAGACCGTTGTCTTATTTCCCGCTGTCGCTCTGGCCCTGGCAAGACGCCGTGAAGGCTGCCTTTCTCGACCGGGTCACAATCCTTGCTGAATATGACCACGTTGTGCGGTCCCCGTCGGTCGAGGTGCGGCTGCCGTCGGTGGTGGTGCTCAAGGACTATGTAAAGCCGGCGAAGTCTGCCGCCTTCACGCGCTTTAACCTGTTTCTGCGTGACGGCTTCACCTGCCAATATTGCGGCGCGACCGGGGAGCTAACCTTTGACCATGTGATCCCCCGCTCCCGCGGCGGGCGCACAACCTGGGAGAATGTTGTGGCGGCTTGCGCGCCCTGCAACCTGAAGAAGGGCTCTAAAACGCTCGCACAAGCCAACATGTCCCTCCGACGCCCGGCGCAGGAGCCGGATGCCGAAGAGCTTAAGAACATGGGTCGACGCTTTCCGCCAAACCACCTGCATGAGAGCTGGATGGACTTTCTTTACTGGGACGCAGAGCTCGACGCGTAACTGCTACGCGCGGGCAGCTTGAACCCACACGCCCGCGAGAGCTAGCGACAACAGAGCGTTCCATCCGGCCATGGAGATGCCAAACAAGCTCCACGGGATCTCGTCGCAGCGCACCACAGGGGCTTCCATGATCTGGGCGAGCAGGTCTTCGGTAGAGAGTGCGGTAACGTCTCCGCCAGCCGCGCAAGCCGTGACGCCCTCCCACCAGCCCTGCTCGACACCTGCATGAAACGCGCCGATGGCAGCGGTTGCGAAGAGGGCTAGGCCGCCGAGCAATGCGATGAACCGCGCACCGCCCGGCAAAAGCACTGCTAGCGCTCCGAGAGCAATCGCGGCCACATGTGGGTACCGTTGCCAGATGCACATTTGGCAGGGCGGCAGGCCTCCGATGTATTGAAAGGCCAACGCGGCGATCATCAACCCAGCAGAACCGGCCGCAGCGGTAAGGATCAGAGTTTGTCGGGTGCCAACGGTTGCCATGGCTCAGATGTAGCGCAGCGCTACAAAGCCACCAACGAGGCAGATCATAAACACGGTAAACACCAACCCCAATCGCTCTTCGATAAAGGCGCGAATGGGGGGGCCGAACTTCCAGAGCAGCCACGCGACGATGAAAAAGCGCAGCCCGCGCGCCACGACGGATGAGGCCATGAACGCCCAAAAATCGAACCCTGCAGCACCCGAGGCAATCGTAATGACCTTGTAGGGGAACGGCGTAATGCCCGCGATCAGCACGGCCCAGACGCCCCATTCGGCATACCATTCAGAGAACTCTGGCAATCGGTCTGCCTTACCGTAAAGCTCTAGGGCAGGGCGGCCGACGGTCTCCAAAAGCTCCATCCCGATCCAGTATCCAGCGCCACCCCCGAGCACGGAGGCGATGGTGCAGACGCCCGCGATCAGCCAAGCCCGGTCGCGCGCGGCGAGGATCATCGGGATCAGCATCACATCGGGTGGGATCGGGAAGACCGAGCTCTCGACAAATGCGACAAGGGCCAAAGCGAACAGCGCATAGCGCGTCTCGGCCAGGGCGATTGTGCGGTCGTAAAGGGCGCGGATCATAGGCGCGAGATAGCCCGCAACCTCGCGCAATGTCTACCGCTTGCGGGCCCCTTCGCAGAGAGATAGAGAAGCCACAGGCCCGGGTGGCGGAATTGGTAGACGCAGCGGATTCAAAATCCGCCGTTGGAGACAACGTGGGGGTTCGAGTCCCCCCCCGGGCACCATCGAAAAAACTCAGAAGGTTAGATTTGAGTTGATAGCCTTACCCTTGCCGCATCAGTAGCCAGCCGTCCGGCAACACCACCCATACATCGAGAAACGACCGAGCCAACTTCACCCCACGTCTACACCCGCCACACCTGAAGGCGTTCGTGTTCTGCGATCTGGCGGGAAAGTGCTTTAACAAGCGACGCCAGATAGCTGCAAAAGTGGCTCGCTGCTGGGGAGCGGGGGCCTTTTCGTGAGAGCAATCCGAGGCTTCGCTCTGGGTGAGAGATTTTGATCGGCAGAGCGTGCAAGCGCCCAGTTGTGCGATGTGCAAAAACCACTGTGTAGGGCAGGATTGCCAGTGCATCGGAGCCTGCGAGCACGTTCAGGATCGATGCAAGCGATCCGCCCGAAAAGCTGATCCGAATGTCAGAGATCCCAATTTCGCTCAGCGTCTGCCGAAGATCTCGAAACAGTGGGCTGTCAGCGGGCGGGGCAATCCACGGGTAGGGGGCGATGTCATCAAGCCGCAAAGATGTTTTGCGCGACAGCGGATGTCCTACACCGCAGACAATCACGTTTCGACCGGGCAAGAGCTCTTGAAACTCAAAGCCGTCCGGCACCTCGCTGCGGGGGATTGGGCAGATCGCGAGATCGATTTGATCGCGCTCGAGCTCCGTCATGAGCGCGTCGAGATAGCCATAGCTTTGATCAACACGCAGCCCCGTGAATTCGCTCTGAAACGCCGCGATCATCGCGGAAATGACACCATCCATAAACACGGGCGTGCCCCCAACACGAATGGTGCCCGCCCGCCCGCTGGTGTGATTGCGCGCGGTCTGTGCCGCGGCTTCTGTGGCGCGGGCGATGGTGCGCCCTTCGTCGGCCAAGGCCAAGCCAAGCTCGGTGGGGCGGAGCGGTCTTTTGCCTTTCTCAAAAAGGTCCGCGCCGAGCCGCGCTTCGAGCAATGAAACGCTTCGCGACAGGCTGGGCTGGGATTTTCCGATCCGCGTCGCAGCTTCCGACACACCGCCAGCATCCACGATCGCGGCGAGAAGGCTAAGGTGGCGAGGGTCAATCTGCATAACTAAAAGCTATATTAGCGGTATAACTTTCGATCAACATCTCAGATTTCGAGCATATGCTGCCCGTGGGGAGAAGCGGCATGCTCGTAACAACAGAACAACCATTCGCGCGCTTTGGGGCAGGATGCCGTCACGACGTTGCTGAAGTTGTTCGTGCGTTTGGCCGTAGACGCGCGTTGGTCCTGTCAACGCCGACCCAATGCGAAGCAGCTCTCGCCACCTCCGCAGATCTAGGCCCCCTCGCCGCTGGTGTTTTTACCAAGGCGGCGATGCATACCCCGGTCGATGTCACGCAAGAGGCGCTCGCGCATCTCGCAGAGGTCGAAGCGGATTGCTTGATAGCGATTGGGGGCGGCTCCACAATCGGGCTGGGGAAGGCTCTGGCGTACCGCACCGGCCTTCCGCAAATCGCAATCCCAACGACCTATGCGGGAAGCGAGGCGACTCCGATCCTTGGGCAAACCGAAAACGGGGTAAAGACGACGCTGACGGACCCAAAAGTGCGACCGGCCGCTGTACTCTATGATCCGGAATTGGTCCAAAGCCTACCAAAGGGGATGACGGTTACCTCCGCCCTCAACGCCATGGCCCATGCGGCAGAAGCGCTTTACGCCGAGAACAGAACCAACCGTACGGACGCAATGGCGCGAGAGGGTTTGGCGGCGTTTGTTTCTGGTCTGCCCCGAGTTATCGACGCGCCACGCGATCTGGCCGCGCGGGAAGCGACACAGCGTGGCGCATGGGAGTGTGGCCGGGTGCTCGGTGAAGTCGGGATGGCCCTGCACCACAAGCTTTGCCACACGCTTGGCGGCTCGTTCAATTTGCCCCATGCAGAAACCCACGCGGTGATCCTGCCGCATGCGATCTCTTACAATGCGCGCTCAGCTCGTGCTGAACTTGCACCGATCACAGAGCTTTTGGGTGGTTCTTCTGCGGGGCAGGCACTCCACCGCTTCGCAGCTCAGATGGGCGCTCCTCTCGCTCTTCGCGAACTAGGGTTGGCGGAGAATGACCTTGCGCAAGCGGCCAAACTCGCCGTGCAGCGCCCATACCCCAATCCACACCCCATCACCGAAACAGACCTCCGCACGCTGCTGCGTGCGGCATGGTCGGGCGAAGCGCCGGCGTTCTCATAGAAGGGCGAAGCGCCCGCATACCCATAACAAAAAAAACTGGAAACGACATGGCTGACATCACCACAGACGTACTGATCATCGGCACGGGCCCTGCGGGCTCTTCGGCGGCCGCGCTTTTGGCCACCTATGGCGTCGATGTGATGGTTGTGAACCGCTACCGGTGGCTTGCCAACACACCCCGCGCCCACATCACCAACCAGCGCACGATGGAGGTGCTGCGCGATCTGGGCCGGGACGTCGAAGATGAGGCCTATCTCCACGCCACCGAGCAGGAGTTGATGGGCGAGAACGTCTTTTGCGAAAGTCTCGCCGGGGAAGAGATCGGGCGGATGAACAGCTGGGGCACGCACCCGCTCTCTAAGGCGGAGCATCTGATGTCGAGCCCCACGTTCATGAACGACCTGCCCCAAACGTTCATGGAGCCGCTTCTCTTTAAGACCGCCTGCTCGCGTGGCGCACAGGCCCGCATGAGCACCGAGTATAAGAGCCACGTGCAAGACAGCGACGGCGTGACGACGACGCTTCTCGACCGTCTGACCGGCAAAGAGCTGACCGTCCGATCCAAGTACCTGCTGGGGGCGGACGGCGGCAATTCGCTGGTCGCAGAGGCGGAAAAACTCCCCATCGCCGGGAAGATGGGTGTTGGCGGCTCGATGAACATTCTGTTCCGAGCGGACCTCTCCAAATACGTCGCGCACCGGCCCAGTGTTCTCTACTGGGTGATGCAGCCCGGCGCCGATGTCGGTGGTATTGGCATGGGCCTGGTACGGATGATCCGCCCGTGGAACGAATGGCTGATCGTCTGGGGTTATGACATCAACGAGCCTGCCCCGCAGGTGGATGAGGCGTTGGCGACAGAGGTTGCACGCCAGCTTGTGGGCGATCCGGAGTTAGAAATTGAGCTTCTTTCCGCCAACACCTGGACCGTAAATGACGCCTATGCAGAGCGGATGTCGAACGGGCGCGTGTTCATTATGGGTGACGCGGCGCACCGCCATCCGCCCTCAAACGGGCTTGGCTCTAACACCTCGATCCAAGACAGCTTCAACCTTTGCTGGAAGCTTGCCGCCGTTCTGAAAGGGCAGGCGGGGGAGGCGCTTCTTGACAGCTACAACGCTGAGCGCGCGCCCATCGCCAAGCAGATTGTGACGCGGGCCAACCAGTCCATCGGTGAGTTTGGCCCGATCTTTGAGGCGCTTGGCATGACCGGCGGCGACGATATCGACGTCATCAAAGCCAACATGGATGCCCGTTGCGGATCCGGCCCGGAGGCGGAGGCGCAGCGCGCTGCGCTTGATGCCGCGATTGCGTTCAAGAAATATGAGTTTGATGCCCATGGCGTCGAGATGAACCAGCGCTATCGGTCGGATGCGATTGACACTGATCGGCAGATGGAGCCCGACTTCGCGCTCGACGCAGAGTTACACTACCAGCCCACCACCTGGCCCGGCGCGCGCCTCCCGCATTCTTGGCTCTATGACGCGAAGGGTGGGAAGCACTCAACGCTCGATCTTACGGGCAATGGGCGCTTCACGCTGCTGACGGGCCTCGGTGGAGAGGCTTGGGAGGCGGCCGCGCACTCAGTTGCCTCTGAACTCGATATCGAGATTGCCAGCCACATCATCGGACCCCGACAAACCTTCGTCGATCACACCGGAGACTGGGCACGCTCCCGAGAAGTGGGCGACGCGGGCTGTGTGTTGGTCCGCCCCGATCATCACGTGGCGTGGCGGTCGAGCGCGATGGTCGATGACCCAAAGGCAGAGTTGGCGCGGGTTTTGAGCGCGGTTCTCGCAAAATGAAGGATGCCGTGATGACCCAAGCTACAACTGGATACTTCACCGAAGAGAACTCCGCTGATGTCGTTGTGGCGCGCATTGCCGAGACGACAGAACCCCGGTTGGCCGAGGTGGTGGGGGCGATCACCCGCCACCTGCACGCCGCCGTCAAAGAGATCGAACCAACCCAGGAAGAGTGGTTTCAGGCGATCAAGTTTCTCACGGAGACCGGGCACAAGTCTGACGACTGGCGGCAGGAGTTTATCCTGCTCTCAGACATCTTTGGCGTGTCGATGCTGGTCGATGCAATCAACAACCGAAAGCCGAGTGGCGCGTCTGAAAGCACGGTTCTGGGGCCGTTCCACATCCCCGATGTGCCCGAACTGCCGATGGGCGCCAACATCTGCCTCGATGGTAAGGGCGCGCCGATGTTGATCAAAGGGCGCATTCTCAGCACCGATGGCCAGCCGATTGCCGGGGCAAAGATTGATGTCTGGCAGACCAATGACGACGGTTTTTACGACGTGCAGCAAAAGGGCATTCAGCCCGAGTTCAACCTACGCGGAGTCTTTAGAACCGGTGAGGATGGCGTTTATCACTTCTGGGGCGCCAAGCCTCGGTTCTACCCGATCCCCGATGATGGCCCCGTTGGTAAGCTTTTAGGTTCTCTCGGTCGTCATCCGAACAGGCCCGCGCACCTGCATTACATCCTTGAGGCCGAAGGGTTTGAGACGTTGGTTACGCACATCTTCGATCCCGACGACGAATACATCGAGTCTGATGCGGTCTTCGGCGTGAAAGAGAGCCTTCTGGCCAAGTTCGATCTGATCGAAGACCCCGCGCGCATCGCTCACGAAGGGGCCTCAGGCCCGTTCTTCGAGGTCATCCACGACTTTATTTTGGCGCCGGAGGGCTGACAGCGCATCATGTCAGGCTAGACTTACAAATCTGCTACCAAAAATATCGATATTATGGTTTGGTAGCGCTCAGAATAAGGGCCAAAGAGCCCATCAATGGGAGGAAAACATGAAACATACCAAGCTGAATCGGCCCTCGCGGCGCAGCTTTCTCGCCGCAACCGGCGCTGCACTTGCTGCCCCTGCAATTCTCCGCGGAACCCGCGCCTACGCTCAGAACAAGATGCTCAAAGTGGGATTTGTCAGTCCCAAAACCGGCCCTCTCGCGGGCTTTGCAGAGGCGGATGACTATATCCTCGAAGGCATCCGCGCACAGTTCGCTGGTGGGCTAGAGAACAACGGCTCAAGCTGGGGCGTGGAGATCATCACTCGCGACAGCCAGTCAAACCCCAACCGTGCAGCCGAGGTTGCCGCGGATCTGATCCTCGGGGATGAAGTCAATATCATCATGGCGGCCGCGACCCCTGATACGACCAACCCGGTCGCCGATCAGGCCGAGATCAACGAAGTGCCCTGCATCACCACCGACGCGCCCTGGCAGCCCTATTTCTTTGGCCGTGGTGGCAATCCGGCGGAAGGGTTCCAGAGCACCTATCACTTCTTCTGGGGGCTTGAGGATGTCATCGGCGTGTTCCTCGACATTTGGGGGCAGTCCGGCGTGTCGCAGTCCGTTGGTGGCCTGTTCCCGAATGATGCGGATGGCAACGCCTGGGGGGATGCCAACCTTGGGATGCCTCCGGCACTCGCCGGAGCAGGATTCTCACTGACCGATCCCGGCCGCTACCAGCCGTTGACCGATGACTTTTCCAACCAGATCGCAGCCTTCCGGGATGCCGGATGCGAAATCGTGACGGGTGTGATGATCCCACCGGACTTTGGAACATTCTGGGCGCAAGCGGCTCAGCAGGGTTTCAACCCAAAGGTCGTGTCAGTGGGCAAAGCGCTCCTGTTCCCTTCGGTGATCGACAGCTACGGCGATCGTGCGGATGGTCTGACATCTGAGGTGTGGTGGTCTCCGAACCATCCGTTCTCTTCCTCGCTGACTGGAACAACGGCGCGAGAGCTGGCCAACGGATACTCCGCCGCAACCGGCCGCCCGTGGACACAGCCCATTGGCTTTAAGCATGCACTGTTTGAGGTCGCCGCCGATGTCATTCAGCGCACAGAGGACCTTGAGGACTACGAAGCTATCACTGCCGCCATTGCCGCGACCAAACTCGACACCATTGTCGGCACCGTCGATTGGTCCTCTGGACCGGTGAAGAACGTGTCCAAGACGCCGCTTGTCGGTGGGCAATGGCAAAAAGAGGGCGACAGCTTCGACCTCAAGATCGTCGCAAACTCTGCTCAGCCGGATATCCCGCTCACGGGCGAGTTGAAGCTGATCTAAGGAGCAGGGCCGCCTTCGGCTTTGGAGGCGGCCCGCGCATGTGATGGGCAATATTCTCGAGCTTGACGGGCTGACGAAATCTTTCGGGGCCGTCACCGTTGCGGATGATCTCAGCTACACCCTCCGCGAGGGGGAGGCGCTGGGTGTCATTGGCCCCAATGGTGCGGGCAAAACAACGATGTTCAACCTGATCACCGGCACGCTTGCGCCGGGAAGCGGTACCATCCGCTTTAAGGGTGAGGACGTGACCCGCCACTCTGCTGCGAAGCGGTGCCGCGCTGGTATTGCCCGGTCGTTTCAGGTGCCGCAGCCGTTTTCAGGCATGACTGTTTTTGAGAATGCGATGGTCGCGGCAACCCAGTCTGCGGGCCTGTCAGGGCGCCCTGCGGAAGAGCGCTGCCTGGAGGTGCTTGAGCAAACCGAGCTGATGGATAAGGCAAACGTCCCCGCTGGAAGCCTCACACTGCTCAACCGCAAACGGCTTGAGATGACCAGAGCGCTCTGCACCAACCCCAAGCTCCTGCTCCTGGACGAGATCGCCGGGGGCCTGACCGAGAGCGAGTGCGTCTCGCTGATCCAGACGATCAAGGATGTGCACGCAAGTGGCGTCTCTCTCATCTGGATCGAACACGTGGTTCATGCGCTTTTGGCGGTCGTGGACCGTCTTATCGTGATCGATTTTGGCAAAAAGATCGCCGATGGGGAGCCGAAGGCCATCATGGCGAGCCCGGAAGTGCAGGAGATTTACCTCGGGATTGAAGTCGATGCCTGAGATCCTGACCCTGCAACGCCTCAACGCCCACTACGGTGATTTCCAGGCCCTCTATGGCGTGGATATGTCCCTCGAACAGGGTGAAGTATTGGCCATTATTGGTGCCAACGGTGCCGGCAAAACAACGCTCCTGCGTTCCGTCTCTGGTCTGATGAGCAATGGTGCTGATCAAGTGCGCTACCGGGGGCAGCCTATTGGTGCGCTTCGAGCAGATCAGATTGCGGCGCTAGGGATTGCGCTTGTGCCGGAGGGGCGGCAGCTCTTCCCGTCGCTCTCGGTGGAAGAGAACCTGCTCATCGGGGGGCGTCTAAAACGCACCGGGCCGTGGAACCTCAACACGGTTTTTGAGCTGTTCCCGGTGCTCAAAGAGCGACGCGCCTTTCCCTCCACCGCGCTGTCGGGCGGTCAGCAGCAGATGGTCGCCATCGGGCGCGCGCTGATGTCCAACCCCGATCTGATCTTGCTCGACGAGATCAGCCTCGGCCTCGCCCCTGTCATCATCAAAACGATCTACGACGCGCTGCCTGACATCGTTGGCGAAGGAATGTCAGCCGTGATTGTGGAGCAGGACATCTCAAAAGCGCTTTCCGTCTCTGACCGGGTCTATTGTCTGATGGAGGGGCGCGTGACGCTGGAAAGCAGCTCAAAAGACATCAGCCGCGAGGCGATCAGCCACGCCTACTTCGGGATCGATTGAGATGGATTGGGTTAACGCACTTGTACAAGGCACCTTGCTTGGCGGGCTCTATGCGCTTTTCGCGGCAGGTCTCTCGCTCATCTTCGGAGTGATGCGTCTGGTCAACATCGCCCATGGGGAGCTGATCGTTCTGGGGGCTTATCTTGGCCTAACGGTTGTAATGGCCACCGGTTTGCATCCCCTCTTGGCGCTCTTGCTGGTCATGCCGGCGATGGGTGCGTTTGGGTACGTCCTGCAACGCGGTATCCTCAACCAAACCCTTGGGGATGATATCCTTCCGCCGCTTCTGGTGACCTTCGGGTTGTCGGTTATCCTGCAAAACCTGTTTCTCGAAGGCTACACCGCGGATCCGCAAAAGATGGACGCGGGCGCGCTTGAGGTGGCGAGCGTTGCCGTCGGTGGTTTGTCGCTCGGTGTTCTGCCGCTCTTAACGTTTGGGATCGCTGTGGCCGTCATCGCAGTGCTGCAGTTCATCTTCTATCGCACACCGCTTGGTCGCGCTTTTCGCGCCGTCTCTGACAATCAGGACATTGCGCAGCTGATGGGCCTTAACAAACGCCATATCTTTGGCCTTGCCATGGCGCTTGCACTGGTGGTGACAGCCATCGCGGGCATCCTTCTGGGCATCCGCACGTCGTTTGATCCAACGGCGGGTGGGGCGCGGCTCATCTATGGGTTTGAGGCGGTGATCATCGGCGGCCTAGGCAACCTGTGGGGCACCCTTGCAGGGGGTGTCATCTTGGGCGTTGCCCAAACCGTTGGTGCAAAGATTGACCCAGGCTGGCAACTCCTCGCAGGTCACATCGCATTTCTGGTGGTTCTGGCCGTGCGGCCGAACGGACTTTTCCCGAGGGTGAGCGGATGAGCAAAGAGACCTATATCATTTCCCGAACGTCACCCGCGGCGCGCGCCGCAGCCGTGCTGGGCACGCTCGTTTTGATTGGGTTGATCGCCGCCCCTTGGTGGGCTGGCCGCGCGGATTTGCGCCTAATGGGGGAGCTGTTTCTGTACCTCTCGCTCGCTTGTCTGTGGAATTTGATGGCCGGATATGCCGGTCTCGTGTCGGTCGGCCAGCAGGCCTATGTCGGCTTTGGCGGCTACATGCTCTTTGCGTTGACGATTTTTGGAGGGCTACATCCTTTGGTCGCGATCCTCGGCGTGGGCGTGCTCGGAGCGCTCATCTCCATCCCTGTTGCAACGCTGATCTTTCGGCTGCGGGGGGCCTACTTCGCAATCGGCACTTGGGTCATCGCTGAGGTCTTTCGCCTGTCGTTCGCCCAAGCCTCTTCGCTTGGAGGAGGGTCCGGAACATCGCTGCCCGTGGGCATTGTGCGCTCAATGGCATCGTCCCGCTCGGGGCGTGAGGCGTTGGCGTATTGGCTTGCGCTGGGGGCCGCCGTGCTGGTGATTGTCGCGGTGTTCCTTTTTCTGCGCTCGCGCAGAGGGTTGGCGCTGACCGCAATCCGAGACAATGAGCTTGCAGCCGGATCGTTGGGGATCGACATCTGGCGGACCAAGTTCGTGGTCTATGTCGTCACCGGTGCAATGACGGCGATGGTCGGCGCGCTGATCTTTTTGCAAAAACTCCGCATCTCGCCCGATGCGGCGTTCTCAGTGAACGACTGGACGGCTTTTGTGATTTTTATCGTCGTCATCGGCGGGATCGGAACGATTGAAGGGCCGATCATCGGAACGCTGGTTTTCTTCGCTTTGCGCGAAACACTTGCCGATCTCGGCACCACCTATTTGATCGTGCTCGGTGTGGTGGCAATCGTGGTGATGCTTAGAGCGCCAAAAGGAATCTGGGGCTACGTTCAAGAACGCTTCGGCCTGCAACTCTTCCCACTCGGATATCGCGTGTCAAAACGGGATTAGGGCGCGTCTGCTCATCCAGAAAACGCTCTGAGGCCGATGATCTCCCGCGCCTGCGCAACTGTTGCGACGGGGCGCTCGTTTTTGGCGCAGATCTCTGCCGCACGCCGCACGAGGGCGGCGTTTGAGGGTGCGAGGGTGTCTTTGTCCCATCGCACGTTGTCTTCCAGCCCGGTGCGCGCGTGCCCACCCGCCGCAATCGCCCATTCGTTCAGCTCCAGCTGATGTCGCCCGATCCCGGCGGCACACCACGGTGCATCCTCTCCGAAGAGGCGCTTAAGCGTGGTGATGTAGAACTCAAACACCGGCTTGTCGGCGGGCATCGCGTTCTTCACCCCCATGACAAACTGGACGTAGGGCGTGCCGGTCAGCAGCCCCTGATCCGCCATCTCTTTGGCCTTTAGGATGTGCGACAGGTCAAACGCCTCAATCTCTGGCTTCACATCATTGGCCTGCATCTCTTCCGCCAGCCACGCCACCAGGTCTGGCGGGTTTTCGTAAACGCGGGTTGGGAAGTTGTTCGAGCCTACAGACAAAGACGCCATATCGGGCTGCAGCGGCAGCATTCCGCCCCGCTCGCGCCCCGCTCCTGAGCGCCCCCCGGTTGAGAACTGGATGATCATGCCGGGGCAATGCGTCTCAAGACCCTCTTTGAGGGCCGCGAATTTCTCTGGATCGGACGAGGGAGTTTCATCGGGGTTGCGCACATGCGCGTGCACAATCGTCGCCCCCGCCTCAAACGCTTCGTGCGTGCTTTCCACCTGCTCGGATACACTGATCGGAACCGCTGGATTGTGCGCCTTTGTGGGCAGAGAACCCGTAATCGCGACGCAAATAATGCAGGGTTTTGACATGTCGTTTCCTCAGGCAGTTTATCGACCGCAGCGCTCTGCGGCCGTGTTCTTATGTTGCCTTATAGAATACCGTCTCCCGTCTGCGTTGAAGCAAAAACTGGGAGGGGTGAGCCCGAGCAGTTTGCAAACGACGCAGGCGCGTGTGCGTCCTACGCCCCCTTTGCCGTCAAAAACGCCTTCAGGTCAGTCACGATCTGCCGGTCGATGGACACGTAGATAAACCCCATGTTGGTGCGCTCTGAGATCATCTCACCCGGAAAGGGCAAGTAGCTCAGCTCCCGCGATCCGAAGCCGGGTGAGGCCGTACCGACCTGCCATTCGGTGGTCAGCTTAATATCTACAAGCTTCATCTTTGGGCCGCCGTCCGGGTCATCGATCTCGTTGGGGATGCCCGCAATTCGGAGGTAGGCGGCCTTGTCGGACGCCGCACAGAATCCCTCGATAAACTGTGTGGTGAGCACCTGAAGCTCGGCTGCGTAATCCGCCGCCTCCATATGGCTGTGCAGGTGGTAAGGATCGCGGTGGTTGTGGTTGTGATCATGGCTGTGGTCATGCGCATGATCGTGCGGGTGATCATGGGGCATTGGACCACCTCCGCCCTTCAAACTCGCCATGTGGGATGCTGACAGGTTTGTCGATATGCACTTTGTGTTTGCCAAGCGTCCCATTAGAGACCATCGCCCCCAGCACATCCACAATCACCCGTGTGCCCATGAGCGCGGTGATGTCGGAGGTGTCATAGGGCGGTGAGACCTCCACCAGTTCCATCCCGCAAATCCCTTCGGCTGCAACTTTAGAGGCAAGCGCCAAGGCTTCGCGCGGGAGGAAACCGCCGGGCTCTGGCCAGCCAGTACCGGGAACAAACCCGCAATCAATGCTGTCGATGTCGAAGGACATATAGACCATGTCCACCCCATCCCAGGCCATCTCCAGGGCCATTTCGGCGGTTTTATCGACGCCCATTTTCTCCATGTCGCCCATGGTGATGATGTTGGTCTCACGCTCCCGCGCCACTCTCACGCCCTCGCGCGGCACCTGCCAGCCGCCTATTCCGACCTGCACAAGGTTCTTGGGGGGAACATTCGGCATGTTCGTTGCGTGGAACCACGGCGTGGTGTGCATTCGCTCGTCGAGGTCTTTCTCCTGAATGTCCGCGTGGCGGTCAAAATGCACGATACCGATCTTTTTGGAGGTGCACTCCGCGATCCCCCGCACACACGGAAAGCCAATCGAATGATCCCCGCCAATCATAATCGGCAGCGACCCGCTTGAGCACACATGGCTCACGGCGCGGGTGATTTGGTCGAAGCTCTTTTCAATATTTGCTGGAATGGTGAAGACATCGCCCGCATCGCAAAGTGTCATCTGCTCGCGCAGGTCCACGCCGATCTCATAGTTATAGGGCGTATAAAGCGCCGAGATTTTGCGTACCCCTTGCGGCCCAAACCGGGTGCCCGGGCGGTAGGTGGTGCCGCCATCGAACGGGATGCCCAGTACCGTAGCATCATAGTGCTGCACCTCGGTCACATCTTCCGCGTAGGGCGCTTTGAGGAAGGTGTTGATCCCCGCATAATGCGGCAGCTCTCCGCGTGCGAAAGTGGGGATCGACTTGTCCTCGATCGAGTCCGCGCCTGTCAGCCCCATCCGCAAGGCCCAGCGGCGCTCTTCATCCCAGCCTTTTGTAGGGAGGTCTGCCTCAGCGCGCATCGCCTTCCAGCCCTGAAGCTTGCTCAGGTCAGGGTGGTGATTGCGCGCCTCGTCGTGGCGCTGGTCAGCCGGATGGTGTGAGCGGCTGCGCTCAGGCGGGTGCCAGAACATGGGTGTCCTCCGTCAGTGTTTGGTATGGGATGCCACCGGAGCGGGCATCGAAGTCATAGGTGATTGTGGCCCCAAAGCGCTCAGGCGCATCAGGGTCCCAGCGGGGTTTGTCGAAAACGAGCACGCGGTCGCCGAGCTTGAACCCTTCCTCAAGGTCATGGGTGACCATGAAAACGGTCATGCCCGTCTCGGCGCGCAGCTCTTGCAAAAAGTCATGCATTGCCATCCGCGTGCCCGGATCTAGCGCGCCGAAGGGCTCATCGAGCAGCAAAATACGCGGGCGTGCCGTGAGCGCCTGCGCGATGGCAAGGCGCTGCTGCATCCCGCCGGAGAGAGCCGCCGGATAGGCTTGTGCCATATGGCCGAGCCCGATCCGGTCGAGCGTTTCCTGCGCGCGCTCTTCGGCAACCTTGCGTTGGGCGCGGGGCAGAAAGCCAAAACGTGTTTTCAGTGCTTCAGCGGCGACGATGTTTTGCAGCACGGTCATATGCGGAAAGACCGAGTAGCGCTGAAACACAACGCCGCGCTCCAGCCCCGGCTCTAGCGCGGGTTCGGCGCCATCGATGCTGATGCTCCCCCGCGTCGGGCGCTCTTCGGCGAGGAGCAATCTGAGAAATGTGGACTTCCCACAGCCAGATGCGCCGACAATCGAGATGAACTCCCCCTCGGCCACATCCAACTCCACTCGCTCCAAAATGGGTCGGTTGTCATACTCCATGAAGATGTTGCGCACGGCGACGAAACTCACAACGACCCTCCTGCCCAGGGGAAGGCTTTGCGGGACAATGTCTTGAGCGCCCAATCGATCAAGAAAGCGAGCAGCGTAATCCACAAGACGTAGGTCAGGATTACATCCATCGCGAGAAACCGACGAACGAGGAAAATCCGATACCCCAGCCCCAGATCAGAGGCGATCGCCTCCGCCGCAATCAAAAACAGCCAGGCCGGTCCAAGCGATAGGCGAACCGATTGGATCAGGCGCGGCAAAATCTGTGGCAGCGCCACACGGATCGCGATCACCAAAGACGATGCGCCCAGCGTCTGCGCCTTGATGATCTGCTCACGCGGAATATCGAGCACGCGCTGGCTCATATCCCTGATCAAAAACGGCGTGATTCCGATCACGATCAGCATGATCTTCGACGTCTCTCCCAATCCGAACATCAAGAAGAGGATCGGCAATACCGCCAGCGGTGGGATCATCGAGAGTACCGCGACAAAGCCGGAAAGCCCCGCGCGCACATGGGGCAACAGCCCGATCAAGAGCCCAAAAACCAACCCGGAGGTCGCGGCGATCAGCGTTCCAATCGCCAAGCGCTGCAGGCTGATCGCCGTGTCATACCACAGCAAAATGCGCCCCGTGCGCCGGTCGCCTTGGGTAAAGAGCCGCTCCGCCGTCTCTGCGATTGTAGAGGGCGCGGGCAGGAGCTTGTCCGACGGGTTCTCCGCCAGCCGGATCTCGGAGCCAATCACGTAGGCGATCAGCACCACGGCAAACGGCAGCATCGCCAGAAAGACGATTAGCGGTCGGCTCGGGGTACGGTTGATGAGGCGCATTGTCGGTTGGGCTGCCCCGGTTCGCAGGGCAGCCCTGAGCTCTTAAAGCGCGCCGTCGGCGGCCATTTGCATGTAGGTGGTGTCAAAGCGCATCTGCACGTTGCTCGCATCACCGGTGGTGGAGCCATCGGGGTATTCGACACCCACAAAATCCGCACTTGGTGCACCCTCACCGAGAATGCCCTTGTCGAAGAGGAACTCCGCCACCTCAACCATCGTGGTTTTCAGCGCCTCATCTTGAGTGAAGGCAACTGCGTCTGCTGGGTCATAGAACATCTCGGTCGAATCCAGCTGCGCTTGGTAGCCCGCCAGATCAGTCCCCGATGCTTCGGCCATCGCGGTCAGCGCGTCCTCATCACCCGCTGCCATCAGCGCCATCACCTCGTACCACGCACCCGCCATCGCCTTGCCGAAGTCTGGGTTTGCCTCCAGCGTTTCGGTGCTCACGAACATGATGTCGATGATCTCTCCCGGAATGTCCGAGCTGTCGTAGATCTTGGTCGCGGCGGGGTCTTCGAGGATGCTGGAGACGAGCGGGTTCCAGGTCACCACCGCTTCCACGTCATCCGTGGCGAACGCCGCGATCATGTCAGCGTCGGAGGTGTTGATCACACCGTCCAGATCACGCTCCGACAGGCCAATGCTATCGAGCCCGCGCGCCAGAAGGTAATGCGAGACCGACAGTTCCACCAAGTTGACCGGTTTGCCCGCGAGCGAGGCAAGATCGCCCTCACCCTTGATGATCACCGCGTCATTGCCGTTGGAGTAGTCGCCGACGATCAGCGCAGTGGTGTCCACGCCACCCCCTGCGGGGATCGAGAGCGCATCCATGTTGGTGGCAGAGACACCATCAAACGCGCCAGCGGTGTATTGGTTGATCGATTCGATGTAGTCGTTGATCTGCACGATCTCGACATCGATGCCGTATTTGTCGGCCCATTTGTCCATGATGCCGCTGTCTTCCAGATACCCCCAAGGCATCCAACCAACGTAGATGGACCAGGCAACGCGAAACTCGGTCTTTTCCTGAGCGAGGGCTGCATGGGGTGCGATAAGAGCGGCGGCTGTGGCCAGCGCGATCAGCGAGGTTTTCATAGCATTCTCCCGTCTTCGTTCCGCCGAAGGTCGGGAAGGTCGCCCGGTGGCGGAACATGTCTGGGGAGACGGGCGAGCCGACGCAGTGACCTCCCGGGATTTTGTCCCTCCGTGGACCGTACGGAATTTGCCGGTACGGCTGCACTTCTCGGACCAGACCTCAGATCAGAGCGGAACCCTAAGTGCACTGCTACGGTTGAGCATTGAGGCAGTGCCTCTGTAATCAACAAAAAACACATGGGCGCGTGGGGATTCCCGCTGCGGCGCACAAATTTTCGCCGCCACAGCAGGGAGTGGCGCAAATATGAGCAGCCCTTTCGTCCTCAATGCAGACGGATGGCAGGCCGCTGGGCGCTTAAGTCAACCCGACGCGCCTTTCGGACTTAGGCCATCGCCTCACTCCACCGCCGCAACAGTGGGGTGAAAAAGATGTGGTAGAACGCCGGCGCCGCGACCAGTGTCAGGATCGAGGCAAAGGCCAACCCACCCATGGTCGTGACCGACGTCGACGCAAAGAACGCATCGCTCAACAGCGGGATCATCCCCAAAATCGTCGTCGTGGCCGCCAGCAACACTGGGTGCTGACGCGAGCTTGAGGCCTCTACAATTGCACGATCCAGCGACAGCTCCGGCGCAGGCCAATCTCTTCGACCAGCACACTCCCGTCCTTGATCAACGTGCCCGACAGCGACAACAGCCCCAGAAGTGCTGTGAAGGTAAAGGGCAACCCCGTGCCCAGCAGCCCAAGCGCGGCACCGTTCAACGACAGGGGACGAACAGCCAGATAACAGCGGTGTGGAGGATGCCTTTGAACAAGAGGATATTGAGCTGAGCGGTATCACTGCGTGAGACACCCGCCTCCCGCGCCCGACCCGCAGCATAATCCGCCTTTAAGACCAGCTCTTTCCCGCCCCAATCGATGCGAGGGAAAAGGATGTTGTCAGAGGCCCCGGCCAGTCGCTCTCTCGCCTCATTGGCCAGGTCCCGCAGCACCGTTGGGTCCGCCCCATAGAACCGCGCCTCGATGGGCGCCTTCCCACTTGCACCGGAGGCCAGGCGTTTGCTGCGCATCTGGCCTTGTAGCGGCGCCCGTGCGGAGAGGTCCTCCGGCGCCTGTATTTCCTCTTCCATCAAATCGAGCGCGGCGACCCGCACGATGATATTCCCAGAGCTGGGGTTCGCGTCCCCCGCGTTGTAGGTGAGCATGAGGCGCGCGGCACCCTCTTTGGCGAAGGCGGTGGTGGCGGTGATGATTTCGCGATCTGCCAGCCAATCCTCGACGATTTGCAGGTCAGCGGACGTCTGCTGCACCGTCGCACCCTGCGGCAGCTTGTAGTGCACAAAGTAAAGTGGCTTGCTGCTGTCGAGGAAGAACTGCCGCCGCACCTACCCAAACAGCACAAAACAGCCCGCAGTGACCCCGATTAGAACAATCGCCATGATCCAGCGCAGTCGCACTATAAAGCCGAGAAATCCGCCATAGGTCCGAAACACAACCCCGCTATAGGCATCATCCGCGCACTCGCTGCCTTGCTTGAAAAAGTAGTGCCCCAAGAGCGGCGAGATACCGATGACGGCAAAGAGCGAGAACATGAACTCGCCCGTGCTGTCGGGGCTCAGCCCGATGCCGGGGAACGCGATGTTCCCGATGATCGTCGCGCCCAACGGCCGCGATGCAACTATGCCCAGCCGCCCACAGACTTCACTTCCAAGAAGTCTTCTAGCCCCCACGACCCCCCTTCACGACCATTGCCAGACTGACGATATCCACCAAACGGAGCGCCATAGCTGCGCCCCACCCCATTGATCTCCACCATGCCCGACCGGCACGCCCGAGCGACCCGCCGGGCCCGCTCCATGTCGGAGGTTTGCACGTAGTTCGTCAGCCCGTAGACGGTGTCGTTGGCCATCTCGATCGCCTCGTCCTCACCGTCAAACGCTGCGATGGAGAGGACGGGGCCAAAGATCTCTTCTCGGTAAATAGTCATGTCCGGGGTGACGTCGGCAAAAACGGTGGGCCGCACGAACCATCCGCGATTGACGCCCTCAGGCCGCCCAAGCCCGCCCGCCACCAGACGCGCCCCTTCATCAAGCCCGGTTTGGATCAGCCCCTGGATTTTCTCCCACTGCGCCTCCGAGACGACAGGCCCGATATGCGCACCTTCGCCGGCCGCCGGGGCGACCTTGGTGGCCTCGGCACGTGCCTGCGCCTGACCGACGGCCTGCGCATAGCGCGCCTGCTCAACGATCATCCGCGTCGGCGCGTTGCAGGACTGACCCGAGTTGTTGAAGCAATGTGCTACGCCCCGCGGCACCGCTTTCTCATCCGCATCGGCAAAGACCAGGTTTGCCCCTTTGCCCCCCAATTCGAGCGCTACGCGCTTGATGGTGTCAGCGGCGTTTTTCGTGATCAGCCGCCCTGCCCGGGTTGAGCCCGTGAAGCTGACCATATCGACATCGGGATGGGATGAGAGTTGCGTGCCAACACCCGGCCCATCGCCATTGAGCATGTTAAACACACCCGGTGGCAGGTCTGCGGCGTCAACAATCTCCGCAAACACGTAAGACGACAGCGGCGCAACCTCGGACGGTTTCAGCACCACAGTACAGCCCGCCGCAATCGCCGGGGCGACCTTCAGCACAACCTGATTCATCGGCCAGTTCCACGGCGTGATCAGCGCGCACACGCCCACCGGCTCTCGCAGGATCATGTCTCGCGGGGCATCTGCGCTGAGAACATGCTCAAATGCGAAGCCCTTAAGCGTCTCAATCGCATCCCTGAAATGCCCCGCCCCCGCTGCCACCTGAGAGGCGCGCGCCATGGAGATTGGCGCTCCCATCTCTTGGCTTATCGCCTGAGCCATATCCTCCGCTCGCGCATCATAGGCGGCGGCAAGGCGCTCCAGAGCTGCCACCCGCTCCGCCTTGCTGCTCTGTGCCCAAGCGGGAAACGCGGCTTTGGCGGCTGCAACGGCGGCCTTTGTGTCGACCTCTCCGCCCAAAGTTATCGTGGCAATCGCCTCTTCGGTGGAAGGGTTGAACACCGGAACTTCTTGCCCTGCCAACGGGGCGACCCAGCCGCCGTTAATGTAAAACTGTGTCACCGCGCGCATGCCCGCCCCCTCGTTTTTGAAGCCAAGAGCTTGCAAGGGCCAAGGCACTGCCGCAATCGCAGAAACGACTCTCAGATCGGCCGGTCGCGACGTCAGACAAGCTGGGGAAAAATGGCACTCAAAAGCCGCGAAATCCCGCTTGACCCCCCCAAGGCTGCGGAATACACACCGTCCACCGCCGAGAGGTGGATGCGCGGTTGTAGCTCAGATGGTTAGAGTACCGGCCTGTCACGCCGGGGGTCGCGGGTTCGAGCCCCGTCAACCGCGCCACTTTCAAGACTGACGCCGCACCGGGTCTCCCCAGCGCGGCGTTTTCTTTTTCTGGGTCTAAACGGCAGCTTCAATGGTCCACAAATATGCCCGCCGGAGGCTGGACCTGCCCTGTAGGGGCGGGCCATCTTGGCCTGCGCTTACTTCAGGCCGAAGAGGCGATCGGCGGAGAGTGGGCCTGCGCCTTTGAAGACGAGCATCAACAGAACCACGACCCAGAGCGTGCGCTGATCAAAAATCAGGTCGTATGCCCCAGCGTTGAACCAGGCGCCGATGGTGGCGGCATCAAGACCGTGGCCAGTGATGTCGACGAAGGTCATCACGGCGATGAAACCGATCATCCCCACAGCGGCGAGGCGGGTGAACAGGCCGACGACAACGAGGGCGGGGAGCACGTATTCGGCCCAAGAGCCCATCAAGACGACGGCTGTGTGCCAGACCGACAGTTGCGAGACGTCATAGCCCACCGCCTCCATCGCTTTAGGAAAAATCTGCGCGTATGCGCCGAGGCTCGGCGTAAACAGCCCATCGAGCTTGGTGCCAGCGGAGTTCCAGAAAAACTGCAGCAGCACCGCCGCGAAGGCAAAACGGGCGAGCGTTGTGAGCACTGTGTCACTGGCCGCGTGGCAGGCTGCAGCGACGGTATTGTGCGTTTCACGCGCAGCGATGATCGGGTTGGATTTGGGCGGGGTGGCGGTCAAATCGGTCATGGGCTGGCCTTTCACGGCAAGGTGGCTGAGGTGATGGCTTGCGAGGCCAGAAGGGCGGTGAGGGTCGTGGAAAGGTCAAACCCCTCGGGCATGGCTTCGGCAGCCGCACCAAGCGCCGTGCCGTTCATCAGCATTTGCACGAAGAGCGCGCCGCCGTTGGGCATGACATGTGAGGTCACGGTCATCTGCGGGCGAGTGAGAAGCAGGTCTTCACCAGTTTGCGGAAGGGGAGCTGTGCTGAGCCCGAGCGTGCGCTCAGCAATCGACAAAACGGGATAATCCGAGGTCATCAGCCGGGTCGAGGGCAAGAAGAAGAGCTCTGCGCTGCCCAACGCCTCTTGCGGCAACTGTGACAGCGCGTCTGGAGACGGCTGCCCGTCTGCGGCGTGCAGGCTTTGCCGGGTCAGAACTTCAAGGCGGGCGACATCGGGCAGGTACGGCAGGCTCGCGGCGGGGGCGAAAGTCGCCAGAAACTCCGGCAGGGCCGCGCCGTATTGTGTCATGACCGGAGAGATTGGCGGATGCTGGCGCACAAAAATGCCCGCCATGGCTTTGAAGAATTCGTCTCCGACAAGTTTTTGCGTGATCGGAAAGCCCGCCTCTAAAGCCTCAATGAGCGAGGTCACAACGTTGTTGCGGTAGACGGCGAAGCGCTTGGGCGCAGGCGTACCATCGGGGCGGATCAGCCCCCCGGGCACCGGCAAGTCGGGGGCCAGCAGCGCGTCGGCGAAGCCCGGCTGCATCAGACCCGCTCCAGCACGGCAGCGGCGCGGGCGGCCTCCGCCTCCAGCTCCGGCCAGTCAGGCACGTCATTGTCCCACTCGATCAGCGTGGGTTTCGCGCCGCCGCGCTGCAGAACGCGGGCGTAAAGGTCCCACACATCCAGAGCCACGGGGCGGGAGTGAGTATCGATCTTCAGGGTGTGGCCAAGTTCGTCCTCGTCGTCCTCATGCCCACCGAGGTGAAGCTCTCCGACCAGATGCACCGGAAAGCGGTCGATATAGGAAAGCGGGTCCATCTCTAGGTTGGTGGCGGAGACAAAGACGTTGTTGACGTCCAAGAGCAGCCCACAGCCGGAGCGTTTGGCGACCTCCTCAAGGAAGGTGATCTCATCCATCGTCGATTCGGCGAAGGCGAGGTAGCTGGAGGGGTTCTCCAGCAGCATTTGCCGCCCGATGGTGTTTTGCACCTCATCGATATGGTCAGCGACGCGGGTGACGGTCTCTGCGGTATAGGGCAGGGGCAAAAGGTCGTTGAAATAGCCGGTATCATGGGTGGACCAGGCCAAATGCTCTGAAAAGAGCCCTGGATCGAGCCATTCGACGAGCTTTTTCAGTCGCGCGAGGTGCTCGCGGTCCAGCCGCCCTTCGCCGCCGATGGAGAGGCCGACGCCGTGGCAGGAGATCGGGAAGCGCTCCCGCATCTCGCGCAACAGTGCGATCGCCGGGCCGCCGTCGGACATGTAGTTCTCGGCGTGGATTTCGAGCCAGGCCACCGCGCCCGAGTTGCTGCGGATCGCCTCGGCGTGCTGGGCCTTAAAGCCAACACCGGGCGCGAGAGGGACGTCGCGGGGCGTGGAGGTCTGGTCGAACATGGGATGTCTCCGAGAAGAATTGGGCCGGGGAGCAATGTCCCCGGCCCGATAGGCTTATGCCGGCAGGTCGCGTGCCAGAGCTTCGAGCGAGCCCATGCGGTCAGAGCCGTCTGCCATGGCGGGCAGGTCGATGTCGCCGCAAGTGCCAGCCGGAACGAGCGTCCAGGCGTTGCCCTGATAATCGACGGTGGAGGTGCCAGCGCAGGAGGTGCCTGGGCCAGCGGCGCAGTCGTTCTCACCTGCGAGTGAAACGCCGAAGCACTTCTCGTTGGCTTGTGCGGAAGCGACGGTTGCGGTGGCTGCGAGGGCAGAGGTGACGGCGCCGACGAGTGCGATGGTCTTGAGTGCGGAGTTGCTCATGGGAATTCCCTGTAATTAGCAAGTTGATTGGGTCACGCCCCAAGCGGGACGCCCAATGCCTAGGCGGAGATTCGCCTCACACGCCACTCACGGGTGGGTGACGTCACGCCGGTGTTATTCGGACCACACTTCCGGCTAACGGAACCGTGAGCGGCGGATTCGCCACAGCGTGGAGGTGAGAGTGTCCTCCGCTGGGTGAAACTCTTTGGTTTCGCGGCGTCGGTGCCGGTGTTTGAGGGCTGAGAGGCGGTGCGGCGCTGTCTCGACGCCCCTGGCCACGTTGACCGTGCGGCGTTGCAGGTCTAGACCAAATCCCGATCCGAATGACTGGACCGCCAAGCAGCCAAGGGGAGACCCGCAACTTGGACGAGATGCTCAGAGAATACCTGCCAATCCTCGTGTTCTTGGGATTGGCGATAGCGCTGGGGCTGGTGCTGCTCCTCGCGGCTGCCGTCGTGGCCGTTCGTAATCCCGACCCAGAGAAAGTCTCCGCCTATGAGTGCGGTTTTAACGCTTTTGACGATGCTCGCATGAAGTTCGACGTGCGCTTCTACCTCGTGTCGATCCTGTTCATCATCTTCGATCTGGAGGTGGCGTTCCTGTTCCCTTGGGCGGTGTCGTTCCAATATCAGGGCGATCTGGGATTTTGGTCGATGATGGTGTTCCTCTTCGTGCTCACCATCGGCTTTGTCTATGAATGGCGCAAAGGGGCACTGGAATGGGAGTGAGCACGTCTCTCAACACCGCGGGCGCGGACAAAGAGGTCGCCACGCAGGCGCTCTCGAATGAGCTCGCCGACAAGGGCTTTTTGCTGACCTCGACTGAGGCCGCGATCAACTGGGCGCGCACCGGCTCGCTGCACTGGATGACCTTTGGTCTGGCGTGCTGCGCGGTCGAGATGATGCACACCTCCATGCCGCGCTACGATCTTGAGCGGTTTGGAACAGCGCCCCGAGCCTCCCCCCGCCAGTCAGACCTGATGATCGTGGCGGGCACGCTGACCAACAAAATGGCCCCCGCACTGCGCAAGGTCTACGACCAGATGCCAGAGCCGCGCTACGTTATCTCCATGGGCTCCTGCGCCAATGGCGGCGGCTATTACCATTACAGCTACTCTGTGGTGCGCGGCTGCGACAGGATCGTGCCGGTGGACATCTACGTGCCGGGCTGCCCACCCACGGCAGAGGCGCTGCTTTACGGCATTCTGCAACTCCAACGCAAAATTCGGCGTACTGGGACGCTTGTCCGATGACCGCGACACTCGACAGTGATCTTGAGGAACTGGGCGCGCTGATCGCGGTGCGCCAAGAGGCGGCTGTGCTGGGTTATGATGTGGACCGCGGCGAGTTGACGATCACGGCCAGCGCCTCGACCATCGAGCGGCTGGTGCGGTTTTTGCGCGATGACGCGGCCTGCCAATTCACCACGCTGGTGGACATCACCGCCGTCGATTGGCCCGAGCGCGAGCGACGCTTTGATGTCGTCTATCATTTCCTCTCTATGACGCAGAACCAGCGCATCCGCCTGCGTGTGCCCGTGCGCGACCGAGAGATTGTGCCCTCCATCACCGAAGTGCACCCCTCCGCGAACTGGTTCGAGCGCGAAGTCTTCGACATGTACGGCGTGCTCTTCTCCGGCCACCCGGACCTGCGCCGCATCCTCACCGATTACGGCTTTCGCGGCTATCCGCTGCGCAAGGATTTCCCGACCACGGGCTACGTCGAAGTGCGCTACTCCGAAGAGGAAAAGCGCGTCGTCTACGAGCCGGTGAGCCTGGTACAGGAATACCGCCAGTTCGACTTCATGAGCCCGTGGGAAGGCGCGGAATACGTGCTGCCGGGCGACGAGAAGAAAGAGGGCTGATGGGGCTGTCAGCCAGTCATTTGCTGCGAGAGGATCAGACGCTCTTCTTCTGTGTGGGCGCGCAGAAGTCGGGCACGACCTGGCTGTATGACTACCTGCTGGGCCACCCCGAGGTCGCGCTGACGCATCTCAAAGAGCTGACCTACTTCACTGAGCTTTACGCCCCGCGCGGCTCTGGATGGTCGCCCCTGGTGGCGGCGATCCCGATGCGGCTGAAGCGGGCGCAGGCGCGCTATCAGCTGGAAAAGCGGATGCGCGGCGTAGGGCGGCGCAATCGCTGGGCCTCTCTGGCGGAGGCGATGACCTCGCCGCAGGGATATCCGGAGGTGATGTGCCAAGAGGTAACGGCAGAGACCCGTGCCACCGGCGACATCACCCCGCTTTACGCCACTCTCGGATCAGATGCGTTTTCAGAGATGGCGGGCATGCACTTCCGCACCTCCGTTCTGTTCCTGATGCGCGACCCGGTTGCCTGGATGTGGAGCCAGGTGCGCATGGACGCGGGCCGACGCGCGCGCCGCAAACAGCAAGACTTTGCAGAGGCCGTGGCCGAAATTGCAGAGGCGTCTTTCACCGACCCGCGCTACCAACGCCGCGCGGACTATCGCGGTACAATAGAGGCGCTCGACCGCGCCTTTCCGGACAGCGACCAGCATTTCTTTTTCTACGAGGCGCTTTTTGAGCCCGGCACTATTGCAGCGGTTTGCGCAGCTCTGAACATTTCTTATGTTCCTGCAGAGGCGCAAAAGCGCGTGCATGGCAGCCGCAAAGCCTCGATGCCTGGTGATTGGGCCACGCGGATGCGCGAGGCGCTTGAGCCGCAGTACCGCTTTATTGAGCAGCGTTTTGGGGATCGTGTGCCCGCAAATTGGGATCTAGCCCCCGCAACAGCCACCCAGGAAAGGGCAGCAGATGCGTGATACCTCCAATGACGACGTCCTGAGCCAGGAACAGTCGATCCGGAACTTCAACATCAACTTTGGCCCGCAGCATCCGGCCGCCCACGGCGTGTTGCGCATGGTGCTGGAGCTCGACGGTGAGATCGTGGAGCGAGTCGATCCGCACATCGGCCTCCTGCACCGCGGTACCGAAAAGCTGATGGAGAGCCGGACGTACCTGCAAAACCTGCCCTATTTCGACCGGCTCGATTACGTCAGCCCGATGAACCAGGAACATGCCTGGTGTCTGGCCATCGAAAAGCTCACCGGCACCGAGGTGCCGCGGCGGGCACAGCTCATCCGGGTGCTCTATTCCGAAATCGGGCGCATCCTGAACCATCTCTTGAACGTCACAACGCAGGCGATGGATGTGGGTGCGCTCACCCCGCCGCTCTGGGGCTTTGAGCCGCGCGAAGACCTGATGATCTTCTACGAGCGAGCTTGCGGCGCGCGTCTGCACGCGGCGTACTTCCGCCCCGGTGGTGTGCACCAAGACCTGCCGCAAAAGCTCGTCGATGACATCATGGAGTGGACGGAGACGTTCAACGCCAAGCTCGATGACATCGAAGAGCTGATCACCGAGAACCGCATCTTCAAGCAGCGTAACGTCGATATTGCTGTGGTCACCCGCGAAGAGGCTCTGGCCTACGGCTTTTCGGGCGTGATGGTGCGCGGCTCTGGCATGGCCTGGGATCTGCGTCGCGCGCAGCCCTATGAATGTTACGACGAGATGGAGTTCCAAATCCCCGTCGGCACGAAGGGCGATTGCTATGATCGCTACCTCTGCCGGATGCTGGAGATGCGCGAGAGCGTGAAGATTATGCGTCAGTGCATCGAAAAGCTCGATCAGGTGAAGGGTGAGGACGTGCTCGCACGGGGCAAGATTACGCCGCCGAAACGCGGCGACATGAAAACCTCGATGGAAGCACTGATCCACCACTTCAAGCTCTACACCGAAGGGTTCCACGTGCCTGCCGGGGAGGTTTACGCCGCCGTTGAGGCCCCCAAGGGTGAGTTCGGCGTCTATCTGGTCGCCGACGGCACCAACAAACCCTACAAGGCAAAGCTCCGCGCGCCGGGCTATCCGCATCTCGCCGCGATGGACCATCTCAGCCGCGGTCACCAGCTCGCGGACGTGTCGGCCATCTTGGGCTCGCTCGACGTGGTGTTCGGGGAGATTGATCGATAGTGCGCTATGCGCTGGCAATATCTGCGATGCTCGCTGCGCCTGCCTTGGCACAATCCGGGCCTGATCTGATCGGGTCTGAGGCGGGGTATGTGGTGCTGTCTGGCCCGAGTGAGGGCCACATTCTGATCGAGCGTGGCGGCGCGGCTCTTGATTGCCGCTATGAACGCACGGAGGCATTCTCGCTGGTGTCCGCGTGCCGCCCGGTGCTGGGATTTGATGCCTCGGCCGCCGATGTGACCGATGTGTTTGAAAACAGCGTGCGGCAGGTGTTTCGCAACGGCGCGCGGTGCGCCGTCACCCCCGACGCCTTGCGCGCTGAAACCTGGGAACGCAGCGAGGCCCGCCTGGGGCCGATTGCGCAACAGGCGGGGCTGGCGATCTCGGGCCATGTGATCGAGGGCCTCGCAGCTGAGGGCACGCTGCGCTTCAACAGCAACACGGGCACCTTTGCGCATACGAGGCTCTGCCAATGACCGCCTTCCTCGCCGCCTTTGACCTTTACTACTTCTGCTTTTGTGCGGTCGTCGGCGGAGTGGCCTCCGGCATCACTGTCAGCGGGGGCCAGCGTAAGCGGGCAGTGGGCGTGGGCACACTTGTCGGCGCGGCGCTTTATGTCATTCAACTTCCGGTCTGGTTGAGCGTCATCGGGCTTGATCCGGCTGTCTATTCACCTTGAGGAGCGACCATGCTGCGTCGTCTGCACCCTGAGCAACCTGAGAGCTTTGCGTTCACGCCCGCCAATCTGGCTTGGGCGGAGAAGCAGATCGCGAAATATCCAGAGGGGCGGCAGGCCTCCGCCGTGATCCCACTTCTGTGGCGCGCGCAAGAGCAAGAGGGTTGGGTCACCCGCCCGGCGATTGAAACCATCGCCGAGATGCTGGGCATGGCCAAAATCCGGGTGTTCGAGGTCGCCTCGTTCTATTTCATGTTTCAGCTCACCCCCACCGGCAGCATCGCGCATGTGCAGGTCTGCGGCACGACTTCGTGCATGATCTGCGGTGCCGAAGACCTGATCGCGGTCTGCAAAGAGAAGATTGCATCCGGCCCGTTCACCCTCAGCGACGATGGCAAATTCACCTGGGAAGAGGTGGAGTGTCTGGGCGCCTGCGCCAACGCCCCGATGGCGCAGATCGGCAAGGATTATTACGAAGATCTGACCGCCGCGCGCTTTGCCGAGATTCTCGACGAATTGGCTGCCGGGCAGGTTCCAACTCCCGGCCCGCAGAACGGTCGTTTCGCTTCAGAACCGTTGGGAGGTCTCACTTCGCTTACCAACTGGGAGAAAGAGCGGCTTTCTTCCAACGCTTCGGTGAGTTTAGCACTCGAAAATCAAGATACGGTCTCTCGCATCACCGGAGAATGAGTTACGCTATTTTCCGGGAGCGTTTGAACACATCCCTCGACGAAGGGGAAAGGAGACAGCAATGGGTCCATTGAGAGAAGCACCAGAAACCGACATCGTCTTTGCGGTGCTGCCGGGCATCGCG
Source organism: Pseudomonadota bacterium (assembly GCA_038526735.1). Classification (GTDB taxonomy): domain Bacteria; phylum Pseudomonadota; class Alphaproteobacteria; order Rhodobacterales; family Rhodobacteraceae; genus Rubricella. The sequence continues at coordinate 3,147 of JBCBGM010000005.1, read as the reverse complement.
GCGGGTGTTGTGGTGTATCTTGTCATTGCCGTAATGGGCACGGGCTTTTTCAGCAACGCAGCCTTTTTTGGCGGGGGCTTTGCGGCGATTGTTTTGTCGGCCCTCCTGGCCTCGATCTTCACAACGCCACTGCCCCCCGTGGGCAGCGCGACCGTGACCAAGACGGCAACACCGGCGCCAACGCCTGCACCCGCAGCTGCACCCGCCGCTGCTCCGGTCGAGACGGCGAATGCCGATGGCAAGCCTGAGCTTTTGAGCGCACCGCGCGATGGTGGGGCGGACGACCTCAAGAAAATCTCTGGCGTGGGGCCGAAGCTTGAGGAAGAGCTCAACGCAGCGGGCGTCTACCACTACGATCAGATCGCGAACTGGACCGCAGCTGAAGTGGCTTGGGCCGATGAGAACCTGATCAAGTTCAAGGGCCGCATCAGCCGGGATGACTGGGTGGGCCAGGCAAAGACGTTGATGCAGGGCTAAACGCCCTCAACCGATAAGGCCTCGGGCGGGGAATTGGCCGAGGCAAAAGGGAGCAAAACTCGTGGGCGAAGAGCGCGCGAACAGTCACCGAAAGCAGGGGCGCTTGGCGTTTTTCGTCATTATCGCCACTGTGATCGTCTGGGTGGGGATCAACCTCACCGGGCCGGCGCTTGGGTTGCCGGTGCGTTTTGCCTTCCTTGCAGATTTTGCGGCATTGGCCGCGTTTTTATGGGCGTTTTTGGTGCTCCTGCGCGTTTGGCGGGGGCAATCAAGAGAAGGAAGCTAGCGGGATGCTCGCCGACCAAGATCGTATTTTCACCAACCTCTACGGGATGCATGACCGCAGCCTGAAAGGGGCACAAACACGCGGCCACTGGGACGGCACTGCCGGGCTCATCGAAAAGGGGCGCGACTGGATCATCGAAGAGATGAAGGCCAGTGGCCTACGCGGCCGGGGCGGGGCAGGGTTCCCGACGGGCCTTAAGTGGTCTTTCATGCCGAAAGAGAGCGACGGTCGCCCGCATTATCTGGTGGTCAATGCCGACGAGTCCGAGCCCGGCACCTGCAAAGACCGCGAGATCATGCGGCATGATCCGCACACCCTGATCGAGGGCTGCCTGATCGCGAGTTTCGCGATGGGGGCGCATGCCTGCTACATCTACATTCGTGGCGAATACATCCGCGAGCGTGAGGCGCTGCAAATCGCGATTGATGAGGCCTATGACGCGGGCCTTTTGGGCAAGAATGCCGCTGGTTCTGGCTGGGATTTTGACCTCTACGTCCACCATGGGGCAGGGGCCTATATCTGCGGCGAAGAAACCGCGCTGATCGAAAGCCTTGAGGGCAAAAAGGGGATGCCACGGCTCAAGCCGCCCTTCCCGGCAAACACCGGGCTTTATGGCTGCCCGTCGACGGTGAACAACGTCGAATCGATTGCGGTGGTGCCAACCATTTTGAGGCGGGGTGGGGCGTGGTTCTCTGGCTTCGGGCGGCCGAACAACACCGGCACCAAGCTTTTCGCGATCTCGGGCCATGTGAACACGCCCTGCGTGGTGGAAGAGGAAATGTCGATCACCCTGCGCGAGCTGCTCGACCGCCACTGCGGCGGCGTGCGCGGCGGGTGGGAGAACCTCAAAGCGGTGATCCCGGGTGGCTCGTCTGTGCCCTGTCTGCCGAAAGACATCTGTGACGAGACGATCATGGATTTTGACTATCTGCGCGAGCAGCGCTCGGGTCTCGGCACGGCGGCAGTGATCGTGATGGATGAGAGCACCGACATCATCAAAGCGATCTGGCGGCTGTCGAAGTTCTACAAGCATGAAAGCTGCGGCCAGTGCACCCCGTGCCGCGAGGGCACCGGCTGGATGATGCGCGTGATGGACCGGCTCGTGACGGGTGAGGCGGAGCTTGAAGAGATCGATATGCTCTTTGACGTCACCAAACAGGTTGAGGGCCACACGATCTGCGCTTTGGGTGATGCTGCGGCCTGGCCGATCCAGGGCCTGATCCGCCACTACCGGAACGAGATCGAGGACCGGATCAAAGCCAAACGCACCGGCAAAGTCACGGCGGTGGCGGCGGAGTGAGCGAGTTTTTCGAGGCTCTGTTCGGTCTGGGTGCTGAAGACAAGCGCTGGCGCTCTTGGTGGGCGATTGGCGGCTTGATTGTCGGCGCTGGTCTTGGGGGATGGGTCGGCGCTGTGACCGGTGGCGGAATGAACATCCTGTACGGCTTGGGTGTGGGTGCCTTCTTCGGTTGGCTCGTGGTAATCTTGGCCAAGGGATTTGCACGGTTTGTTGTGATCGGTTTGGGCGGGGCAGTCCCGGTATTGATCTGGATGTGGATTTCCGGAGAGTTTGGATGACGATGCACCTCGCCGAGCTCAACGTCGGCCGCCTTCTCGCTGACACCGACGACCCACGCGTTGCCGAGTTCATGGAGAATCTCGACCGGGTGAACGGTCTTGGGAAGCGGATGCCCGGCTTTGTCTGGATGATGGAGGGCTCGGGCGAACCTGGCACCGGCAACACCGAGGCCAAGATCGACGGCGACCCGCGCTATGTCGCCAACCTCACCGTTTGGGAGAGTGTGGAGACGCTGGAGCGCTTTGTCTGGGGCACCATTCATAAGCAGTTTTACGAGCGTAGGGCCGAGTGGTTTGAGGTCTTGGGCGAGATGCATTTTGTAATGTGGTGGGTGCCCGCGGGCCACAAACCAACGCTCGCCGAAGCGCTTGAACGGCTCGAGCACATGCGCACGCAGGGCGACACCGACCACGCCTTTGGCTGGAAGCATCTCAAGGCTGCGACGATGTGGCAAACCCACGGCTGCGCGGTCGCGGCGGAGTAAGAGCTGTGAACAACCTTCCTGCAGTGATGGCGATTGTGGGCGTGCCCGGAGTGGTTGTCGCCCTCGCTGCCGTGGCCATCTCGCGCATCGGCAGACGGGTTGGCCACAAACGGAGGTGGAGCATTGCCGCGTTCTCGGTGGTTGTGCCATGGGCCGTGGGTTATGTGGTGCTGGCGGGCGGTATCTTGGCAGGCTCAAGCAACGTCACGGATATGGCGTTTTTCATTTTGGCGTTGAGCCTTGTCCTTACCCCCTTGATCCTCACAGGGATGGTGCTTCAGCTGGCGTGTGGGCGCTGGCCCGCTGGCTCAGCACGAACGT